>JANNXS010000193.1:0-18967 GCA_031409695.1 Hyphomicrobiaceae bacterium
CTGAAGTCCGTGCTCGCCGAAGTGCAAGCGGCCGAGGGCGGCATCGTGCTGTTCATTGACGAACTGCACACCATCGTCGGCGCTGGAAAGTCCGAAGGCGCGATGGATGCGTCGAACCTGTTAAAACCTGCTCTCGCGCGCGGCGAGTTGCACTGTATCGGGGCGACGACGCTCAACGAGTATCGCAAAAACATCGAGAAGGATGCGGCGCTGGCGCGGCGGTTCCAGCCGGTTTTTGTTGGCGAGCCAACGGTGGAAGACACGGTCTCGATGTTGCGCGGCTTGAAAGAGAAATACGAACTGCACCACGGCGTGCGCATTACGGACGCAGCCATCGTCGCCGCCGCCACGCTGTCGAACCGTTACATTACTGATCGCTTCCTGCCCGACAAAGCCATCGATCTCATGGACGAAGCGGCGTCGCGTTTACGCATGCAGGTCGACAGTAAGCCAGAGGAATTGGATGAAATCGATCGGCGCGCGATCCAGCTGAAAATCGAGCGCGAGGCGCTTAAAAAGGAGACCGACGCAGCGTCCAAAGATCGCCTCGGCAAAATTGATGGCGAAATCGCAGCACTCGACGAAAAATCAAGCGCGATGACCGCGCGCTGGTCGGCCGAGAAAGACAAGCTCGGTTCGGCCCGCAAAATGAAAGAGGAGCTTGAAGCGGCGCGCATCGAGCTAGAGCAAGCGCAACGCAAGGGCAATCTTGCGCGCGCGGGTGAGCTTGCTTACGGCGTGATCCCAAAGCTTGAGAAACAAGTGGCGACGCTTGAAGCTGGCGACGGCAAGTCTCAAACCATGGTTCAGGAAGCCGTAACGCCCGATCATGTCGCCCAGATCGTCTCGCGCTGGACCGGCGTGCCGGCGGCGCGGATGCTGGAAGGAGAGAAAGAAAAGCTGCTCGGCATGGAGGCGGCGTTAGCGGCCCGCGTCGTCGGCCAGGAGGAGCCCGTTGCCGCTGTCTCAACGGCTGTCCGTCGTGCCCGCGCGGGGCTACAAGACCCGAACCGGCCGATTGGCTCATTTCTGTTTCTTGGGCCAACGGGCGTTGGCAAGACTGAGCTGACCAAGACGCTGGCGAACTTTCTGTTCGACGACGAAAACGCCATGGTTCGCATGGACATGAGCGAGTATATGGAGAAGCACTCCGTCTCGCGCCTGATCGGCGCACCACCCGGCTATGTCGGTTATGATGAAGGTGGGGCGTTGACCGAGGCGGTGCGCCGTCGACCCTATCAGGTGATCCTGTTCGATGAGATCGAGAAGGCACACCCGGATGTGTTCAACGTGCTGCTGCAGGTGCTCGATGATGGGCGGTTAACGGACGGTCAAGGGCGCACGGTCGATTTCAAGAACACGCTCATCATTCTGACGTCGAATATCGGTGCAGAACATCTCGTCACGGCCGACACCGACGCCAGTTTCGAGGTCGCGAAGTCGCTCGTGCTCGCCGAAGTAAAGCAGCGTTTCAGGCCGGAATTCCTCAATCGCCTTGATGAGACGATCGTGTTTCATCGCTTGAAGCGCGACCATATGGGCGCAATTGTTGATATCCAGATGGCGCGTGTTGCGAAACTGTTGGCTGATCGAGATCAAGCTTAGCCTCACGACCGAGGGGCGTGAGTGGCTTGCCGAGCGGGGTTACGATCCTGCCTATGGCGCGCGGCCACTCAAGCGTACGATCCAAAAAGCGGTCCAGGACCAGCTCGCGGAGGGGATACTCAGCGGCGTTGTCAAAGATGGCGACACCGTTGCGATAACAGTCCGCGACGGGGCCCTGGTCGTTGGGGATGGGCCAACAACGCCGCGTCCATCTGCGAGTGGGCTTGGAAGCTCCAGACCAATGCTACATTAACCCGGGTTCGAAGGGCGTTCAGGTTACGCAGATGTGACTGGCCGCGCAGTTGGTCGTTTCGCTCAAAGTCTTTCTCGCGCGGCCGCATCACGGCCACGTCACCAACGTCAACGTGCGACGATAATGCCACTGTCGATCAGCCGACGGTGGAACGCCAGGATTTCTTCGCGCTTATCGCAGTTGAAATAGCGACCTTGGCAAACCTGCATCAGGCGTAAGCGTTCACGACCTGCGTCCGTCAACGGGAGACCGGCCGCCGCTTGAATGAGCGTGCCGACGTAGGGGATATCGATCGCCTCAGACGAGGCTACCCCGTGGCGTGTGTCGGGCACTTGATAGTTGATGCCGTCGAAGGCGTAATAGGTGATGAAGCCCTTGTGGCGATCATCGATTTTGACCTCCTCGATATCCGCATTATCATCATAGCCAACCAGCATGCGCGTTGCCGCCGGCTGGTGGTCGCCATAGTGCACGACGAGAATACGTTCGCTCGGAAACTTTGCTTTCAGCGAGGCGATCAACGCGTCGTAGTCCAACCTGGCCAAGGACACGCGTCGCAGATACTCGTGCATGTCTGGATGCGTGCCCGGCCCGCCGCCTGGGACCTGGATGTCTTTCTCAAATACCCAGTCGTAGGGCCAGTGTGCTGACATCGTCTGGATGTAAGTAAACAGTGGCTTGTCGGACGTTTTGAGGTGCATTTCCATGTCAGCGACGGCGTTGCGGAAATAAACATGATCGCGTTCGTGCGACGTGGCGGCGCCTTGGTCCTTCATGTCACGTACGTCTCTGATGCCGATCGAGGCATAGAATTTTTCATTCGATACAAAGTTGCGCAGAACTGGATAGAACAACACGCTCTTGTAGCCACACTGCTCCAGGCGCTGGGGCAGTGTGTCCTTCAGCTTGTTGACCATGAAGGTTTGCACGAACTGGCGCATGCCGCCGAAGGACTGCGTCGAAACCCCGGCAAGCAACGAGAATTCGGTCAGCCACGATGCGCCGCCGTAGGTTTCAACGCGCATTTTATGGACCTGGCCGTCTTGTGAGCGAAACATCGGGTCGACGGCGCGGTCATACTTCAGGCCTGGTAAAAACAGCTCGGGCTGCACCAGTGATTCCTGGTGGATCAGCACAATGTGAGGCGGTTTCTGATCGGGTGAGCAGGTCTTCGGCAAAGCCAGAGGTGCCGCTCCGACGCGTGGGCCAGCATCCATCATCGTGCCATGCCAAAGCGTGGCAGCCGTCTCGCCCCACGAGGCGTAGAACGACGACAGATACAGGTTCTCGAAGTGGAACTGCATATGGCGACGCTCGCCTTTGGCAGCCCAACCATAAGCCCCGAGCAGCAGGCCAGCCGCAGCCACCAGGCCAGCCGACGCGCGTGACACCCGCGTCCGATCGAACCGCCAGACGAACCAGCCGAGGGCTATCAAGGCCAAAAGGGTGATAGCTGCCTTGCCAATCAAGACCGGCTGATCCTTGACCAGGAACGTGATGGTCGACCAGGAACTCAGGTAGAAGAACACGTCGTACGCGTGCACGACCATGTTCATGATGGCGCGCTTGGTCGAAGCCGCAAGATATATGGCGATGGCGAGTGCGCTGACGGCGGTGGCCGAAAATAACATCCGGCGTGTCGCGACGGCCACCGAGGCGGCCAAAGCAATGGAAACGCCAAGCGTGTACAGGATGTTCTCGACAGTGCCTTCAAGTCGCCACGCGTAGCCGCAAAACAGCCCGGCAATGGCAAGGGTGAACCATGTCTCAACGCGTCGCGGTTTTAGGGTCGAAGCCCAAACCCATCCCCACGCTCCCCAGGTCAGGGGACGTACGCCAACTGTTTCGTCCGACATGACGCCAGCCTGTCACCCGCCATAAGATGACAGTTTTGTGACAGTGGCGTGATGAACGCAATATGAAGATGACGCGCGGCCGGCCGACGCCGTCAACCTGGGCGAGAGTCTGCGATCATGCTCGTCACTTTGGTTGCTGCTCCAGCCTTTCAATGGGTGGCTGTCTGGCAAACGATGGCCGTCGCCAGCCGGGCAACAAACGTCGGTATTTGGTCGATCCTGGTTCGGTATTGGGCGGTCAGGCGTTATGGGCCGCGTAGCGCGTTTGAATTTCGGCCACCAGATCGGCCTCGCGCTTCATCTGTTTGCCGCCAACCCAGAGTTCGGACACCGCCCCTCGGCCATCGCGCACACGCCGCGCACCTTCGCCAAGATCGCCGAAGGCTGGCGCTTGGATCACCTTGCCGGTATCGCGGCCGGTGACGTCGATGACCGTCGTATCGAAAAACGGTTGTGCAAGAGATGGCATGGCCAGAAGTGCGCGGTTTTTAGCGACCGGCACGGCATCGAAGGCACCCCAGAGGCTCCACCAGCGGCTGTTCCAATCGGCATTGGTGCCGGCTGCCTCGGGTGCGCCATAGGCGTGGAACGTCGACAGGATATGCACGATTCCGTCCATCCACATGTGGGCCGGGCCATCGACGGCGTTGGTCAGCACAGAGATGGTTAAGTCGTGGTCCGGGATGTTCAATGTGCGGGTCAGTGTGCCGGGCCAGCCGCCCGAATGTCCCCACCACGACCATGGGCCAACAGGGCCAATAATGAGGCCAAGGCCATAATATCGCTCGATACCTGAATGCTTGTCGCGCCAGTGACGGCGGGACATTTCGCGTCGGCTCGCAGGGGTCAAAAGTGCGGTCTCCGCGTTGGGCAGCAACGCCGCGAAAAAGCGCACGAGGTCGCCCGCGGTCGAGGCAAAGCCGGTGGCGGCCGCCATGGCATTGCCCGCGGCTGATCCTGGCACGACCATCCGCTTGCCGAACGGCAGCTTGCCGGAATGTCCGAGGGCAAATTTCGGTGCTGGCTGTGGCAAGGCCGTTACGTCCGGCAGGGTCTCCTTGAGACCAAGCGCGCCAACAATTTCACGCGCGATCCACGCGGTGTAGGGTTCGCCGGTCGCGACTTCAATGATGTGCCCCGCCAGCGCAATCCCATGGTTCGAATACTTAAAGGTTTCGGATGTGCCGAGCGGCTGTGGCTTAGCGAGATCGGCTTTGAGCTCGGGCAGCGACAGAAATGGCTTGCGCTCCATGAACTGTCCGCCATCGGGACCGTCGCGCGTGATGCCCGCCGAGTGTGACAGCAGTTGGCTGATCGTTGCTTGCGCGACGCTATCGTGCACCCCTGAGACATATCGGCTGACGGTGTCATCGAGCGAAATCTTGCCCATCTCGCGCAACTTCATGACGCCGGCTGCGGTAAAACTCTTGGAATGTGATGCGACCCGAAACCGGTGCCGCGGCGTGAGTGTCTCACCAGTTGCGAGGTTTGCGACGCCGAAGGCTTGCTCGAAGATCACGTGCCCCTTGTAAGCCACCGCAATCACACAGCCGGGCTGCTCGGTCGCCGCCATCTGATAGCCAATCCAACGCGGCACGTAGTCGAGCGCTGCCGAGACCCACGTCGGAGGGGGTGTTGCCGGAGTGGTGATCATTGTCTGCTCCTCATCCACGTGCCGCGATGGCGTCGGTGATTGCGATGGTGCGCCGCGCCATGTCGGCGTGCAACAGCTCGACCATGCGGCCGTCGAGCGTGATGACGCCCTTTCCCTTATTCTGTGGCAAATCGAATGCGTCGATGATTTTGCGTGCAGTCGCGATTTCGTCGGCCGTTGGCGCAAATGCCATGTTTGCGGTCGCGATCTGGTCGGGGTGGATCAGCGTCTTGCCATCAAAGCCAAGCATGCGCCCTTGGGCGCACTCGCGGGCCAACCCCTCGGTATTCTTGAAATCATTGAAGACGCCATCGAGCACCGTCAGGCCATAGGCCCGGGCTGCTGTGACCGCCGTCGAGAGCCAGTAGAGCGCAGCCGTGCGCTGTGCATCAAGTTCGGCGCGGGTCTCCTTGACAAGATCGTTAGTGCCAAGCACCAGGCACGTCAGTCGGGAGCCGGCGTGCTTGGCCGAGGCCGCGATGGCGCGTGCTTCAAGCACAGCCAGTGACGTCTCGATCATAGCCCAGAGCTTTGTCGCCTCCGGCGCACCGGCTTGGCGAAGGGCGGCACTGGCGCGATCGATATCGTCGGCTGAATTTGGCTTCGGCAACAGCACGGCATCGGGCCTTGCTCCCGCCGCGGCTTCGAGATCGGCCAAACCCCACGGCGTATCCAGCGCGTTGATGCGGATGATGACCTGGCGCGGGCCGAAGCCCCCGTTCCCGACAGCGGCACACACACGTTCCCGTGCTTCAGCTTTGGCATCCGGCGCCACGGCATCTTCCAAATCCAGAATGACGGCGTCGGCGGGCAGGGTCTTTGCTTTTTCAAGCGCACGGGCGTTCGAGCCGGGCATGTACAACGCACTGCGCGTGGGGCGGATCATGGCGATAAGTCCGAATGTTGAAAGCGTCTGTGCCCGCTTCTGCGGTTTGCGGTGGGGCGGTGTCAATTCACGCGCGGGTCTACCGTCCGCAATAGCGAGGGGAGCTTGTTGCATTTTCGGTGCAACTCATGCGCAGCGCATTTGGCGGCTGTCCTTAATTTCAGATACAGGGTCATATGAGCACCCTGCGGCCAACACACCTGAACGACCTTGCGGCGGCGCTGCGCACGGGCAACCGTGCCGCGCTCGGCCGGGCAATCACACTTGTCGAGAGCACAAAGCCCGCACACCAAGCCGAGGCACAGGCCCTCCTGCAGCTGCTGTTGCCGCACATCGGCCAGGCCCATCGGATCGGCATCACGGGCGTTCCGGGCGTTGGCAAATCGACCACCATCGACCAACTCGGCATGAACCTCGTCGACGCCGGGCATAGAGTTGCCGTGCTCGCCGTGGACCCGACATCATCGCGCACCGGCGGATCGATCCTTGGCGACAAGACGCGTATGAGCCGTCTCGCCATGTCACCCAACGCTTTCATCCGTCCCTCGCCAACGTCGGGCACGCTCGGCGGCGTTGCGCGCAAAACACGCGAGACCATGGCGCTTTGTGAAGCGGCGGGTTTTGATATCGTCATCGTCGAAACGGTCGGTGTCGGCCAGAGCGAGACGACGGTTGCCGACATGGTCGACATTTTCGTCGTGCTGCTGCTGGCGGGTGGCGGCGACGATCTACAGGGTATCAAAAAGGGCATCATCGAACTGGCCGATATCGTGTGCATCAACAAGGCCGACGGCGACAACGTCCCGCGCGCAACCCGCGCCGCCGCAGACTATCAAAATGCGCTGCACATTCTCACGCCCGCGACTCCGGAATGGGCCCCGCCCGTGCTGACCGTCTCAGGCCTGACGAATGCTGGTCTCGACACTTTGTGGCAGAAAATCAGCGAGCATCGCGACCGCCTGACGCGGGCGGGCGTGTTTCAGGCACGCCGGAGCGATCAGGCCGTGCGCTGGATGCGCGCGCTGCTGGACGAGGCACTGCGGCAGGCGCTCCGCGCCGAGCCGCGCGTTGCCTCGCGCCTGCCGGAGCTTGAGGCCGCCGTGCGCACGGGCACGGCAACGCCGCAGGCGGCGGTCGCCGAGGTGATGGCGCTGTTTCGGGGGTGACTTGATCTTTGCCGCCGAACGCGGTTCCAGGGGCAATGACGGAGACGACTGACATACCTGAACCGCCAAGCGCCGAGACGCCTGACCCCGCAACAGGGCCAGACGTCATCCAACGCTATTGGAAACAGTTGCCGGGTACACCGGGCGTGTATCGTATGCTCGATACCTCGGGCGAGGTGATCTATGTCGGCAAGGCGCGCTCGCTCAAGGCGCGCGTCGCCAACTACACGCGGCTGCTCGGGCACACGAACCGCATTGCGCGCATGATCACGGCAACTGCGAGCATGGAGTTCGTCACGGTCCGCACCGAGGCCGAGGCGCTGCTGCTCGAGGCCAATCTGATCAAGCGCTTTCGGCCGCGCTTTAATGTGCTGCTGCGCGATGACAAGTCGTTTCCCTACATCGTGATCCGCACGGACCAGACGGCGCCGATGATCGGCAAACATCGGGGGGCGCGCAACACCAAGGGACAGTATTTCGGACCGTTCGCGTCCGCCGGTGCGGTCAACCGCACGATCAACATGATGCAGCGCGCGTTCCTGTTACGCTCATGCACGGACAGTGTGTTCTCGTCGCGCACGCGGCCGTGCTTGCTGCATCAGATCAAGCGCTGCGCGGGACCGTGCACAAACGAAATTCCGCCAGAGGATTACCGCAACCTCGTCAACGAGAGTGTCGCGTTTTTGCGCGGCGAAAGCCAGAACGTCCGCCAGCACTATCAAAGGCTGATGGAAGATGCCGCCGAAAAGCTGGAATTCGAGGAGGCTGCGCGCTTTCGCAATCGCTTGTGGGCGCTTGCACACGTGACGGCGGATCAGACCATCAATCCCGAGGGCATTGAAGAGGCCGATGTGTTTGCCGCCTATCAAGACGGCGGACAGACGTGCGTGCAGGTGTTCTTTTTCCGGACCGGCCAGAACTGGGGCAACCGCGCATATTATCCTCGTGCGGATCGTTCGCTCGAGCCGGGCGAGGTGCTGAACAGTTTCGTCGCGCAGTTCTATGACGACAAACCCGTGCCGCGTTTGATTTTGCTGTCACATGAGATCGCCGAGCGCGACCTGCTGTCGGAGGCGCTGAGCACGAAGGCTGATCGCAAGGTTGAGATCAGCGTTCCGCAACGAGGTGCTAAGGTCGGTGTGGTCGAACATGCGCTGACCAACGCCCGGGAAGCCTTGGGGCGCAAACTCGCCGAAACATCGTCACAGCGGAAACTGCTGGAGGGCTTGAAGGAACGTTTCGAGCTACCGCGGGTGCCGCGCCGCATCGAGGTGTTTGACAACTCCCACATCTCAGGTGCGCACGCCGTTGGCGCGATGATCACCGCTGGACCGCAGGGCTTCGCCAAAAACGCCTACCGCAAGTTCAACATCAAGTCGGAGACCATCACGCCCGGCGACGACTACGGCATGATGCGCGAGGTATTGACGCGCCGGTTCAAACGCATTGCGGAAGTGCAATCTGCTGTGGGGCAAACACGTGCCCTGGTCGCGACTGAACCTCTGATTGAAGCCCGAACCGCTGTTGCTGCCGACGCAGCAGACTGCCATCACCCAGCGTCTGCCACTGACACCGGCCCTCACCCCGGCCCCCTCCCCATTGTGGAGCGAGGAGACGGCGCAGCGGAACCCTCCATCCTCGATGAAAACGAGCGCGATGCCGAGGATGGCGAAGACGAAGCGAGCCCGCTTGGGGATGATGACTTTCCCGATATCCCTGACCTTGTGCTGGTCGACGGGGGCGCTGGGCAGTTGGCTGTTGCCATCGATATCATGCGCGAATTGGGCATTCGCGATGTCTCGCTTGTTGGCGTTGCCAAAGGGCCGGATCGCGATGCGGGGCGCGAGCATTTCCACTTCCCCGGCCGGGCGAAAACACTGATGCTCGAGGCGCGCGACCCCGTGCTCTACTTTGTGCAGCGCCTGCGCGACGAGGCGCACCGCTTCGCGATTGGCACGCACCGCGCCAAGCGGTCGAAGGCGATCAGTGTCAATCCGCTGGATGATATCGAGGGCATTGGCCCGACTCGCAAACGCGCGCTTCTCACGCATTTCGGCTCCGCCAAATCCGTCTCGCGGGCGGGCATCGAGGACCTGAAAGCTGTGAAGGGCATCAACGCCGATATGGCGCAGAAGATCTACGATTTCTTCCAGAAGGACGGGTGACCCGCCAGATGTTTCAAGCGCTTTGTTGAGCCGCGCGAGAAACGGACCGTTGAAAGTCCAGATAAAGAAAGTTTGACAGTCTGTTGCGTGCAAGCAACAGAATCTCAAAAATGAATCATGCTCGATTCTGAAAGGCCGAATTGCTGTTGATAAATCGCACTTGCCTTCGGTAGGGTACATTATACATCGGAGTTTTCGATCTAAAAATAATTTAGTGCTGAGGTTGTCATGCGTATTTCACGACACACGCCGATTTTTGCAATAGTCGCCGCGCCAATGCTTCTGGCTGGATGTGTTTCGGCCGGCATACAAACGCCAACGCTTACGGCCACGATTTCAACTCAAGACGACTATAAGGAAGTCTATTCAAACGAAGAGTTGCGTCACACCATACAGCTTCCGCAACTTTTCCGCCACCCGCTGCCGGTGGATATGCGCCAAATGAGCAATGAGGCAACTGATTCAGTCAAACGCAACACTGCCCAAGACATGCTATTGTTGCGTTCAGATCAGGTTTGCACGGCTTACCAGACTCGAATGATACACGCTTTCGTCGTCGGGGGGCTGGTGTCTCGATTATCGATAGCCTTGTCAAAATAGTCGCAGCGCCCGCGACGGCGGCTGCCGAGGTGTTCAAGGCCGGTACGGGCTCGATTGTTGGCAGCCTGAGCAATGATGTTTTGCAGCATGAGCAATTCAAGTCCGTCAACAGAAGAATTCTGGACCGCCGTGCTGCATTCAGGACTGATATTCAAAAAAATCAAGCCAAGAACCTAGCCGGATATGCAGTATCGCGCGCCATTTATGACGCTGAATATTACCACAGTTTGTGCAACTATGCGACACAACTGGTTGCCGGGGAGTCAACGCCAGTTCCAGCAACTGATAAGCCAGCTCCGGCAGATACTAAGAAGGATGCGAAGAAACCGGCGCAGCCAACAGCCAGTAAGGGCGGATCGCGATGAAGGATCACCGAGCCATCGGTTTCGTCGGCGCCGCACGGCGGCCAAAGCCAACGGCGCCGGTTGACGTTGCCACAGCTCCACCGCCCGCGCGGCCGCCCCATGTGGCTGCGGCAAGTGTAGCCACGCGCCCGACGCGCTGCGCCATTGAGGAACGACCACCCGCGTGAGCCTGCAATGCGGAGACGCGTTCGCCGATGGACGGGTGCGTCGAGAACAAGCTTTCGGCGCTGGCAGAGATCATCATGGCGCGCATGTTCATACTGAGGCCGGGCACCTCCTCGTCATCGTTGCTGATCTTGTTGAGCGCTGAGATCATCGCATCAGCGTCTTTGGTAATTTCGACGGCACCTGCGTCCGCGAGGAACTCGCGTGAGCGGGACATGGCGAAGTAGATCAGAATTGCGAACAGGTGCGCGAGGCACAGGAACAGAATGCCGATCAGGATCGAGCCGATTACGACCGGTAGGCTCTCGCCATCGCCATCACCCGAGATCACACCATATGCCGCGCCTTCAGCTGCTCCAGCTGCAACGTCGCCACCAGAGCCGTTAGAGATCATGCTTGAAACGGCGGAACCAATGAGGGTCAAGCCTCCGGCAAATACAGCCGCAATCACCATCAAGCGAACGTCGCGATTCTTGATGTGCGTCATCTCGTGCGCGATGACGGCCTCCAGCTCGGCATCATCGAGTTTTTGCAGCAAGCCCTGCGTCACCGCGATGACGGCGTTCTCCGGTGACAGTCCGGCCGCATAGGCATTCAGCGCGCCGGTGCGCATGATTTCGACGCGCGGCATGGGCAGGCCCGCGGTGATCGAGGTCTTCTCAACCAAATTGTAGAGGCGGGGCTGCTCGCGGCGCGTAATTTCGCGCGCGCCAGTCGAGGCGCGAATGATGTCGGCGTAACAAAGGTAGGCGACTACAAACCAGCAGGACGACAGGAACAGCGGCATCCACCACCAGGTGAGCGCCCGGCCAAAGCCGGTGGCGAAGACGGCCGCGAACGTCACGGGTGGCTGGCGCGTGTACGTCGTCACTGGCTTGGCAAACCACCAATGATCGACGATGGCGCTGTAGATGACGCACCATGCCGTCCAGAACAAAACGATGAGCACAACAAAACCCACCAGCAATAGCGCGGATTTCAGCGTATTCTTTTGGATGTGACCGTAAAGGCCATTGGTCGGCAGCATGGCGGAGTCCCGGCTATATGTGCTGCCACAAGGATCGCATGTGACGCTAAAGGCACGGTTGCGCGTGTGTTAAGAATTGCTGAGCGCCCGTACAAAACTGGAACGGCCCTTGCGCCCGGGCACACCCGCCGATAGTGCGAACGGGCCGACCCCTCGCCCCTCCACGCCGCGAAAGCCTGCCGATGCATCCCCCGCCTCAGCGACCCACGCCTCACAGTCCAATGTTTAATCGTCTCGCCCTGATCGGCATCGGCCTCATTGGTTCGTCAATCAGTCACGCCGTGCGCCGCAACGGTTTGGCAAAGACGATCGTCGGTCATGCCCATACGGCCGAGACGCGCGAAACGGCGCTGCGGCTTGGGCTCGTGTCGGAGGCGTACGAGACAGCGGCCGAAGCGGCCCGCGGAGCGGATCTCGTAATTCTTTGCACCCCGGTGGGTGTGTGTGGAGCTTTGACACGCGAAATGCAGGCCCATTTCGCGCCTGGCGCCATCTTAACCGATGTCGGTTCGGTGAAGGCTGCAATCATTAGAGACTGCGCGCCGTTTGTACCGGAGGGTGTGCATCTCATTCCGGCACACCCGATTGCCGGCACCGAGCACTCCGGGCCCGAGGCGGGCTTTGCAACGCTGTTCGACAATCGCTGGTGCGTGCTCACGCCCAGCGCTGGCGCAGATGTAGCGGCGGTTGAGAAGCTGCAGGCATTCTGGCGCGGTCTTGGCTCAAACGTCGAAGTGATGAATGCGGAGCATCATGACTTGGTCCTTGGCATTACCAGCCACGTGCCGCACGTGCTCGCCTACACACTTGTGAATACCGCGCGGCATCTTGAGACGGTGACCGACAGTGAGGTCATCAAGTTCTCGGCTGGCGGTTTCCGCGACGCTACACGCCTCGCCGGCTCCGACCCGACCATGTGGCGCGATGTGTTCCTCAACAACAAGGACGCCGTGCTTGAAATGCTCGGCCGCTACATTGAGGATCTCATTATGCTGCAGCGCGACATCCGCTTCGGCGATGGCGATGCCATGTTTAAGTTATTCACCGAAACCCGCGATATTCGCCGCAGTATCGTGCAAGCAGGCCAGGACACGGCGCAGGCGATCGATGTCTACAAGACGCGCACCGCGACTAACGCCGAACCGCGGAACAAGAGCTGACAGGCTATGCAAACAGGGGCGATGCAAACGGGGGATTTGTGGGTGTTCGGCTATGGCTCGCTGATGTGGCGGCCAGGGTTTGACGTTGTCGAGCGAGCGACAGCGCGGCTCGATGGATACCACCGCTGCTTTTGCATCACATCGACACACCATCGCGGTTCAGCCGCACGGCCAGGGCTCGTGCTTGGCCTTGATCGCGGTGGCTCTTGCGCGGGCGTTGCCTATCGGGTGGCAGCCGACAAAGCTGTAACTGTCCGATCCTATCTGCGCGCGCGGGAGCTTGTCAGCGGCGTGTATCGTGAGGCGTTTCTGCCGGTGGCGCTGACGGGTGCACTGACGGGCTCTGTACCCCGACGCGTATCGGCACTCGCCTACATCGTTGAGCGCGCACATCCGAGCTACGCCGGTCGGCAAACGCTTGCGCGCCAGGCCGAGTTGATCCGTGGCGCGCGCGGCCTTTCCGGCGACAATCTCGACTACCTCGTCAATACGGTCACACACCTGCGAGAGGTTGGGATTCGCGAGCGCGAACTGGAACGCCTCGTCGCTCTTGCTGGTCCGCACATTCCGCATTTAAACGCACTCAAGGCCAACGGTAGCCTAGAAAGTCCGTGTGTTGCCGGGTTGCGCCGTGTGATGGCGCGACAGCCGATCTCATTGCGCAAAATGCGCCCCGGCGATCGGCGGCGATTTTTGTATCGGATGCGGCTTGACGGCTCAAAGTAAGGCCGGCACCGAGATACGAAAAAACCGAACGATAGCGTCAACAAACTCTTAAGTTTTGCATGGCACGTTCACGCGGTCATCGTTCGGAGCTCGTCAATGTATCGCGTCCTTGCCACTCTCTCCGCAGCCCTTGTCGTATTGATCAGCGCCCAAGCAGCGCCAGCTGAGGCCGGCAAAATCGGCAGGGCGGCGGCCAGGACCGTCACCAACGTTGCCATCGGCACCACTATCAAAAGCCGCCAGAAAACCAGCGACAAGGACGACGAAGAGGGGCAATCCGTACGCGTCGATTTGGACGCCCGGGCAGCCCACGCCAAAGCCAAGCTCGCTGAAGAAAACGGTGGCGGTAGCGTTGTTGCTGCGGCGGCTGACACGGGCGGCAACAACACCTCAGGTATCGTCTGTCTTGCGGGCTGCAATTGAGCGCCGTACCTTCCGTCAGACCTTGGTTTTTTCCCGGGTCTCGCGCCAGCCGATAAATAAACCGGCGCAAATGATGATCCCGGCCCCGAGCCATGTCGTCGACGTTGGTATGCTGTTCATCAAGAGATAGCCGACCATGACGGACCCGATCATCTGCCAATACTGAAACGGCGCAACGACACTGGCGGGCGCAAACGTCATGGCTTTGGCGACGCAATAATGGCCAAGACCGCCAAGCACGCCGAGGGATGCCATCATGGCAACGTCACCGAGCGACTGCATCGGTGTCCAGCTCCACGGTGCAATGATGGTCATGAGTACGGCGCCGACCAACGCGCTGTAAACGGCTGATGTTTCCGGCAGATCCAGCCCAGCCACGCGACGCGTCAACACCTGGTATAGTCCGTAAGCCGTAGCACTCGCGAAAATGTACAGGGACGCCCACTGGAACACATCAGTGCCGGGCTGGATGACGATCAAAACACCGACGAAGCCTGCCAGCACGCCAGCCAGCCTTACCAAGCTTATCTTTTCGCCCAGCATCGGCCACGCGATGAGCGCGACGATGAAGGGTGCTGTGAAACTGATGGAGGCGGCCTTGGCCAGCGGCAGGTATTTCACGCCGGTAAAGAAGCAGATCGTCGAAATCAGCAAAACCACTGAGCGCGCGACCTGCAACTTGGGGGCGCTGGTTGTGATCAGTCGCATGAAGCCAAAACGCGGCGCGAACAACGCCAGCACGAATAACAGGTGCCCGGCCGTCCGCAGCCACACGATCTGCTCGGAGGGGTAGCGCTGCGAGAGCACCTGCACCAAACCGTTCATGACCGGAAACAGCGTACTGGCGAGGCACATGAAGAAGATGCCGCGCAAAAGGCTCGCCCTGGGTGTGGCGATTGAGGGCGTCGGTGCGGTCATTGTCGTTGGCCGTTGCATGATTAGACCGTAGCCCAGGAACCGTCTGCCGTCGCGCGTGCAGGCGCATGGGTGACATGTGCGGCAGTGTCACCGATGAGTGACCGGCTTCAGCCGCCGAGTTGCCCCGCATCCGACCATCGCCCGCATCCGACCATGGAACGTCTGGACACGTCGCCACAATTGGAGAATGGATACGCTTGCGGTTCACAGTCGGGTGTCGATGCTCTCCTTTCTCCTCCGTCGTCTGATCCTGGTCATCCCGACACTCATCGGCGTCGCCGTGGCCGTGTTCTTCCTCATCCGCGTCATGCCGGGCGATGTGGTGGTCGTGAAATTGCGCGCCGACGGCGCCAACATCACCCAAGAAACAATCGACGCCGAGCGCAAACGCCTTGGGCTCGATAAGCCACTGTATGTGCAGTTCGTTGACTACATGGTCGGCTTGGTAAAACTGGATCTTGGCAATTCGCTTTGGACCAACCAGCCCGTTTCGCGCGAGATCGCCATCCGTTTTCCCGTCTCGTTCCAGGTGGCGATCATGGCGACCCTGATTGCCGTTTTGCTAGCGGTGCCTTTGGGGACGCTTTCGGCCCTCTATCGGGACACCTGGATCGATTGGGTGGTGCGCATCATCGCCGTGTCTGGGCTCGCGATACCCTCGTTCTGGTTGGGTATGCTCATGATTATGGGGCTGCTGGCTGCCTTCAACTGGCTGCCCAAGATCGAGTACGTATCGATTTTTAAAGATCCGGTCGCGAACCTGTCGCAGCTGATCTGGCCAGCCCTGGCCGTCGGCTACCGTTATGCCGCTGTGGCGACGCGCATGATGCGCTCAGCCTTGCTGGAGGTCTTGCGGGAAGATTACATTCGCACGGCTAAGGCAAAGGGCGTGTTTCAAAGGCTGATCACGCGCCGCCACGCGCTCCGCAACGCCATGCTGCCGGTCGTGACCGTCGTTGGCCTGGAGTTCGCATTCCTGATCGGCGGGCTCGTTGTGACAGAGCAGGTGTTCAATCTGAATGGTATCGGCAAGCTGTTCGTCGACGCCACAACGCGCGGTGATTTTAACCTGATCCAGGGGCTGGTGCTTCTGATCGCGACGATTTTTATCATCGTCAACCTGCTTGTTGATCTCACTTACGCGGTCCTCGACCCGCGCATCCGGTTGAGCTGAACTTGGATGGTTGTACCGTCGCTTGATCAGTAACGGCTAACGATATTGGCCAAGTCCGGACGTTCGCGGTCGGGCGGCGTTTCCTTGGCTGAGCCGATGTAGATAAAGCCCGCGAGGCGTTCATTGTCTGCAAGATGCAGGTGTGCGTTTATGGCTGGCGAATAAGAGTACCATCCGGTGAGCCAGTTGCTGGCAAAGCCCAGGCTATTGGCCGCAAGTCCAAGATTGAAGCACGCGGCACCCGTCGACAGAACTTGTTCCCACTCGGGTGCACCGGCTGTTTGTGTAACGCGTGAGACAACGCCGACGACGAGCGGCGCATCCATAAAGCGGCGTCGCTCCGTATCAAGACGCATTGTGGACGGCGGTTCCTTCTCCTCAGCCTCACATGCGGCCGCTAACGCGTGGCCAAAGCGCGCGCGCGCCTCGCCCTCAAACACAATGAACCGCCACGGCACGAGCTTCTTGTGGTCAGGTACACGAGCAGCCGCCGTCAGGATCTGCTCCAGCTGTTCAGGTGTCGGGCCGGGCTCAGTCATCAGCAATGGCTTGACCGAGCGGCGTTTTAGGAGAAACGAGAGAACGTCTGTGGACATCTGTCGGTACCGCGGCTGAAGAGCGACTATTGCTGGATTGCCTCTCGCTAAACCATAGGCACTGCCGATACAATGCATGCGTCCGTCATCACGAGGTTGCCCTGTGTCGTTTCGGCTCCGTCTCGCAATTGCCGCAACTGGCATCGTCTTGACAGCCGTGCTTCCTGCTGTGGCCCAGGATGCCGCGTCGACAATCGTCATCTTTGACGGCTCCGGCTCCGTGTGGAACCGGTTCGAGGGTGAGAAGGTCGCGAAATTCGTCACGGCCACGGGTGCGCTCAAGGCGGGCTTTGCGAAGTTGAAGCCTGAAACACGTGTTGGCTTGGCAGCCTTCGGCCACCGCCGTCAGGGCGACTGCAATGATGTGCAAGTCGTGTTCCCGTCCGAGCCATTGGCCACCAATGGCGAGAAACTTGGCGCTTTCCTCGACAAAATCAATCCGAAGGGGAAAGGGCCGCTGACGGCTGCTCTGCGCGAAGCCGCCAAGGCGTTGCCGAAGGACGGCGCGCCGAAAAGCTTGATCTTGATCCATGATGACCCCGACAATTGTGTGCCAGACGCATGTGCTGCATTGCCGGAACTCTTGGCTGCGGCACCAGGCGTTGTCATCCATGTCGTTGGCCTCGCGGTGAAAGGCGATGATGCGCAAAAGTACCAGTGCCTCACCAAGCCAACCGGAGGCCAGTTCATCGACGGGCAGAGCGCTGCCATGGTGGTGGCTGGCATTGAGGAAATTTTGAGTACGGTGACGAGTGGACTAACAAAACCGCCGCCAGCGCCAGTCGCCGCCACTCGCACAGTTCCATCGCCGCCGGTTGTTGCAAAACAAGCGGCTTCCGCAGCGCCTGTCCCTGGTGCCCGGCCAGCGCCGCGGGTCGACGGCCAATCCAGTGTGCGAATCGCAACGGTGCTTGTCGCCGGCCAGCCACCGAGTGCGCGCCCTGTGCATTGGACGATACGGCCAGCAAACGCTACGGCAACGGATCGGCCAGCCTATGTCGGCGTCGGCCAAGATCTGGTCGTACCCTTGCCGGCCGGCACATACACCGTTGAGGCCCGAGATGGTCTTCTGTCGCTCTCACAGAGTAGAATTACGGTTGGCGCACAGGGTATGGCTGTGCTCGACGTGCCGCTTGACGCGGGATTGATCCGCGCCAACGTGCCGATCGAGGCGCCGCAAACGACGGTGCTGCGGATTTACGAAGCCACGGCAGATGGCACGCCTGGAAAACCATTTGGTGCCGTTTCGGCCGTCGATCTGGCCTCCGGGGTCGCAATTCCCGCCGGCAGTTGGGTGTTTCGTATTGGTGACGGTCCCGCCGCAATCCAGCGTGCAATCGACGTCAAGGCCGGCACCATTCTCGACCTCGGTGCGCCCTGGCCCTTTGGCCGTATCCAGGTGACCATCTCGGGGGCAGCAAGCACGGCCAGGGAGCCAGTGATCGTCGTGGCGTTTGAAGATGACCCGGATGCCCCGCGGGGTCGCCGCGAAATCGCGCGCTCATCGTCGTCGTCGCCGGATCTGGTTTTGCCAGCGGGCACATACGCGCTGGTTGCCAGGCAAGGTTCGGTCGAAGTGCGGGACCGCGTTGCCGTGCAGGGCGGCGAGACGGTCAAGCGCACGCTGACACTTGCCGGGGCCCGCGTCACGCTGACATCGCGTTTTCCAGGCGCCGCACAACCCCCCGCCGACGAACCTGTTGCGTACCGCATCGAGCGCCTGGATGTTGTGCCACCCGAAGTCTTTGCCGCCAATCGTCAAACAGCTGAGCTCGATCTGCCAGCAGGCCGGTATAGAATTGAAGCGCGACACGGCCTCGTCAACGCCCGTGCGGCGCGCGAGGTCACCCTTGGTGCCGGTCAAGCGACGGCCGTCGCCATAGAACAGCAGGCAGCTGCGATCCGTTTCAATGGCCCGCCGGGCGCCAGTGGCGAACATCAATGGGAGATTCTGGATATTTCAGGTCACCCAATTTGGAGTACTGTGCAAACCTCTCCGCGCGCAATCCTGCAGGTCGGTCGCTATATCGTGCGGCTCGAAATTCGCGACAAACGCATTGAGCGCAGCATCGAGGTGAAGGCCGGCCAAGTCGGGACGGTTGAGATCCGAGACTGATTGCGCCTAGGCGCTGGCCTTAAACTTCGATGCCGACATCGGTCGCGAACCGTTGCAAGTCTTCGCGCGGGGTTGGGCTGTTGGCCTCAATCAAGCCGTCCATGAACGCTTT
>JANNXS010000194.1:0-3782 GCA_031409695.1 Hyphomicrobiaceae bacterium
ATCATCAAACGGTAAGAACTGCCTATGGAACGCAAAAGTTCCGCCGCGCGTTCGACGCTGCCATGGATAGCCTCTGTGGCGCCAAGACTGGCGTCATCTTGTAGGGCATCAGCAGTGTCCGGCTCGGCGGTCACGGGATCCTCGATCATCCTCACCAATCACGGTTGTCGACGTGTGCTGTCCCTGGCAGTCCGTCCGACGCAACACGACTGAGTTCGGGCTTTACATTCTCACATTCGTAACTTTGAATGCAAGCGGCATGTGTTGAGGAGCCGGTATGGACCTTGGTATCGTCAATGAGCAGTCTTGGCTGCAGCGCTCCCTAGGTGTCGAGGCCCTCGAGGACGTCGAACTGGATGCGTCACTGGTGGACCTTCTGGAACGGTTCGCCCGTGACCGCAGTCTCGGCCCGATCCGGTTCTCGACACCGACGTTCAAGGAGTACAGCACCCAGGACGTGAAGGGCTGTGGTAAGAATTCCTTTCCGGCCTTCTCCGTGACCGGCGGCGCCTGCGCCCTCGACTGTGATCATTGTCAGGCGAAGATCCTGGAGCCGATGATACCGGCAACAACGCCCGAAATGCTTGATCGAAAGGTGCGGCACCTCATTTTGATGCAAAACCTGCAAGGTTTCCTGCTGTCTGGCGGCTCGAACCGACGCAACGAGATCAAGTACGAGAAGTTCCTACCTGTCATCGAGCAATTGAAGCGCGATCATCCATATCTGAAGATTGCCATCCATTCCGCCTTGACGGACGAACGCCGCGCCAAGCAGATGGAAAGCGCTGGGGTTGACACCGCCATGATGGACGTCATCGGCGCGCAAGCGACGATTCGCGAGATTTATCATCTCGATCGGACCGTTGATGAATTCGAGGCGACGCTTGCAGCCCTTTGTGCCACATCGATGGAAGTCGTGCCGCACATCGTCGTAGGCCTGCACTATGGCCGCATCCTCGGAGAGGCCAATGCGCTCGATATCTGTGCACGCAACAACATTCACGCGCTGGTTCTTGTTGTCGTCATGCCCTTTTACACGCGCAACTTCGTGACACCCGATCCGCACGATGTCGGACGCATTTTCTTTGAAGCGCGCCAGCGCCTTCCAGCCGACAAGCAAGTGCTGCTCGGCTGCGCGCGTCCCGCCGGTCTGCACAAGCGCATCGTTGATGCCTACGCCGTCATGGCAGGATTGGACGGCATCGCGTTTCCCGCGGACGGCGTCACCGACTTGTGCGACGCCATAGGCCGCCGGTACACGCAGCAGCACGCTTGTTGCTCGATCAAAATCGGCAACAGCTTCGACGTCGGAGGCGGCTGCGGGTCATGATGTCAACCCATCCGCCGGGTTTGCGCCTTTTGCATGCCGCACCAGGAGATCGCCGCTCATGTCCTGCCTGAAACGTGAGACGGCGTTGCCCGCGCGCATCGGCCGCGATGGTCTCGACATCAATCTGGCCGAGGTGATGCAGCCCCGCGCACCAGGCGTAACACCGGCGGACGCCAGGAACGGTGGGCGTGTGAAGCACGCCAATGTGCCACCGGCTGGCGTGTATCTGCCAAACAACAATCGGCTGACACCGCACATGCGTTCGCCCGAGTATGTGCAGATATCGACCGCTGCCGCCATCACACTCGGATTGATGCCCGGCAAGATGTATGGCTGCGGCTGCACGCGCTGTCTTAATCTGCTGCTCACCTATCCCGAGGGATGCCGCGCCAACTGCGCCTATTGTGGCCTCGCCCGCCACCGCGAAGCCGACCGCGATTATGCCGATCGGAACTTCATCCGTGTCGACTGGCCAGCCGTGCCCATGGCCGAGATCGTCGAGAAAGTTGCGCGTGGTGTTCCCGCGCGTGGCGGCCGGCTCCCCGCAGGGGAGTCGCCACGCGCAAGCAAGACCGAGGCGAGGCCATAGAACCTCCCCGTAACAATCTGAGATACAATCCAACTTCGAAGGAAAACGACCGATGCGTCACAAGAAAATGGGTCGCCGCTTCAGCCGCGACAGCTCCCACCGCCAAGCTATGTTTGCCAACATGGCGGCCTCTCTGCTCCGTCATGAGCAGATCGTCACGACCCTGCCGAAGGCGAAAGATCTCAAGCGCGTTGTCGACAAGTACATCACCCTTGGCAAGCGAGGTGATATGAACTCGCGCCGTCTGGCTGGGTCGCGCCTCGGCGACGACGAGATGGTCAAGAAACTGTTTGATGTTCTGGCCACCCGTTACAAGGATCGCAACGGCGGCTACACGCGCGTTCTAAAAGCTGGTTTCCGTTACGGCGACAGCGCCCCGCGTGCCGTTATTGAACTCGTCGACCGTGACGAGAGCGCCAAAGGTAAAGAAGACAAGGCCCGTCACGAGGCAATGTTGGCGGCCCAGGCGCAGAGCTAACCGTGGTTCGCATCTGGCAGCGTCGAGTGGCGTAGCATTATGCTGCGCTTCCCGATTGGTCCGTCTCGATTGACGAAAAACAAAAAACTGACAGCCATCGGGACTTTGCCACCGCGGCGCTGGTCTTCGGTGGCAAAATTGGCGTGCTTCTTCGCGACTGGAAAGCGGCACAGACATCAGCGCTTGAGTGCCGCCAATCGCGGCCAGTCACCGATCTGCACGCGCGCCACCAGTGAATAGGCGCCGTTATCGACCCGGAAGATGCTGGCTTCGCCTTCCTTCACGTCGAACCATTCCTTGCCATAGGCTTGCACGATGTTGACGCGATGCGTCACCAGCAGGCGGTTGGTGCCCGTGAGCAAAGGTGCTGCGGCCAATTGTTTAAGTGCGCTTGCGCGTCGTCGTTGCTCGTTCGGTGACGTGACGAGGCTACCCTCGGTCAATTCTGTGACAGGCTTGGCGTCTTTGAAGCCAGCCAACACGGCTGTCTGATAGGCCCGGTTGAAGCGGCTCGTCAGAACCTCACCGATGGGCACGCCGATCGCCCGTAGTCCGTCACCAAAGACCCGCGCGGCTGTTTGTCCCCCGTCCGTCAAGGGTTGCTGTAGCCGTACAGCCTTGAAGTTGCGCGGATCAGCATCAAATTTGTCCGGGTCGGCTGGCGCGTGACGCATGACGATGGCATGGCCGCCAGAGCGAAGCGCTTTGATCAGGTCGAGGTCGGCTTGCGACGACGCGGGCGCGATTTGCGCCGTCGTGGCTGAAGGAGTTGCTGGCGGCGTCTGTGCTATGGCTGGCGACACGGCCACACACGTGAGCCCTAAACAGGCCCTTACACAGGCCCGGACACAAGCCCGTGCAAGAGCGGTTGCCCATGCCAATCGACGAGGCAACGCCTGAGCAATGATCAAACGTCTCGCGTCGCCCATGTAGTGATAATCCGCCCGTTTGATGCACGGCTGCTGTGCCGTGCGTCCGTCGTCCTAGTCTCGCCGAAATGAGCACGATAGTGTGCTCGCGTCTGTGTTCACTTCATCTGATGGATGCCAGCTCTTTTGCAAGAGGGATCGCAATGCTCAAGTCCGGTTTGAGAGCCGCGACGTTCGCCGCGGTCACACTGGCCTGCCATTCTGCGGCTGCAAGCGAGTTCCTGATCGGTCCGCGTCTTGAGGAAGAACTCGGCGGACAGACCATCAAAGGTTATTACCTCTCCGACAAGGTGAATTTCGTCGAAGTCTACGTCACCGGCGGGCGTATCGCCTACAAGGACGACCTGAAGGCCGATGCCGGCAAGTGGAGCGTACGTGGCAAGTTGTTTTGCACTTTCTATGACAAGATCACGGGCGGCTGTTGGTATGTCGTGAAACACAGCCCAAACTGCTTTG
>JANNXS010000195.1:0-7584 GCA_031409695.1 Hyphomicrobiaceae bacterium
CGCTGGACCGTCAACGGTTGTCGGCACGGATCTCCGGGTTCATGGACTTTCCGGCCTGCGCGTTGCCGACGCTTCGATCTTCCCGACCATGCCCTCCGGCAACACCAATGCCCCCGCGATCATGGTCGGCGAGAAGGCCGCCGATCTCCTGCGCAGCGCGTCATAGCGGCACTTGCCCGTGTGGCCGCTTACAGTTCGCGGGCGCTCAGGGCTTGCTGATCGCTGCCGCTCAGGGCTTACTGATCGCTGCCGCTCAGGGCTTACTGATCGCTGCCGCTCAGGGCTTACTGATCGCTGCCGCTCAGGGCTTGCTGATCGCTGCCGATCATGGTGGTTTGCTGATCAAGCCCATTGGCCTTAACACCCTCACAATTCTCGACAGCAGGCACACCATGCAGAACACTGATCAAATCTGGAACTTCGTCGACGCCAAGCGTCAACCGTTCGCCGATCTGTCGGACCGGGTCTGGGACGCGCCCGAGATCGCCTACACCGAATACACAGCCGTCGACGAGCACACGGCCATGTTACGCCAACAGGGCTTCAAGATCTCCAAGAACGCAGCCGGTATCCCAACAGCCGTCGTCGGTGAAGCGGGTGAGGGCGGCCCGGTGATCGCGATCCTCGGCGAGTACGACGCTCTGCCGGGGCTTTCGCAAGTGGCTGGCATTGCCGAGCCGAAGGAATTGGTACCTGGCGGGCATGGCCACGGCTGCGGCCACAACATGCTCGGCTCCGCTGCCTTGCTTGCTGCAACGGCTGTGAAGGATTGGCTCGCCGAGCGCGGGCTCAAGGGCCGCGTGCGCTATTACGGCTGTCCAGCAGAAGAAGGCGGGGCTGCAAAATCGTTCATGGTGCGCGCGGGCTTGTTTAAGGATGTCGACATTGCCATCTGTTGGCATCCGGCCGCGTTCAACAAGGTCGGTGACGCGCTCTCGCTTGCCAACACACGCATTGATTTCACGTTTTCGGGCCGCGCGTCGCACGCAGCCGCAACCCCACACCTCGGCCGCTCCGCCTTGGACGCCGTCGAACTGATGAGCGTTGGTGTCAACTACATGCGCGAGCATATGCCATCAGACGCGCGCATCCACTATGCCTACCTGGATGCCGGCGGCGTCGCGCCAAACGTTGTCCAAGGCCGCGCTAAAGTGCGTTATGCGATCCGCGCACTGACCTTGCCGGTCATGCGCCAACTGATCAACCGGGTGCGCAAAGTTGCAGATGGCGCTGCCTTGATGACCGAGTGCACGGTTGAGACCAAGGTCATCTCTGCCGTCTCGAACATGCTCGACAACACGCCGCTCGGCGACTGTATGCAAAAGCATTTTGACCGCCTCGGCGCGCCGCCCTGGGACCCAGCCGATCTGGCCTACGCAAAGCAGATCCAGGGCACACTGACGGACGAGGACATCAATGCGTCGTGGGCGCGCGCGGGCCTACCGCGTAATCGCGACATGCCCCTATGCGATATGGTGGTGCCGCGTGGTTTGAAGGGCGAAAGCATGATCGGCTCAACGGACCTGGCTGATGTCTCGTGGGTCGTGCCAACCATCGAGGCGCGTGTTGGGTGTCACGCTGTCGGGACGCCCGGCCATAGCTGGCAGATCACAGCCCAAGGTAAGGTGCCGGCAGCCCACAAGGGTATGGTCCACGCGGCCAAGGTGATGGCGGCGGTGGCCGTCGATTGCCTTGGGGATCCAAAGCTGATCGCCGCGGCGAAAGCAGACCATGCAGCACGAACCACCAAGACGCCGTATGAGACGCCGCTACCCGCCGATTGCCAACCACCGCTTCAGCCACGGCCAAATACGGGTCACTAACCGGCTAGATGCAGATTCCGATCCCATAAAATCGGAATGCGCATCTAGAAGCCTGTGTTTTTACTCATTTTCTACGACGAACCGGGGTCCATTTCGTCGGAAAATGCTCAAGCAGCCGCGTCGGCCGTCACTTCTTCTTCGCGGCCTTTTGCGTCAGGGCAGATGCTGCAACGGATTTGGCCGCGGCACTCGCCTTGGGGTCGTGCAGGATTTTCCCGGCCTTTGAAGCAACGGCTTTGCTGGTGACTTCCGATTTGCTCTTCGTCTGTGTCAGGGCCGACGCAGCAACAGCTTTTTCGGCAGGGCTTGATGCTTTGTTTGAAAGAACTTTTGCGGCCGACGAGGCGACCTTTTTGCCTGTGCTTTCCGATTTCGCCATGGCGTCACATCTCCGAGGCGTGGCCGCCACTACGGCCGGCACAGCGCCATCAATCCGTGCCGCGATTCGGATTTGACCGGCAGTGGCTGCAGGAGTGTCTGGCCTGAAACACCCACATTTTTTTGCGGGCTCAGGGCGGCGGAATGCGCCGTCACGTTACGCGGCGCAGCGCCCTGTTACAGTTTGCCTCTTTCCCGGTTTACCTGCATCCCGGCGCAGCTCATCCAGGCATTGTTATGAGACTTAGTGCTAATTCTACACAAGCTATCGGCGCCGCTTGCGTCGCTGCTCACAACGTCGCAAAGCACTCGCATCATGCTTCGCATCACCGAACTCAAGTTGCCCCTCGATCACGCACCTGACGCGCTGCGGGCAGCCGTCATCGCGCGGTTGGGCCTCACAGCAGACGTCGTCGGCGAGGTCACCGTGTTCCGGCGTGGGTACGATGCGCGCAAGCGCAGCGCTATACAGCTCGTCTACACCGTCGACATTGCGGTTGCGCCGACCATTGCAGCCTCAGTGCTGAAGCAGCAAGCCGATGATCGAAACATCTTGGCAACGCCTGATATCCGCTACAGCCCTATCGCTAAAATTGCGAGCACCGATCCACGTCCACGCCCCGTCGTCATCGGCACAGGACCGTGCGGAATTTTTGCGGCCCTCATCCTGGCCGAAATGGGTTACCGACCGATCGTGCTTGAGCGGGGCAAGATCGTGCGTGAGCGCACCAAGGACACCTGGGGCTTGTGGCGGCGCTCGCATCTGAATCCAGAATCGAACGTGCAATATGGTGAGGGCGGGGCTGGCACATTCTCCGATGGCAAGCTCTACTCAGGCATTTCCGAGCCCGAACGATACCGCCGCAAAGTGCTGACGGAATTTGCAGCCGCCGGCGCGCCGGACGAAATCCTGTACATCTCCAAGCCACATGTCGGCACGTTCCGATTGGTAACGATGGTCGAAGCCATCCGCAACAAAATCGAGGCGCTCGGTGGCGAATATCGCTTCGGGACGCGCGTGACCGACTTTGAGGTTGAGACGAAACCCGACGGCACGCGCCACATGCGTGGCCTCGTCACACACACGGGCGAAACCCTCCGGACGGACATGGTGGTGCTAGCCGTCGGCCATAGTGCGCGTGACACGTTCGAGGTCATCCACACCCGCGGCATTTACATCGAGCCAAAACCGTTTTCGATTGGCGTGCGCATCGAACATCCCCAGCGCATGGTCGACCAGGTCCGGTTCGGCAAGTTTGCCGGCAACCCGTTGCTCGGCGCGGCCGATTACAAGCTTGTCCACCACGGCAAAGCCGGCCGAAGCGTGTACTCGTTCTGCATGTGCCCAGGTGGCAAGGTGGTCGCGGCGACGTCAGAGGAGGGCTGCGTCGCAACCAACGGCATGAGCCAATACAGTCGTGCGGAGTTCAACGCCAACGCTGGTCTCGTGGTCGGCATTACACCGGAAACGGACTATCCTGACGGACCGCTGGCTGGCATCGCGTTTCAGCGCCATTGGGAGCGGGCGGCGTTCGTCGCTGGTGGCTCGAATTACATGGCACCGGCCCAGCGCGTTGGCGATTTCCTCAGCCATCGAGCCTCGACCAGCCTTGGCGATATCGTGCCGTCGTATCAGCCGGGCGTGACGCCGACGGACCTCGCGGCGTGCTTGCCAGATTTTGTCATCGACGCCTTTCGCGAGGCATTGCCGAACTTTGAGCGACAGATCCCCGGTTTTGCCAACCCGGACGCTGTGATGACCGGCGTCGAGACACGCACATCGTCCCCGATCCGGATCAGGCGCGGCAAAGACGGCCAGAGCATAAACACGCATGGGCTGTTTCCGGCTGGTGAGGGGGCTGGATACGCGGGCGGCATTCTCTCGGCGGGCGTTGATGGCATCAAGGCTGCCGAAGCCGTCGCACAGGCCTATGGAGACGCCCGATGATTTTGATGAAGCCGGCAAACCAACGCGTCATCGATGCCGCGCGCGCGGGCGGCCTAACTATTGCGATCAAGACCCATGCCCAGTCGACGCGCACGGCTGAGGAGGCCGCGAAGGCCTGCGGATGCGACGTGGGCCAGATCGTCAAATCGTTGGTGTTTCAGGGCAAGGCAAGTGGCTCGGCCATCTTGCTACTTGTGTCGGGTGCGAACCGGGTCAATGAAAAGACCGTGGCAAAGGTGATCGGCGAAACGCTGAAGAAGCCAGACGCCCACTATGTGCGCACGCTGACCGGTTTTGCCATCGGTGGCATTCCGCCGTTTGGCCATACAACGCCGCTCAAGACGTTCATCGACCAGGATCTCTTGGCATACCCGCTCGTGTGGGCGGCAGCCGGGACGCCCGAGAGCGTTTTTTCGATGGAACCCCAGGCACTGGCGACGGCGACGGGTGCGACGGTTATCGCTGTCACGTGACACTCTCGCGTTGCATCGTATCCCTTAGGTGCGATACCTGCCTCATTCGAGTGACCTTTGGGCGCTTGAATGGGGCGGGTCTTCGCAAGTCGGCTGGCTGAAATCAGCCGAGCAGGACCGGCCGGGCGCAGCGAAGGTGCAGAAACTCGCGTCCCACTGCGTCCCGTGACGATGCGTCATGGCTGGCGACGACTGCCACTTGGTGTCATCTGGCCAACAGCCCGTAACGTCGAGAGGGGCGGGACACACATGGCAATTTTCGGGGCTTCACTCTGGATCATCTTTACGTTGGTCGCCTCAGCCGGCCAGGTGGTCCGCAACGCCTTGCAGCGGGACCTCACGAAAACGCTTGGTACCGTCGGCGCCACCCACGTTCGCTTTCTTTACGGTTTGCCATTCGGCATCGTGTTCTGCGGGCTCGTGCTGCTTATCAGCCGTGCGGGCGTACCCGTGATCTCGCAACATATGCTATTTTGGTGCGCTGTCGGCGCCGTCTCCCAGATCTTCGCAACAGCCTTGCTGCTGGCTGCCATGCGCGAGAAATCGTTCGTCGTTGTCACCGCGCTCTCAAAGACTGAGCCCGTGCACGTGGCCTTGTTTGGCATGGCCGTGCTCGGCGATAAGGTTACGCCTGGGCTTGCCCTTGCGATTGCATTAGCGACGGCTGGTGTCATGCTCATGTCTTGGCCCAAGGACCAGGCGGATTTCGCTTTCAGACCGGTGCTGTTGGGGCTCGTCTCGGCAAGTTTTTTCGCCATGTCCGCGATCGGGTTTCGGCGCGCGATCTTGTCGCTCGACGGGGCGAACTTCATGGTCAACGCTTCGACCACCCTGGTGCTTGGACTCTCGATGCAGGTGGCGCTGCTGACCAGCTATCTGCTTGTGTTCGACCGCTCGACGCTGATCGCCCTCCTCAAGGCGTGGCGGCCTTCGGTCAAAGCCGGCTTCATGGGCGCGTTCGCCTCGCAGATGTGGTTTGCGGCCTTTGCCTTGCAGTCCGCTGCCATGGTGCGCACATTGGCCTTGGTCGAGATCCTGTTTGCCCAGGCAATATCACGCAATCTGTTCAGGCAAACACTCAACGCTCGCGAGGCGCTGGGCATCGGGTTGATCGTGGTTGGCGTTGTTATTCTGTTGAACGTGTAACCACGACGCCGGGACGAGGCGAGCCGTACAGGCCCGTGTCTTAGAGGCCCGTGTCTTAGAGGCCCGGGCCGTCCACGGTTGAAACGCCAGCTGAGGGAAGCAGCGGTCCAGCGGTGGCTGCGAGTGAGGTGGCAAGGACGCCAAACGTCACGAGAGCGGCAATTATCGTCTTCATGTTGATAATCCTTGTTTAATTTTGTGGGGACGCACCGCTGCATCCCCTCTGAGGACGCATCAGGCGGGAACACCGACCGCTGCGACCACAGCGGCGGCGGTTCCGATGACGGCGAGGCAGAGCCAATAGGGTATGCTCATCATCAGGCTCCTTTCTCTCCGCTGTCATCGTCGGGGCGGCGCCGACGTGCATGTCCAGGATATACTTTGGTTTGACGCACATTTCAATACGCGCCGTAACGTATCGAAATAACAATTGTGTGAGTGGTGCGTGCGGACAGCGTGATTTGCCGTGAGTTATCAGGGTCTTTTGGGTGACGCACCGTCCCGATGCTCACTTCCGGGCATGTACATGAACGACGCTTGGCCGAGCACACAGACCTGTCCTGCCTCATCGATGACCTCACCCGTAAGTGTCACCAGACGACCCTCTTGCCCGGCGATGCGGCCGCGCGCAAAAATCACGGGCGTGCGCGCGATGGCGAGGAAGCTCGATGTGAGGGAAACGGTCACCGCCGAGCGCGTGTTGCCGGGTACGGCACACCACGAGCAAGCATGGCCAAAAGCTGCGTCCAGCAAGGTAACGTAGACCCCGCCATGGGGAATGCCCATGGAGTTCATGTGATCATCGCGCACGATGAGTTGTACCTCCCCGAACCCCTCAGTCCAGGTTACGGTCGTGTAACCAACAAGCTGCCGGAACTTGTTCCGCTTTTGTGTCGGGTCGCGTTCGAGGAAGGGTTTGACGGTCATGGGCCGAAGTATCGGTCGCGCCGCAGAAAAGAAAGTGGGGCGCGATGAAACGCTTCACCCTGCGGGTGAATAACGAAGGGCTGTCAGCCCTTCGAGCATCCCAACCAGGACTGTCGCCCTGGACCCTGCGTTTGAACTCCCGCCGGGTGCCGCCCGGATCACTCTACGATCTTCACGACCACGCCGGCGCCGCCATGTTTTCTCTGTCGGCGCCGCGCGGGTTCAAAGGCGCGTCGTCTGCGATCACTCTACGATCTTCACGACCACGCCGGCGCCGACGGTGCGGCCACCCTCGCGGATGGCGAAGCGAACTTTTTCTTCCATGGCGATTGGCTGGACAAGCTCGATATCGACCGAGACGTTATCGCCCGGCATAACCATTTCCGTGCCCTCAGGCAAGGTCACGGTGCCCGTGACGTCGGTGGTGCGGAAATAGAACTGCGGGCGATACTTGGTGAAGAACGGCGTGTGGCGGCCACCTTCATCCTTCGACAAAATGTAGGCCTCGGCCTTGAACTTCTTGTGCGGTTTCACGGAGCCGGGCTTGCACAGCACCTGGCCGCGCTCAACCGCTTCCTTGTCGATACCGCGCAGGAGACAACCGACGTTGTCGCCAGCCTCACCTGAATCAAGCAGCTTGCGGAACATTTCGACGCCCGTGCAGACGGACTTCTGTGTGTCGCGTAGGCCAACAATTTCGACTTCTTCGCCGACCTTGACGACGCCACGCTCAATGCGACCGGTCACAACCGTGCCGCGACCCGAGATCGAGAACACATCTTCGATCGGCATCAGGAACGGTAGATCCTTCGGACGATCCGGGATCGGAATGAACGTGTCGAGAGCTTCGTACAGCTTGAGGATTGCCTCATCTGCCAACTCGCCCTTC
>JANNXS010000196.1:0-30660 GCA_031409695.1 Hyphomicrobiaceae bacterium
GCCGGGTTCGCCGGCTGGTCTTTGTTTTGTCCGGCGCCGCTCACTGCGCCGCCGATGAATAGGTTCTAACCGAAGCTGGCGGATAAATCAATACGGATCGTAACGTAACATAATAACGAATGCGTGAGGATTGACGTGATCGCGATCACGGCGCCGTGGGAATGCGCCTAAAAATGTGTTTTTCAGACGATCTGTGCGCTTATGCGGCGCGAATCCGATTGCGCTTCACGGATTTCAATCCGGCAATCACGAAACTGTCAGTAACGTAATTGGGTTCGTGATCGCAGGACGAGCGATGATGCCGAGCCCGTGATCGACCTCGACTGGGGGCGCGTAGCCTATGTCGCGTCGTCGATGGCTGTCGCCAACCGTTGGAACGCTGTAGGCCGCGCCATGAAACATTCGCTCTCGGCACCGACAGGCCTTGTCGGCTTTATCCTGCTCATGGTTGCGAGCCTGGGCGTGATGGGCAATGCCGTCGTGTCGGCCGCCATGCCCGCCATGCGGGACGCCTTTGGAGATACGGCGCATATCAACACCCTGATTGGCCTCGTCGTGACCCTGCCAGCGCTTGGCATCGTGCTCACGGCCGCCCCAGGTGGATGGCTTTGTGACCGCTTTGGCCGGCGTCCCGTCATGTTGGCGGCCCTCGCCTGCTATGCGGTTGCAGGCCTGTCGGGATTCGTTTTCACATCACTGTGGGCGATTCTCGCTGGCCGTTTCCTGCTTGGTGTCGCCATCGGTGGCACCATGACGTCGGCCATGGCGATGATCGGCGATCGCTACGAGGGCGAAGCGCGGATCAAGTTCATGAGCACGCAAGCGGCCGTCATGTCGGCGGCCAGCATGATTTTCCTGCTCTCGGGCGGGTTGCTCGGCGAGATCGGCTGGCGGTTTCCATTTTTGATGTACGGCGTCGGGCTGCTGATGATCCCGGTGGTGCTTGCCCAATTGCCTGAAAGCCGGCCCGAACGACCACCGACGGGTGCAAGTGACCGTCTCGATCTGGGACCGCTCGCCGTGGTTGGGGTCTCGGCCCTCATTGCCATGGTGCTGTTCTACATGCTGCCGGTGCGGTTGCCATTCCACTTGGCAGCCAACGGCATCACGTCGCCAGCTGTTGCAGGCCTGACCGTCGCTGTGGGCACACTGACAATGACGTTCATGGCCCTCATTTACAGTCGGACCGGTGCCAAACTGCCGCCCATGCTGGTCTATGCCGTCATCTTCGGGTTGACGGCGGTTGGCTTCCTGATCATTTCACAATCGACAAGCCTAACCGGTACCATGATCGGCACGGCGCTGGCCGGGGCTGGCAACGGCTGGCTGTTTCCGGCCAACAATCTTCTCATCATGGCGCGCGCGCCACCGCACCAGCGTGGCCGAGCGTCAGGGTTTCATACAACCTGTATTTTTAGCGGGCAGTTTCTGTCGCCGCTGCTCAGTGGCCCGATTGTCGATCGTGGTTCGGTGGCCCTCGCGTTTCTGGTCTTTGCCGGGGCAGCACTTCTGGCGCTGGCAGGGTATCTTGCGGCCTATTTGGTGCAACGGCGGGCGGTCAGCACTTCTTGAAGTAACGATACACCTCGGGTGCCGTCATCCACATCATCGTTGGAGACAACCCGCCGCGATCGAAGATGAACGCCCGGATATCGGCTGGGTAATAATCAAGCAGTTGGTCGGTACCGCTGAATTGTGACGCCGTGTGAAAGCCGATGCGGGCACCGGATGTCACGCAAATCTTGTCACGCGGAATGTGGTGCAGCAGGATCGTGCACGCCGACGCACACAGGCCAGATATGCGCACGTTAACGCCCTTGGCCGCGCGACTGCGCCAACGCGTGTCGTGCTGGCCCATGAAGCCACCCGGATCGTTTGAAACGTCAACGGTTGAGTTGGCGGGTACAGCTGCTGCCGGACCAGGGGCAATGGAAACCGCGACCGTTAAGGCAAGTGCAAAACCAGCGACGGTGCGTCGAGCCAGCTTCGACTTTGGGGCGGACCAAGAGCGACTGAACGGCAGGTGTGTATCCGACCCGCGCACCCCGTTGTTCGATGACAAGAGCTGAAGTGCTCCGAGCATATCTGATCCCATTGAAGCTGGCTTAGCCCTTGTACACCGGCGTCGGAACGCAACAAGTAGAGCCGCCAGAACATCGTGACTTTACCGCTTATTTTGTCACGCGGGTACGATTGGTCGACAGGATCAGTGCCAAGTCAGCCCCCCCCCCCCCCGAACAGCCCGCATAGTTGGCCCGAACATTGCTTGGCTTGTTGCGCAGTATACGTTTTCCCCCAACGTGAACGCATCGGATTTGCACCATGCTTGGCAGCGAATTTTTCCGCAGTTACTCGCAAACTTTGTCTCGGGTGCTGTTGATCGAGATGATCGACCAGCACGCGCAAGCACAGAACAAGCGACGCTTGTCTATTGTCGGACCGTGCTACACGCAGGAGCAGTGGCTCGCGGTTCAGGCTGAACGTCGGGCCGCTGAACGTCGGGCCGCAGAACGTTGGGCCGCAACACGGCAAGCTGAGGCGCTTGCTGCCGCCTAAGTGAAATTCGACAGCATCGTAAAGCTGTCTTCGCGGTTTTTTGTCGGGCGACCGACCAACATCTGCCTACGTTTTCTCGTTTGGCGTCGCGCATGCCGCCATGGCCTCGCCCCGCGTCCGGAACCAGTCTCCGAGAAAGTCCAGGAGGACACGCAGCCGCGGCAGGACATACTTGCCGCCAGCGTAGAGCGCATACACACCGTCGTTGCCATTTTGGGCAAAACCGTCGAGCACGCGCACAAGACGGCCTGCAAGAACGTCATCCAGCACATGCAACTCGGAGGCCCGCATTAGTCCTCCGGCATCCAAGGCGGCCAAGCGGAGCATTTCAAGTGAATCCGACCGCAACCTGCTCGTGATCCGCACGCCGACCTCCTTACCATTGTCGAGAAATGGCCACGTCCATGTGTCGCCAAAGGCAAGGCAGGCATGGCCGATAATATCTTCCGGTCGCAGGGGGCAACCGGCACGTTCGAGGTAGCGAGGTGCCGCCACAATGATTTGGCTGTCGGCTGACAAACGCTTTGCGATCATGGCGCTGTCGGCCGGGATGCCGGACAGGATTGCCACATCGTAGCCGTCCTCCTGCAGGTTCACGGGGCCATCGGCAAGGTTGATCTGAACCTCTATCTCTTTATAAACGCTGAGAAATTTTGTCACAGCCGGCGCAATATACCGCCGGGTCAGCGCCTGGCTTGCGACGATGCGCAGTTTGCCCTTTGGCCGCCCCACGGCGTCGGCCACCATGGCCCGTGCCTGTTCCATTTCGGCAAGGATGCGCTCGACGTGGATCCTGAAACGAGCACCCTCATCTGTGATGCGAATTGAGCGCGTCGTGCGTTCAAACAGCCGCACACCCATTTCGTCCTCTAAAGCTTGGACGCGTTTGGAAATCGTGCCCGGTGTCAGACCGAGTTCACTGCCAACGGCCGACAAATTTCCAACCGCCGCAACACGGGCGAAAATTTCGATATCCTGAATGTCCATGTCCGAATGCGACGGCTCATCAACCGGCCTTGCAGCAGCACCTCTCCGGCACTGTCCACGCCCGTTCGCCGCTCCCCCGCTCATGCCGCAAAAAAGCCCAGTCGGGCCATCACTCAAGCTCACCCGACCAAGATGCGGCGTCATTTGAAGGGCATCTATTCAGCCCTCGTCTTATGCCGATGGCATCACCAATTACGCTTCAGGAGGCAAGTCTCTTGTGCGATTTTAGCGGCATTCCCCGATGGGTGGCAAGTCAAACATTGATACATGCGGCAATCTGCATTCCGACGTTAACAGAATGAAGTAGCGCAACGATATGTAAAATAATCTATATTTTACAGAATGCTAGAACGGATCATCTGCACTCTGTCCAGTGCGAGTTGATCCGCATGGGGCGACCTGTGTAAGGGTTCTGGCGTCGCCTTCCCCGCACGCGTCACATGAATGATTTGCGCCATGAGCATGTCTATCAGACACCGCACCCTCGGCCGTTCAGGTTTGCAAATATCCGAACTGTGTCTCGGCACCATGATGTTTGGTGACCAGACCGACGAAGCGGAGGCGGCTCGAATCGTGGCCGACGCGGGAGCCCGTGGCATCAACCTGATGGATACGGCCGACCAATATGCGGGGGGTCGTTCAGAGGAGATCGTCGGGCGGTTGCTAAAGGACCGCCGTTCAAGCTGGGTGCTGGCGTCAAAGGCCGGCAATCCCGTCGGTCCTGGTCCCTTAAATGTTGGCCAATCGCGACGGCATGTCATGGCGGCATGTGAGGCCAGCCTGAAGCGGCTCGGCACCGATGTCATCGATCTTTATTATGTGCACCTACCTGACCCGCATACGCCCTGGGAGCAGGTGGTTGAAACCTATGGACTGCTCATCCGCCAGGGCAAGATCCGGGAGTGGGGCCTTTCGAACGTGCGCGCCTGGACAATTGCCCACGTTGCCCATCTTTGCGACCAAGCGGGCGTCCCGCGACCAGCCGCGCTGCAGCCCTACTACAACCTCATGAACCGCCAGCCGGAGACCGAAGTTCTACCGGCGGCGAAACACTTCGGTCTCGGTTGCATCACCTACAGCCCGATTGCGCGCGGTGTCTTGTCCGGAAAGTATGCCCTCAACGTGACGCCTGAGGCAGGCACACGGGCCGCACGGCGCGATCGCCGCATGATGGAGACGGAATGGCGTCCGGAAAGTATCGAGATCGCCGGTCAGCTTAAAGCCTATTGCGATGCCCGAGGTGTTTCGTTGGTGCATTGGGCGGTGGCGTGGGTGCTGAACAACGGTGCAGTGACATCCGTCATTGCGGGCCCGCGCACATTCGACCAATGGGCAACATATCCAGCAGCGCTTGATTACCGGTGGACTTCCGACGATGAAGCCATGGCGGAGAGCGTGACGACGGCCGGTCATCCCTCGACCCCGGGTTTCACCGATCCGCGCTATCCCGTCGAGGGGCGCTTTGCCATGATGGATGTGGTTAGGCCGGCCACATAGGATCGCACCAGATAAATCACAGGTTGCTAAATTGGATCGTCACAGCGGTCACACATGGGCGGCCGCATGCAAGCAGATAGTCGGATACCGTTGGTCAATCCTTTTGACCGACGGGTTAAGTCCGCCTAGGGAATGGCACCGATCCACATCAACTAGATCCGTCATTCATGGCCGGCCATTCGCAATTCAAGAACATCATGCACCGCAAAGGCAAGGCGGACGCGCAGCGCGCGCGCGCCTTTGCCCGTTTCAGCCGTGAAATTACAGTCGCGGCCAAGACGGGCTTGCCCGACCCGGATATGAATGCGCGCCTGCGCCTCGCGATCCAGAACGCACGCGCCGAAAACATGCCCAAGGACAACATTGAGCGCGCAATCAAGAAGGCAGCAGGCGCCGATAGCGCAAATTTTGAGGCCGTCCGCTATGAAGGTTACGGGCCTGGCGGCGTTGCTATCATCGTTGAAACGCTGACCGACAATCGCAACCGTACCGGTGGCGAAGTGCGCTCATCATTTACGAAATGCAGTGGCAACCTCGGGGCAACAGGGGCTGTCAGCCACGGCTTCGCCCATGTCGGTGAAATCATCTACAAGCCGGAGGCTGGATCACCTGAGGCGATCCTTGAGGCGGCCATTGATGCGGGCGCCGAGGACGTCGCCTCCGACGCTGAGGGGCACATCATTACGACGTCATATGATACGCTTGGCACAGTCGCGCAGGCCCTGCAGGACAAGATCGGCGTTCCGGCCTCCGTGAAGATCGTGTGGACGCCAAACCTTATGACGGCCGTCGACGGTGACCGGGCCGAGACAAATATGAAATTGCTTCAGGTGCTTGAAGAGCTCGACGACGTGCAGGCCGTATTCTCGAACATCGAAGTCGATGAGGCGACATTGGCCAAGCTCGGTGCGGCGTGAACGAGCTAACGGCCGCGCGGCCAATCATCTCCCAAGGTGATCTTGCCCGCGGCGTACTTTGGGCGCTAGCCGCCGCCATGTTCTGGGGCGGTGCCTTCATCGCGCCGCTGGTATTGCAAGGCTACACGTCGATCGAGATTGCAGCTGGCCGCTTCATGGGCTCGGGCTTGTTCTCACTTCTCGTTTTGGCGATCACCGCTGCTCGCGGCCACGCGCTTGGCGTCGGCGGATGGCGGACGTGGGCGACGGCGGCCCTGCTTGGCTGCATTGGGGGCTTTCTCTATTTCGTCCTTCTGACTGAGGGCGTCCAACGGGCCAATGCGGCAGTCGTGACGCTGATTATCGGTATTTTGCCGATTGCCATACCGCTGGTCGCCCAGTTGTCCGACGGGTCCTTTAATTGGCGAACGGCCGTGTTGCCGAGCGCTCTGATTTTCGCGGGTTTGCTTGCCGTGCATGGCGGCACGCATGGGTTCGGAATGAGCGATCGCATGGATAGCCGCTATCTGAGCGGACTTGGGTTTGGTTTCGCGGCACTCGCGTCTTGGACATGGTATGCCATTCACAACGCGCGGGCGCTCACGGTGAGGCCGGGCATGTCGGCTGCGCTGTGGTCAAGCATACAAGGCGTTGCGTTGTTGCCCTTTGCGCTCCCTGTCATTGCTGTGTCCGTAATGGCGGCGGCCTCACATGGCAGCGGCGGGCCGACGGGGCGGGTATCGGTGGAGACATTCCTATTGGTCTCCTTAGCTCTTGGCATAGTGTCTTCCTGGATGGCCATGTGGTGTTGGAACCGGGCGTCGCAATTGCTGCCGGCCGATCTTGCGGGTCAGTTGATCGTGTTTGAAACGGTTGCGTCGCTCACCTATATCTATCTCTGGACGCAAGCTTGGCCACCCCCGCTGGTGGTTGCTGGCGCGGGACTGCTGCTGGGCGGCGTTTTGCTCGGCATCGTCAGGCTGCAGCGTCGGTCCCAATGAGAGACCTGTTACATTGAAAGACCCGTCCCATTAACAGACAATTTACACGCGTCCCGTATCGTCCGCCTCAGCGCTGTGTATCAGCGTTTCGTCGCATCGGCATGAGAGGCGCGTGATCGTGTACCAGCTAGCCATCTTCACGGTTTTCCCGGTGGCGGTGATCTTTGCCGCTTTCACCGATCTGTTCTCCATGACGATCCCGAACCGCATTTCGCTGTTTCTGGTCGCAGGCTTTCTCGCGCTCGCGCCGTTCGCGCCGGGTATGACGCTTGAAACATTCGGCATGCATCTCGCAGCCGGTGCTCTGGTGCTCGCGGTCACGTTCACGTTGTTCGCCTTTCGCGTCATTGGTGGTGGCGACGCCAAACTGCTGGCCGCGGTTGCGCTTTGGGTCGGCTGGGATCAACTCGCTCTCTACATCTTACTCGCCAGCATGGCGGGCGGCGCTCTTTGTGTCGCACTGTTGATGTTCCGCGCTGTACCGTTGCCGGTTCGTCTCGCCAAAGAGGTTTGGCTCGAGCGCCTGCACCGCCCGCGCGGTGACGTGCCGTACGGCATCGCACTATCAGCCGCCGCGCTCTACATCTATCCGCAGACGATCTGGATTGCGGCACTTTCAAGCTAATCGCACTGCGCTTGTTCTGCCCGCTGCATTCGTGTTCGAACTAACGAGCCAATCATACCTATAACCGTCTGTATAATTCATAAGCTGCGTCTGTGAAAAATAATCGGACGATGTCAGCGCCGCGGCGCGCCGTCTGACCCCTCTACTGAAACGTGTCACGCTGGGCAAATTCGGCCGGCGCCATTGGCTTTTTGCTGTCTCTGGGGCCCGCGTCCAACGTGAGTGCCCGGGGGCGGCCCGCTCGCGGGCGTTTCGCTCTGCTGCGCGCGTCGTGCCGCCCTGGGACAGGGGGCAACGGCACAATCACGCTGCTCTGAGACATCCCACCGATCTGTTCCAAAACGACACGGGCATTAACTGAATTGTGACGTTTGTAACTCATTCTTTCCTTCAAGACAGAAGCCGAAGCGTGTCGGTTTGAAGGGACGTTGTGCAATGAAACAAGCACAGTTGATTAGTCTGGCAGTGGCCGGTGTATTTGGCCTCGGCGCGGTTTTTATGATCGCCACCATGAATCGCGAAAAAGTGGTTGTTAAGACCGACGAAGCACCCATCCGTTCGACCAAGGTGCTGATCGCTTCAAAGGAAATTGGCCTTGGCGAAATTACGTCGGCTGCAACGTTCCGTTGGCAGGAGTGGCCTGAAGGCGCACTCGGCACTGGCTACGTTGTCGAGGGTCGCGGCAAGGGCATCAAGGACTTCGAAAAGCGCATCGCGCGTGTGCCGCTGCTTGCAGGTGAACCGATCACCGAAGTCAAACTCGTCAAGGCTGGTGAAGGCGGCGTCATGTCGGCTATCCTGCCGGCCGGTATGCGGGCCATCTCGACCCGCATCGAAGAAAAAACGGCAGCCGGCAAGCTCATCCTGCCCAACGACTTCGTCGATGTGATCCTGATCCAGCGTAAGCGTGGTCGCAACGGTGGCGCTGAAGAGTTTGTCTCCGACACGCTGTTCCGCAACGTGCGCATTCTCGCGGTTGGCCAGATCATCGAGACCAAAGAAGGCAAGCGCTCAGCTGAAGGTCAGACGGCAACTCTCGAACTGACACCGCGTCAGGCGGAGCTTCTCGCCCTGGCCAACTCGATGGGCGAAATTACGCTCGCACTGCGCTCCATCGCCGATGCCAACACCAGTGTCGGTGCAGGCGATCGCAAACGGGAAGCCGGCAATTCAATCCGAGTGATGCGTTATGGCGCCAAGTCGCGGGCCTACGGGGTCGGCGGCAACAACTGAGCGCTTTCAAAAAACATACGCTGTCACGAGGTAAACTATCATGAAGATCAGCTGGAAATTGGCTTGCAGCGCGACCGCGCTCGTGGCCGCAGGTATCTGGATGTCGCCAGATGAAGCGTTGTCTCAGGGTGTGCCGAAAAAAGGCACCAAGGACGTGGGCGTCGGCAGCGGCCAAGGCGTTATCTCTGACAACACGGTCTTGCGCATTCCAGCCAACTCACAGTTCCCGATCAACAAGCAGATCAACCTCGGCAACGGCCGCTCCATGATGATCCAGTTCCCAATGGAACTGCGCGACATCATGGTCTCGGATCCCAACAAGGTCGACGTGATTCTGCAGTCGTCGGATCGTGTGTTCCTGGTTGCCAAGTCGCCGGGGTCGGCGAACACGTTCTTCTTTGACGCTCAGGGAAACCAAGTCGCCACGCTCGAAATCAACATCGGCAGCGATCTTTCGAGCCTCGACAACTTGCTGCGCAAACTGCTGCCCGGCTCGAACGTCAAGTCGGAACTCGCCGGCGCCTCGATCGTGTTAACCGGCTCCGTCCGTAGCCCATCTGACAGCAACAAGGCGATGCAGATCGCCGAGCAATATGCCGAAGCCAACAAGGGCGCGATTGGTGCATCGTCCGCGACCTCGACCCGCTCAGAAATTGGCGGGGTCACGACCTGGCAAACCACAGCGCAGTCGCAGACGGCGAACAAGTATAAGCACGTCATCAACATGCTCGCCGTCGAAGGCGACGATCAGGTGATGCTGAAAGTCACAGTCGCGGAAGTAAACCGAACGGTGCTGAAGCAATTTGGCGTCAACCTTAACGGCTCGATTACAGCTGGCAAGTTTGGCACCACCTTTGGCACCAGCAACGAATTCCCGACCACTGCAACGGCTCTTGGCCAGATGCCAGGTTCGTCGTGCTCGGGCACAGCGGCCCCGTTGGGTCAAAGCGGTTTCGGAGGTGCCTTCAACACCGCCGGTCTTTGCCTTGGCTACACTCTTAAGGCGCTCGAACGCGAGGGTCTTGTGAAGACACTTGCCGAACCGGTTTTGACAGCAGCTTCTGGTGAGACAGCTCGATTCCTGGCAGGTGGCGAATATCCAATTCCTGTCTCGTTCGTATCCGGCACACTTGGCATCGAGTTCAAGGAATACGGTATCTCGCTCGCGTTCACGCCGATTGTGCTGTCCGAAGGTCGCATCAACCTGAAGGTCGACACGCAGGTTTCGGAACTGACAAGTGACGGCGCGATTGTAACGGGTGGTGTGCAGATTCCAGCCCTGCGCAAACGTTCGGCTCTGTCGACTGTCGAGTTGCCGTCTGGCGGCTCCATGACGATGGCGGGTTTGATCTCTGATCAAACGCGTCAGAATATCGACGGCTTTCCGGGCCTGAAAAGCGTGCCGATCCTTGGCACACTGTTTCGCAGCAAAGACTACCAGCAGAACGAAACCGAGCTCGTCGTAATCGTGACGCCTTACATGGTGCGTCCAACCGCGCGCCAGAACCTAGCCCGACCGGATGACGGACTGTCGGCCGCATCCGACCTCAAAGGCAATATTCTGGGTCACCTGAACCGCGTCTACGGCAAAGGCAAGCCAGCCCCCGAAGGCGACCTCAAAGGCTCGCACGGCTTCATCGTCGACTGAGACAAGCCCAACCCATTTCCGGAGCGTATCATGACCACCTACGACGTCACCCGCGCACTGCGCGGTGCTGGCCTGGCTCTCACCGTCTGCGGCCTCGGCCTCTTTCTCTCTGGCTGCGAAGCCCTGAACGAGAAGCCAAGCCATTCGGCCGGCTGGACACTTCTTGATCCAAGCCAACGGCATCCAATCATGGTGCAGCAGCAACCGCACACCATGAACCTGAAGGTCGCCCGCGGCCAGAATGGCCTCTCAGCCAGCCAACGCGCCAAGCTCTACAACTTCGTTGAGAAGTTCAAGGCAACGGACAGCGGTAACAGCAAACTCGTGATCTCGGTTCCAGCCGGATCGGCCAATGAGACCGCATCGATGCATGCGGTTTCAGACATTCGCCCGATGCTCGCTGACCGCGGTTTCACGGATCAATCGGTCTCGATCGAACCTTACGCGGCGGACGGCGACCATCAGGCTGCCATTCGCATCTCCTACCTGCGCTTTCATGCCGAGGGGCCTGAGTGCGGGCGCTGGCCGGAAAATCTCGCTGAAACGCCCCGCAACAACAACTACCATAACTTCGGTTGCGCGCAGCAGCGCAACTTAGCGGCCCAGATCGCCAATCCAGCGGACCTGCTCGGGCCGCGTACGATGACGGCTGGGAGCGGTGCTCGCAACGATGTCGTTTTCGAAAAATACACGAAAGGCGAGGACACTGCCGCAGTTCGTGGTCCGAACCAACGTGCAGAACGCCGGGAACGCTGAGGCAACATGACCAGAAAAACCAACACGGCCGCAGCCACCGAAGCAGGCCAGGGACTTGTCCTGGTCGGGCACGAGGATCGCCATGATCGGGCCCGCCCGATCCCGCGGATCTCGATCCAGGCCTTCTGCGAAGATGGTGATACAGCCGACGCGATCCAGGCCGCCGCCGAGGACCGCCGCCTGTCAAAGGCACACGTCTCGGTGCACATGGGCGGTGCTGTGGCAGCCGTCGCCCACTACCAGGAAAGCCCGACGCCGAACTTGATCCTTATCGAATCGACGCTACCTCGCGAAGATATGATCGGCCAACTCGACGCGCTCGCCGAGTGCTGTGATGCCGGCACTAAGGTTATGATAGTTGGTCACGTCAACGACGTCGTGTTGTTCCGTGAGCTGCTCAAACGCGGTGTTAGCGAGTACCTCGTGGCGCCCGTCGAGCCTTTGCAACTGCTCGAGAGCCTCTCGAACCTTTACAACGACCCCGAAGGTGATCCCGTCGGTAGCGTCATTGCGTTCATCGGCGCCAAGGGTGGCGTCGGCTCATCAACCGTCTGCCATAACGTCGCTTGGGCGATTTCAGAACATCTGAGGACCAACGTCGTCGTCTGCGATCTCGATTTGGCATTCGGGACCGCCGGCCTCGATTTTAATCGTGACCCGGCTCAGGGCATCTTTGAGGCTCTCCAGAGCCCGGAGCGCTTCGACGAAATGTTACTCGACCGCCTGCTCGACAAATGCACCGAGCATCTGTCGATCTTCGCGGCTCCTGCCGTCCTGGACCGTGAGTTTGATATCTCGGCCGATGCTTGTGATGTTGTGCTCGACATTGTGCGCCAGAACGTCCCGATCGTGGCCGTTGACCTGCCTCACGTTTGGACACCGTGGGCCAAACGCGTGCTGATGCAAGCCGATCAGATTGTCGTAACCGCGACACCGGATTTGGCCAACTTGCGCAACGCCAAGAACATCTTTGACCAGTTGAAGGGCGCCCGTAACAACGACGCCCAACCGCGTCTTGTCATCAACATGGCGAAAGTGCCGAAGCGCGCCGAGATCGACATCAAGGAATTCGCAACCGCGGTCGGTATCGACCCGTCGTGCGTCATCGAGTTCGATACGGAAAACTTCGGCCAGGCGGCCAACAACGGACAAATGATTGAGGAAATGTCACCCAAGGCGAAAGCCGCCGGCCAGTTCCGCGATCTTGCGATGTCCCTAGCTAACCGCCGCGAAGCAAAATCCGACAAGAAACCGGCCCCGGCTGCTGCGTCTGGAAGCGCGCTCGGTTCGATGCTGGCAAAATTAAAACTGAAGCGTTGAGGAGCTGACCCATGTTCGGCAAAAGATCCGGCGGCGCCGCAGCCGCACCTCGTAAACCCATTTTGCCGACTGGCGCAGCCGTGCCGGCCAAGCAGAGTGACACATCGAGCAAGCCCGTCGAAGCACCGAAGGCGGCCACCGCGGCCGCCGTTTCAGGTGCCGCGACCGCTGCCAAGATCGAACTTGCAGCCGAACCTCAACGTCGCCATTCCGAAGAGTATTACGACGTCAAGACGACGGTGTTCAACGCACTGATCGATACCATTGACCTCACGCAGCTGGCCAAGCTTGAAGCCGCCGCGGCGCGTGAGGAAATCCGAGACATCGTCAGCGAAATCATTTCGTTGAAGAACGTCGTCATGTCGATCGCGGAGCAGGAAGAACTGCTCGAAGACATCTGCAACGACGTGCTCGGCTACGGTCCGCTTGAACCGCTGCTCGCGCGCGACGACATTGCCGACATCATGGTCAACGGCGCTAGCGCAACCTTCATCGAAGTCGGTGGCAAGGTCATAAAAACCAACGTCCGTTTCGCCGACAACGCGCAGCTGATGAACATCTGCCAACGCATCGTCAGCCAGGTCGGCCGGCGCGTCGACGAAAGCTCACCCATTTGCGACGCCCGTCTTCCAGATGGCTCACGCGTCAACGTGATCGCGCCGCCACTTGCCATCGATGGCGCTTGCCTCACCATTCGTAAGTTCAAAAAAGATCGGCTGAAGCTCGAACAGCTGGTCAAGTTCGGCTCCATCACACCCGCCGCTAAAACGATTCTGGAGATCATCGGTCGCGTCCGTTGCAACGTCATCGTGTCTGGCGGTACGGGGTCCGGCAAAACTACGCTGCTCAATTGCATCTCAGGTACGGTCGATGCGGACGAACGTATCATCACGTGCGAGGATTCAGCTGAACTTCAGCTCCAGCAGCCGCACGTCGTACGCCTTGAAACACGTCCGCCAAACCTTGAAGGCGAAGGCACGATTACCATGCGTGATCTTGTCAAAAACTGCCTGCGTATGCGGCCCGAACGCATCATCGTCGGTGAGGTCCGCGGGCCTGAAGCATTCGATTTGTTACAGGCCATGAACACTGGCCACGACGGTTCCATGGGCACACTCCACGCCAACAGCCCCCGCGAAGCCATCAGCCGCATGGAATCCATGATCATGATGGGCGGCTTTGCCCTGCCGACCAAGACTATCCGTGAAATGATCACGGGCTCTGTCGACATCATCGTCCAGGCCTCGCGCCTGCGCGACGGCTCTCGCAAAATCACGCACATCACGGAAGTGATCGGCATGGAAGGCGATGTCGTCACGCTTCAGAACATCATTGTCTACGACATCCTTGGTGAGGACGCGAACGGGAAGATCGTTGGGCGTCACCGCTCGACTGGCATTGCACGTCCGCGCTTTTGGGAACGCGCTGAATATTACGGTGAGACGGGTCGTCTTGCTGAGGCTCTGGCATCGGCCGAAGTATCCGATGTCAACGGCAATCCGATGGGCGAGTGAGCGTCACGGTGGCCCTCTCCTGGGTTGCCGCACACTGGAGGAATGAACGATGTCGCAAGACGATCTGATATTCTACGGGCTCGTGGCTTTCGCAGCGCTCTGCGTCATGGCGATTGTTTACCTCGTCCTCTCGCCTTTCCTCACCGGCGAGCGCCGTGCGGAAAAACGAATGCAAGGCGTGGCGGAACAAACGCGCTCCAGCCGCCCCGGTGGCCGCGTTGCGACCACCACACCCGATGCCGGCGCCAACCGTAAAAAACAGGTTGCCGAAACCATCAAAGAGATGGAGGCACAGGCCAAAGCGAAGTCGAAGGTCACGCTGAAGCAAATGATCCAACGTGCCGGCATCACAATCGATGTCAAAACGTTCTGGGTCGCGAGTGTGGTAAGCGGCATAGTGTGCGGCGTGCTGACGAAAGTTCTTGCTCCAAGCCTACCAATTTTTGTCGCCGCCGCTGTCGGGCTTGTTGGGCTATTGGGTCTCCCGCGTTGGGTTCTCGGCTACATGGTCAAGAGCCGTCAAAACAAGTTTCTAAACGAATTCGCCAATGCCATCGACGTCATTGTGCGCGGTGTAAAATCTGGCTTGCCGTTGAACGAGTGCCTCAACATTATCGCACGCGAAAGCCCAGATCCAATCAATGTTGAATTCAAGGAAGTGGTCGACCAGCAGCGCGTCGGCGTGCCGTTGCAGGAATGTTTCGAGCGCATGATGGCACGCTTGCCTCTGCCGGAAGTACGTTTCTTCGCAATCGTCATCGGCATTCAACAACAGGCGGGCGGAAACCTCTCTGAGGCGCTTGGTAACCTCTCCGGCGTGCTCCGTGACCGCAAACGTCTGTCGGCCAAAGTGAAGGCGTTGTCGGCGGAAGCCAAAGCCTCTGCCATGGTGCTCGGCATGTTGCCGCCATCCGTCATGACACTCGTCTACATAACGACGCCGTCCTACATCGAGATCCTCTGGAAGAAGCAATTCGGCATGTTTCTTTCGCTCGCCGGCGCATTCTGGATGTTCTGTGGCATCATGATCATGCGCAAAATGATCAACTTTAAATACTGAACGTCTGAAGTTCGGAAATCGTAGTGTCGCGTTGGAGTTCTGTAGCTTCGCTTTGCTTTGCAATTTATCCGCCGCCCAACGACGAACCACAATCGACGAACTAGACTTCCGAGGAAACCATGTCGGATTTTATCGAAGCCATCGTAAAGCCCGAGGTGCTCGTCACCATCCTGGCTGCGATTGCCATGTTTGCCATGGTGCTGACCCTGCTGTTGCCGTCGCTCTCCCGCGATCGGTTGCCCTCGCGCATGCGCGTGATGGCAGTCGAGCGGGACAAAATGCGATCGGGACGTCTCAGTGCCTTAAGCAAAGACGGCAAGCCGCAACTGCGTCAGGAGGCCTCCGGGTTCATGACGCATATCGTCAATAAATTTGACCTGCGCAAAATGTTCGAAAGCGAGGAATTGCGCGACAAGCTCAAGCAGGCCGGTCTGCGCGGCCAAGCGCCACTCGTCGCCTACATGTTCTTCCGCCTGGCCATGCCAGCGATCATTGCCATCGCTGGTCTCATCTACATGTTCCTGATCGCTGAGTATGACTACCCGCCAATCGTGAAACTCGCCGTGGCCTTAGGTGCCGCCTACATCGGCTATTACTTGCCGAATATGTTTATCGAAAACCAGGTTCAGCGCCGCCAGCAGTCGATCAAGGAAGCTTTTCCTGACGCGCTCGATATGCTGCTGATCTGTGTGCAATCGGGTATGTCGACCGAAGCTGCCTTTGGCAAAGTTTCAGCTGAGGTGGGCAACGCCTCGCTGGAGTTGGCCGAAGAGTTCTCGTTAACGACAGCTGAACTTTCCTACCTGCCCGAACGCCGCCAAGCCTACGAAAACTTCTCAAAGCGGACCGGGCTGCCGGGTGTGAAGGCCGTCTGTACAGCGCTGATCCAGGCCGAAAGATACGGTACACCCGTCGGCGCGGCTTTGCGCACAATGGCCAAGGAAAACCGCGACATGCGCATGTCCGAAGCCGAAAAGAAGGCCGCCGCTCTACCGCCGAAATTGACGGTTCCGATGATCATCTTCTTCTTGCCCGTGCTGTTTATTGTCATCATCGGCCCAGCCATCATCCAGGTTAAGGGTTGGGATTGACGCGCCTCGCGTACCTAACAGGACGTTGAAACGCTTAAAATTGAAGACCAGCAGGTACTCAAGTCGTGAAATCGGGCAACCGGTTTCACGACTTTTGCGTGTCCTCGCCGCCGCGAACACCTGTCGCCGGTGACCAACGATTTCACGGTTCACGATTTCATGTCTATGTTGGCGTTCGCACCAGTTTTCGAGACCTCCACCCAATGCCAAACCGGCCCGGCCCACTGTCTGGAATTCGCGTTCTCGAACTCGCGCACATGATGGCGGGACCCGTATGTGGATTGATGCTCGCTGATATGGGCTGTGACGTGATCAAGCTCGAAAAGACCAACGGCGGCGATGACACGCGTCGGTCCGTGCCACCCGCAATCAACGGCGAAAGCGCCGCGTACATGATGATGAACCGCAACAAGCGCGGGATTGTCATTGATCTCAAACATGCCGAAGGCCGCGATGTGCTGCGCCGCTTGGTACAAGATGCCGACGTGCTGATCGAGAACTATCGCGCGGAAACGATGCCCGGTCTTGGCCTCGGCTATGACGACCTCAAGGCGATCAATCCTCGTTTGATCTACGCAGCCATTTCTGGCTTTGGCCGCACAGGGCCGCTCGCCGCGCAAGGGGGATTCGACCTCGTTGCGCAGGGGATGTCGGGGCTGATGTCGATCACGGGTGAGGGGCCAGGCCGCCCGCCAGTGAAAATCGGCGCGCCCGTGTGCGACATTACAGCTGGTCTCTTGCTCGCCATGGGCATTCTTGCAGCCCTCGCCAACCGGGCGCAGACGGGCCAAGGGCAAATGGTCGACACGTCACTGTTTGAAGCTGGAATCACGCATACTTACTGGCAATCTGCGATTGCCATGGCGACCGGCGTATCACCTGGGCCGATGGGGTCAGCGCATCCTCTCAACGCGCCCTATCAGGCCTTCGAAACCTCCGATGGCTGGGTCACCGTCGGCGCCGCCAACCAGTCCAATTGGCAGGCCATGCTGCACGCGTTTGACATTGACGGGCTGGGTCGCGATCCGCGCTTTGCAGACGGTCGGGCAAGGATGGCCAACCTTGCCGCGCTGGTTGAAACGCTCACCCCAAACTTCAAGTGCCGGACGTCGGGCGAGGTCCTGCACCTTCTTGCCGAAGCCGGAGTCCCGGCCGGTCCCGTGCTGTCGATTCAGCAGATGCTTGCGCATCCACAAACAGCCGCGCGCAACATGGCGCCCGCAGTTGTTCACCCGGTTGCCGGTGCCATGCAAACCCTCGGCCTGCCGGTTAAGTTTTCCGAAACACCGGGAGGTGTGCAACACGCGGCTCCTCTGCTCGGGGAACACACACGCGAAATCCTTGCGGAGTTCGGTTACGCTGAAGGCGCTATCGAACATCTCGTCGCGTGCGGCGCCGTCCAAGACGTCAAGACCGCTGGCGGTCAAAAATAACTCAAACTATTGCAGAGGGCTTGAACAACACAAGTCCACCCCCATCTGTATGGTAGCGGGCGCTTACCCCCGAGAGCCCGATCGTTGCGCCACTCGCGTAACGGATCCACGGCGGTCGTGCACCCCCCGGCACGGCCGCCGTGTTCGTCTCTACATGGCTCGCGTCGACGTAGCCTCATGCAATACGCCGACGCTGCTCTGCGCGGTGTCATAGTCAAGCGATTACCACCATCTCGCACGGTGGCCGGGTACGCGCGAGCGCTGAACGTTTCGACGTTCAATAAATGCTCACAGTTGTAATGCTCACAGCCGCTCTGTGCGCTTGCCGTCGAGATCTTCGAAGTCCTTGAGCTTTTCCTTGAACTTCTTGAGCATGCTTTGCAGGTAACTCATCGCCTTGTCGACGTCGTCGGGTGTCGGCAGTTTATCGGTGCTTGGAAATTTCGGCGCGCCCGCCCGGCGATCACCCTTTGGCGTGTCTGATGGAATGCCGGCGAGGTCCTCAAGTCGTTTGACGGCGCCCTGCAGGTCTTTGTTGTCTTGCGAAAGCCGACCGATCTCTTTGTCGAGCGCCGCGCGTTCATCGGGCAAAGACTGGCAGGCCCACTGGCCGCTCGCCCCTTGTCCGGCTCCCTGTCCAGAGTGCGCCTTGCACATGGACATCGTTCCAGTCTCAGTGTCTAGCCGCAGCATGCCACCATCGACGGGGTGCATGGTGAAGCGCCCCGTCGATTGCGGCGGCATGGCCGCTTGCGCAAGGCAAACGTCTGCCGCCAACGCGCAGCTGAGGCCAGCAAGGCCGCAGACAGCGACGAGGTCTCGAAAGCGGTTCAATTTAGGTTTATGCATCGCGTGCGTCTCCCATCGATCTGATAGATCGCGGATCGGAAGTCGCAGAACTGTCGCAAGTTTGTGGCAATTCCGCGGTGAAAGACGGGGTAAAGGTGTATTGACATGTTGTGCATAGGTTCATCGGTGCGACTTGTTGGTGACACCAATTGTAGCTATTCGCCGGGCTGAAGGGTGGACACAACGCTTGGGAGTTCCCATTTGCCAGTCACGCAAAGACGGTGAAGCCAAAAATGGCAAGCAAAGATGGGCCCAGCCGTCGACCTTATCGAAACCAAGGAACGAAAATGAACAAGTATACTTTGAGCCTCATCTCGGCGATTGCGCTTGCAGCCGCGGCACCAGCACTTGCCCAGCAGACGCCTCCAGCTACGACACCTGCGCCCGTAACAGCTCCAGCTGCTGCGCCTGCCGCGAAAGTGGCTGTACCAAACGGGGTGTTCTATCGCGGCCAGGGCCCGCAGCAGTATCTTGCAAAAGATCGTCTCATCGGGTCCAACGTGGTCAACAAGGAAGGTGCCGTTATCGGCTCGATCGAAGACCTCGTCATGGGCTCGAACAACGAGATCCAAGGCGTGATCATCGGAATCGGCGGCTTCGCTGGCCTCGGTGAGAAGAAGATCGGCGTGCGCTACTCGGCCCTGCAGATCACGACCAAAGATGGCAAGCGTGTTGTGGCGCTGCCGCAAGCAACCAAAGAAGTGCTCGCAGCCGTTGAGCCTTTTGTGCGCGGCGAAGCGCGCAAGACGCTGCTTGAGAAAGCCAAGGAGCGAGCCAAGGAGCTGACCGACAAGACCAAGTCGAGCGATGCTGCCGCGAAGGCGAAGGAACTCGGCGCCAAGGCTGTCGAAAAAAGCAAAGCCGCTGTTGATGTCGTGAAGGAAAAGACTGGGGTTGGCCAACCAGCTCCAAAAGCCCCATAACTTCCGACGGTTGCATCTTCATCTACAGAAAAGCCCGCTTGGTGTCCCAGGCGGGCTTTTTCAATGCTGCGCGTTCTCTGAGTGTTACGCTCTGAATTATGAATGGACACCGCGAGGTGTTGGATCAGGCACGTATTTGGAAGACGCAATCCTTGCAGTTAAAGGGCAGGTCGGCGTGCGTGATGCCGGCGATGCCGATGGTGAGGGCCAAGCCGAAGGCCGAGGCGCACGTGAGAAGTGCAAACGCCGAGATGTAATACTGGAGTGCATGGAGCATGTGGGGGAGCCCTTTTTACGCGGTAACAACCTGCCGGCTGCGCGGGAGATCAGCTGCAGACGTGTTCATACTATCGCAAGGGTCGTTAAGGGCGAGTTAAGGTTGACGAAATGTCAACGCGGCCGCTGCTCCAAGCTCGTCGGACCCAACTGAACAGCCAACGCTCGCTTTTCGGCTCGCCCCAGGGTATCAGAGCGCGGTCTCTGGCGTGAAAACCGCACGCCGTCGCACCCAGAGCGGCGGCTCATTTTTTTTAATGGACCCCATGGCCGACCAGTTCGATGCTTTCCAGAAAGAGGTCGCAGAAGACCTGCAGCGCGAGCGCATGCAGAAGCTCTGGAAAGATTACGGTACGTTTATCATCGCCGGCTGCGTTGCAGTCGTGCTTGGCGTCGCCGGCTACAAAGCGCTTGAGGCGCGCCGCATCGCCTCAGCCGAGGCGGCAAGCCGCGCTTTCAGCGACGGCGTCAAAGCGTTGGCTCCAAGCGCGGCCGCGGCTGATTCGAAAACGCCTGATCCTAAGATGGCTGCTTCCAAGCAGCTTGCAGCGTTGGCGACCAATGCCGGCAGTTACGGTTTGCTTGCCAAACTACGCCTGGCAGCGGCCGACGCCGCAGCCGGTGAAACGGCAAAAGCTGTCGTTGCTTATGACGCTTTAGCGGCTCAGCCGGGGGCCGATCATCATATCGCCGACTATGCACGCCTACAATCTGCCATGTTGACAGTCGATACGGCGAGCTGGACGGAAACACAGAATCGCGTGAACGATCTCATGGGAGAGGCGAGCCCTTGGCGGCACGCTGCTCGTGAACTGTTGGGTATGGCCGCGTACAAGGCTGGGAAGTCCGACGAGGCGAAGTCGCAATTCGGGAAGCTGGTGACGGATCCATCAACCCCGCGATCCATCGCCGAAAGGGTAGGCATCGTTTTGGCCGAGATCGCACAAAGCGAACTTGCCAAGACAGTCCCAGCACAGCCGGTGACGCCATCTCCGGCAACACCAGCCGAGACGAAACCGGCGGCGGCCGAGGCGCCGGGCAAAAAGAAGAAGTAGACGCCGCAGGGGGACTGTCATGAGGATCGAGACACAGAGGCCAGCCCGTCGCATAGAAGCCCGTCGCACAGCAGCGCGCGCTCTATTTACTGTGTCGGCCGTTGTGCTACTCGCTGGCTGCTCGGACAGCTTGCCGAGCCTTCCAAAGCTGACCGATCTCAACCCGTGGGCTGAAAAACCGGTTCCGCTCGCCGGCAAGCGTGTATCGATCATTGCCGAAGGCAATAAAGTCGGTGGCGATCTCGCAGCGGCCGACAGACCGATGACGTTGCCGCCCCAGACTCCAAATGACAGCTGGTCACAACCGGGGGGTGGCGTTGCCAATTCTGGCGGTCACTTAGCCTTGAATGCCTCAATCCGGCAGGTTTGGTCGGCTGAAGCTGGCCAGGGATCAAGCAAATATGGCAAACTGAGTGCGAGCCCGATCGTTGCAGACGGACGCGTCTACACGCTCGACGCCACGGGTAAGGTCACCGCGTTCAACGCTGCCAGTGGCAGCGTCGCATGGCGCGTCTCGATCACGCCGGACGGCGAGAGCAACGCGCAAAAAGGATACGGTGGCGGCTTAGCCGCATCGGGTGGCCGAATCTATGTTGTGTCTGGCTACGGAGCCGCCGTAGCGCTTGAAGCTGCGTCCGGCAAGAAACTGTGGGACCGCCAATTGGGCGTACCGATCCGTTCCTCGCCAACAGCCAATGCCGACCGCCTGTTCTTTGTTACAATGGAGGGCGAGCTTTATTGCCTGTCGACAGCGGACGGTGCCGAAAATTGGAAATTCAAGGGCGAATCTGACAAGCAGAGTTTCATCACCAATGTCAGTCCGGCCATTGAGGGCGATACCGTCGTTGCACCGTTCGTGTCCGGCGATGTCGTCGCCGTTAAAGTCGCGACCGGCCAAGCCGCATGGACCGAGAGCCTCGCCCGCACGCGGACCGCGTCGTCGCTCGCTGCCATGAGCGACGCGGCGCGGCCAGCCATCGATAGTGGCGTCGCGTTTGCTGTTGGTCACGCGGGCCGCATGGTCGCAACACAGATGCGCAATGGTGAGCGCCTCTGGTCGCTGACCGTGCCGAGCATTCAACAGCCGTGGGTCGCTGGTGACAGTGTGTTTGTGGTCGATACTACAGGGCAGCTGATGGCGATCACGCGCCGGGACGGCAAGATTGCGTGGACCATGAAATTGCCCGGTGACGGCACTTGGTCTGGTCCCGTGCTCGCTGGCAATCGCCTTTGGCTCGCCTCAAGCAAAGGCCAATTGGTGAGTGTGGACCCTTTGACCGGCAAGACGGCTGGCACACAAGACCTCGGCGGTCCCGTTTTCATTGCGCCCATCGTTGCCGGTGGCCGGATGTATGTATTGACAGATAAAGCCCGACTGCTCGCCTTCAACTGACGCGGGCAACGTCCCCATGAGCTATCGGCGCCTCGTTTCCCTCCACAGCGTCGGCGGCCGACGTCCAGGCACGGTCGAACAGGCAGCGAAGGTTGGCTCCTTTGGTCACTTTTGACGCTCGTACAACACGTGCGAACATGTCCGTCGTGGCGTCTGTTGGTACGAGTGTCAGTGCGCCCGTCTGTAGCGCCACCCCATAGGCTGGATGATGGTCAAATTCCCGCGCATCAGCTGGCGCATTGACGACCACAGGCCGCCCCGACAGTAGGGCCGCAAACACGCTTGCCCGGCGCGACGTTAGCCCCTCATCGAACCGATACGTCAGCACATCGCAGGCACTCAGGGCTGCAAACACGGCTTCTGGATCAGTCATGAAACCCGTCACGGTCGCATCCTCGGTGAGGTCGAGGCGCGCCACTTCGCGGTCAAATAGCGCTTGAACATCGACCGTTGCGTCGCGCACGAAATCACCGACGAACACCGCATGGGCCGGTTGGCCGAGGGCCTTCAGCGCAGCAACGACGTCAAGCACAGCGCCGGGCTGTTTGCGCGGATAAATGCTGCCGAAGGTGCCAATGACCAGCTTGCCGGATTGACGTAGCGCAGTGATCGCCTCCGAGACCGGCGTTGTCAGACCCGCGGTCGGCGGCTCAAGGTTCGGTGGGATAGGCATAAGATCCCGCGTACGACACGCCACAGCCGAGATTGGATCGACCGCGAATTGGGCGCGCACCACGGGGGACGAGAACATCAAGCGCGTCGCGAAGGGCACGTAGGCGCGGTACAGTGCGCGGCGCTTCCAGTCGAGATCGGCCCATTCATGCAAGACCAGGATGACAGCCTTGCCGCGCCGACGCGCGAGCGCCATGGCCCGCATCGGGGCCGCCAATCGGCGCTTCCACGCGACTACAGGTAGGCCGACGACAACCGCATCAGAGGTAGCAAGCGCGCGGTCGAGGACAGCGATCTCGCCTGGCTGTCCCACGATGGCACATGACGCATGAGAACCTTTGGCGCCCATGTCGAGACGAGCCGCAAGGCGCCGTTGGAACTGCTCGACTCCACACGGGGTGGCTGAATCGGAGATGAGGGACAGGGTGCGCATGGTTCGAAAACATGCAATCGCCACGCCAAGCCGGAGCGGCCATCAACCGCAAGCCGGATTTGTGACCCCGGATTTGTGACCAACGTGACAAAGACGCGCTAGCCCTGTTGCTCACAGTTAGATATGGAAAAGCCCGTGAACAGGGGCTCACATGCAGCAATTCGTCCAGTGTTGGCGCATTTGGGCGCACCATCAGACGTTGCGGCCAGCAGCCGTTGTGGCGCTGTGGATCTGGACGGTCATCGGAACCCTGAGCTCCGTTGCGACGGCCCAGGAACTCCGTTGGACGCAGCCTACCGGCCACATTGAGGTGCCGCCGTCGCCGACGGACCCGACCGCGGCAAAAGTTTACTCTGTGTTCGACAAGAATTGTGCCTCTTGCCACCAGACAGGTAAGTCAACGCTGCCCGCCCCCGCCGGTGGCTTTGGCGGCATCTTGGACCTCCCGACACTCGCCGCCGACCCCACGCGCATCCGTGCTGGCTTACCCGATGCCTCGCCGATGTACACCATGCTGCAGGAGCAGCCTTGGCATGGCCTCGATGCAAGCAAGGATATTGAACTGACGTCCGTCGATCTCGATGTGCTGCGAGAGTGGATCAGTTCTCTGAAACCTGATGCCAAGTGTGAGCGCCAGCCCGTGAGCCAGGAAGACGCAGCCGCGGCTGTCAGTCGATATCTTGAAACGGCCGGTGCAGCGGCCAAGAGTAGCCGATTTCTCACCCTGACCCACTTCTTCAACGCCTGTGCCACTGAAGCTGAAATGAAAGCCTACCGGCAGGCCGTTGCAACCGCGGTCAACGGCGTGTCGTGGGGGCTGAAGCCGATTGTTCTGGCGCCGGTCGATAGTGCCGAAACGATCTTCCGCATCGATCTTAGTGATATGGGCTGGGATGAGGGGCGCTGGAGCCGACTGCTCGCGACCTACCCCTATCGGAGTCCGGACCTGGAAACTGCAATTGACGCACCGGCGGCCATCTCGATCCGGGCCGACTGGTTTGTCGCCGCCGCTTTGTCGCCTCCGCTTTATTATGAGTTGCTTGGCCTGCCAGACCGGCTGTCGACCTTAACGGCGAGCTTACGTCTGGATCTTAACTCAGACGTCCTTCAAAATCGGGCGCGCCGGATTGGGATCAAGACGTCGACCGTTGCGCGGGGAAGTCGGCTGCTGCAGCGCTCGACGTTCGCCAATGGCGGCTTCTGGGTCACTTACGAATATGCACCAACACCGGGCAGGCCAGATCTGTTTGAGACGCCGGGCGGACCTGGTTCGCGCGGGGCTTCACGGCCGGATGGGTCACTGGTCATGTTCGCCCTGCCGAACGGTTTCAACGCCTTCTTCATCACCAATGGCGATGGCCAGCGTGTGAACGACCTGCCGCTATCCGTCGTTCGCAATGAAACACATCCTGCCCGCCGGTTGTCAGCGGGCGGTGCTTGCATGGCGTGCCACGCGCAAGGCCCGCGGCCCGCGACCGACGAACTGAAAACGCGCGTCACCGGCGACACGAGCATTCCCCGTGATATCCGCGAAAAGGTCATGAACCTTGCGGCGAGCGACGACGAGATGAAGCTTTTGATCGCATCGGACACCAGCCGTACCACTGGTGCTTTGGTCGAGGCAGGGGTTATTCCGGGCACGACGCTCGATGGCAGTGAGCCGGTCGCCGCGCTTTCACGTCGCTATAGACAGGACGTGTCAATTGAGACGCTCGCGGCGGAACTTGGTGTTTCGGTCAAGCAACTGCGCGAGACCGCCGGCAAAGCCAAAGGCCGTGCTGGCGATGTTATCGATCGCCTTGTGCACGGCTTGGTTCCACGCCGCACGGTCGAAGCCGCAGCCGGTAGTCTTGCCGCGTCGATGCGGCAAGGACTTGTGCCACCAATAGACCCGGATGTCGGCGGGTTGGACATACCGGGCGACGAGCCGCAGCCGCGCCTCGTGCTTAAGTCTGGGCCGGTCGCTTTTAAGGTCGGTGACGTCCTTGGCATTTCTGCGCGCACGTCTGAGAGCTGTTATCTCACGCTCATCAATGTCGATCGAAACGGGCGCGGTACCGTGGTGTTTCCAAACGATTTCGAGCAGAACAATTTCATCGAGGCCGGCAAAGAGATCCGCGTTCCCGCTGACGCCGCGCCCTATGTGTTTCGTCTGCGCGATCCCGGGCGCGAGACAGTCGTTGGCATATGCCAGACCGGCAGCAAGGTTTTGCCAGGTATCCGGCACGACTTCGAGCGGCAGCGTTTCACGGAACTCGGCGACTACAAAGTGTTCCTGTCCCGCCTTAACCTAGCCGATGCCGACACGCGGCCTCAAGCGCTCGCAAAAGGCGCGCCAGAGGTAAAAGCACGCCGTCGCGGTCGCTCGACGGCGCCAGGACAATCTCCAGCTGGTGCCGCCCGGAGCGATGTTCAAATGCGAGCTGTCGCCATTGTTGATGTAACGCCCTAGTGTTCCGATTCCGACATTTGCTTCCCGTTCCAGTGAGGTTCCGAGCAAATGTCGGAACCATTTGGAACACTAGCAACAGTATGATTCTAGTGTAGCTTTTGCATCTGACGTTTGGCTGAGAGACCAGCCGCGAACGGGAACCAAACGTCAGATGCGCTACACTAGCGACTTTGGCCGAAAAAAATTATAGCCGGTGGCAGACGACCTCGCCCCGGAAAGTGCTCCAGCGACGTTGGTATCAAAGTGGGCGCCGACCCATGAGGCCCTCAACGAGGTCGGCAAGTCTGACAACTGCGTCTGGCCGGCCGATACGTTTGGCGGCCGCGGCGACGCGGGATAGCAAGGCTGGATCGTTCAAAAGCTGTCGAATGGCGGCCGTAAGTGTCTTTGGCGTCAAAGCCTTCTGTTCCATGCACCAGCCGGCTTCGGCAGCTTCGACCCTGCGGGCATTGAGCAACTGATCGTTGTCCAGCGCGTGCGGTAATGGTACCAGAATGCCAGGTCGACCAATTACGGTCAGTTCGCTGACCGTGCCAGCCCCTGCCCTCGCAATCACGACATGAGCCTTTGCAATCTCTTCGGGCAGGGCCTTGAAAAAGGTAGCGACCAAAGCGCGGATACCAGCCGCCTCATAGGCCGTCGTGACGGCTGCTACGTCCTCCTCGCGTGCCTGCTGGGTGACAAACAGCATCCGCCGCATTGCTTCGGGCAAAGCCGCAAGCGCTGGCGGCACGGTTTCCGAGAAGTAGCGTGCGCCCTGGCTGCCGCCAAAGATTAAAACATTGAACGGCCCGCTCGCCCCGGGCGGGTTGTAAGCCCGTGTCGACCAGTCAATCACACTGTCGCGCACCGGGTTGCCCGTGACGCGAACCTTGGACCTCAGTGCCGGATCAACACCCGCAACATCGTCAAAAGACGTGGCAATGACCGTCACGCGCTTCGCGAGCATCTTGTTGGCGCGGCCAAGCACGGCGTTTGCCTCATGCAAGGCTGAAGGTATCCGGCGCAGTTTCGCAGCCAGTAACGGTGGAAACGTCGGATAGCCGCCAAAGCCGACCACGACCGCCGGCTTCACCTCGCCGAGCAGCTTGAACGCGGCCGCCGTGCCGCGCGTCAGGGTGTAACCCGTCTTGGCCGCAGCGAGAGGCGATGAGCCCTTCAACGTTGCAGCCGGCACCCGGTAAATCTGGCGCGCCGGAAAATCCGCCCCAAACTTATCGCCACGCATATCTGTGATCAGATCGACAACGATGCCGCGCCGGGCCAGTTCCTGAGCGAGCGCGAAAGCCGGAAACAAATGTCCAGCTGTGCCGCCCGCGGCAAGCATCACGGAAGCGGAAGCGTTCGGCATCGATGTAGGTCCCGGCGTGAGGCGAATGGCAGATCACTCACTTCACCCATACAAGTCAACGCGACCTGATTCGCACGCCGGTCGCGTGTTCACCGGTTTCGATCCAGGACGGCATGGTACATGTCGAAGGTCTTTTGCGCGGCCCGCTCCCACGTCAAATGCGCAACGGCTGCCTGCCGCGCGGCGCGCAGGCTCGGACGGGACAGGGTATCGTCTTGCGCGATCCGCCGGAGCTCATCGCGCCAGGCGTCCACATCCAGCGGGGCAACACACCGGCCTTGCCCACAGGCGGCCTCGGGCATCGAAGACGTGTCGGACACGACCACGGAGCAGCCGAGCGACAGGGCTTCGCTGATTGGCATGCCATAGCCCTCGTAGAGCGACGGGTAACACATCGCCCGTGCATGCTTGTATAACGTGCGCAGATCGTGGTCCGACAAATACCCGGCCAAGCGCAGCGTCCCCTCGTCTTTCAGCGCGTCCAGGCTCTCGCCCAACTTCGTGTCGCCCCACCCCTGAGTGCCGACAAGCACCAATGGCATGTGTCGCCGTTCGTCCGGGCGGAGCGCGCGATAGGCTGTCAGAAGGGTCTTGAAATTCTTGCGGGGTTCCAGGGTGGAAACACTGAGAACGTAGCGCTGTTCGTTGATATCGAGCCGCTGGAGGATGTCCGTGTCCAGGTGTCCGGGCGCGCGATACGTTGCGTTGACCCCTGGCTCAATTACGGCAATGTTCTCAGGCGCACGCCCAAAGTGCTGGACGATCTCGTCGCGCACGGCATGGGAAATCGTGTGGATCATTGGTGCTGTGCGGCACAGCGCTTCAACCGGTGCCAACCAGTTTGCGCGTGACTTTGGATGCAGGTCCGGGAAGCGGAGAAACGACAGGTCGTAGACCACCGGGATCATGGGCACGTCCCGGGGTCTTCCCGGCGCACGCGACATGAACGCGTGAAAAAGGTCCACGTTCTGGCGCGGCAAGGATGCGCTGAACACCTCGCCGCGAACACGCGTTGCGATGGCGTGCACAGGCGGGTGGCGGGAAACAAGACGGCGCGTCTTGGTCAAGATATCCGGCGCATTGACCGTGATGCGGTCGGCTTGTTCCGGGCGGATTCCGTCGACATAGGAACGCCCGGCGTCGTGCCAGCTGAAATTGTGAAAGCCAAGGAACGTGTGCTGGTCAGCGTCAGGTCGCGCGACCATAGCCGACAACAAATGCAGGACATAGTTCGGGATCCCCGTGAACGGCGGGACGAGGCACACCGTGTCAAGTCCGATGCGCACCGCGTCCCGTCTCCCAAGCCAGCCAAGCGACACGCGTTGGTTAGCTGAACCATATTTAGGGCTGCCTTACGCGTTCTAATCCCGGGTGCAAAGGCGCCCTCTGCACAATGTCATCGTGCAGAGTGTCGCCGCGCGCATTTGCCACGATGACGCGCCGAGCGTGTGCTTGGCTGCTTGGCGCGGCTTAGGGTGAGCGCCGTTTGATGCCGTCCTTGATGAACACTTGCAGGGGCGTTGTGCCAGTCGCGCTGCCGTCAAGGGCTCGCCAACGCCCGTCGGCGCACAGAATACCGCCCTGAACAGCGCTGGCCTCAAACGTGACAGCGTTGGCGTAGACCTTGCCGTTCGCACCAGGCTCATGGGCTGTGAAATTGGTGTTACATTTGCCCCCAGAAACCACGGGATCGTAACCGCGGATCATGATGCCACCGCCACCGGTGCTCTCGAACTCAGGCGTCAGAAGCGGCCACTTGGCATAATCTTCGGCAGTTGCGGGTTGGGCAGTTTGGGCTTGAACCTGTGTTGTGACGAGGCATAAGGCGGCCGCGCAAATCATCCGATACATGGGACTATCTCCGGAGCAGTGTGATAAAACAAAGGCGATTGAGATGGGCGATTGACCTGATTGGGCAACACGGTGAGATACGGCGCTGTTGTCGAGAGGTTTCAAACGTCATGACACTTCAGAATCAGCCATTCCAAAACCGCCCACTCCAAAACCGCGTCTCCCCCGATGGCGACATTGTTGCCACGCCGGCGCGCGGGACCGTTTACGGCAATCGTGGCGGCTGTTTTCATCGCGAAGACGGCAGTCTGAAGGCGCGCCTGTGGGCGAACCGGCAATGGATCTGCTGCGTCCTGCAATTCAAGAACCGGCGACGCACACTGCGCCAGCCCGGTAAGTTCACTGAACTGTTCTTTCTCGACGAAGCTACGGCATTTGCCGCGGGGCATCGGCCTTGCTTTGAATGCCGGCGCGCAGACGCCGAAAGCTTTCGCGGTTTTTGGGCGGCCGCCTACGGCGTTTCTCAGAGCCCTGCCGCCCCAGCTATGGATTTAGTCTTGCACAGCGAACGCCTGGACGAAAAAGGCGCTAAACGGACCGCGGCCGTTGCCGCAGCAGATCTGCCCGACGGTGTGATCGTACGTCATGAAAGCGCCGCTTGGCTACTTCAGCGGGGTCGCCTGCACAAATGGTCGTTCGAAGGTTATGGTGCCCCAGCTCCGATGCCGAACGTGTCGAAATTAACCTGCCTGACGCCGCCAGCGATCGTTGCCACAATACGGTCCGGTTACCGTCCTCAACTCCACCCCAGTGCCCGCGCCGAAGGTTGATCCGATGACTCGCAAGTCCCTGCGCCGATCCATGCGGCGCATCTATTGGGTGCTGTGTTTTTTAATCCTGGTTTCTGTGGTCGCCAAGTTCGGTGACTTCGTACCGTTCCTTGGCAGCGCGCTGGTCACGGAAGTCCGCAAGGATATCTATGAGTTGCTCAAGGATATGAGTCTGTTGATTGCGACTTGCGGCGTTGCATACATCTCAAACGTCTATCAGCGGCGCAGTGCATTCATCGAATCGCTGAAAGTCGAATGGCGCGACATCCTCACGGCAAAGTCAGCCGTGCTCTCATTCCTGCACAAGGACCTGCCGACACACGACGACTATGTGTCAGCCTTCATGCGGCTGTCCGAGACGATTGACAACATGCGCGTCGTCTACAGGAACGTCGGTGAGACCGACGAGTTGATCGGCATCTATCCGTATGCGCCATTGCATGACATGCGGCGCGTTTTGCAAACGCTCGATCCGAAAAATGGGCCTGCCACGCCTGAGTATCGCAAGCTTGCACGCGACACTGTCCTGCGCTCGTTTTACGCGCTCCGGGACGAGTATCTGGCGGAACTGGATCTTGAAGCGCCGGACACGCCCCTACTGCTCTCGGGCGCGCGCCGACTCTCAAAACCCGGCGCCCTGCCTTGGGCACGTGCGCACCAAAACCAGCAGATCGCCGAGCACAAAGCCAATGCCGCGCCGAATGACCCGTCGGACCTGTTGCTATTCGAGCTCAATCAGGCGGAAGACAAGAAGCGCCGCTGATCAAGGTTTTTCGTCGTCCTCGACCACCGCGGGAGGTGCGATATCGGCATAGGCGATGTTGATACGGCGCGCCATCGCGTCGATGTATTCGGCAACCTCTGGCGGTAACTCGGTCGAGGCAAATCGGTCCGGATGATACAAGCGTGCGAGCGCCAGGTACGACGCGCGGATCTCGTCGCGAGTTGCTGACTTACCGATGCCCAGAATGCGAAACGGGTCGCTCTTGTCGAGTGCTGAGATCTTCTTGTCGAGTTG
>JANNXS010000197.1:0-9504 GCA_031409695.1 Hyphomicrobiaceae bacterium
CAGCGCCACCGCTCGTGCTCACAACCCGCCGCGCCGGTACGATGCGCCTTGCCGCAGTGAACACGAGCGCCCTCCGCCGTGGCCTTGAGCCCGGCATGGCGCTTGCCCAGGCGCAAGCCATGCTACCGGACCTGATCGCCCTTCCGCACGATGCAGCGGCGGACGCAAACCTGCTTGAGACCATCGCTGACTGGGCGGATCGGTACACGCCGTTGGTCGGCCGTACGCCGCCCGACGGCTTGATGCCCGACGGCTTGATGCTCGACATCACCGGCGCCGCCCACCTGCACGGCGGCGAGGTTGCACTTCAGGCCGATCTGGCGGGGCGTCTCGCAGCGCAGGGGTTTTCAGTTCGCACTGCCATTGCCCCAACACCCGGGGCAGCGTTCGCGCTCGCGCGCTACGGCCAGACGGACCACCGTGGCCTCGGTCCAGTCATCGCGCCACAAGATCTTCGGCAAAGCCTTACGCCCCTTCCCATCGCGGGCCTGCGCCTCGACCCGGCAACGGTCGCGGGTTTGAGGCGCTCAGGGCTCAAGACCATCGGCGATCTCATGACGCGGCCGCGAGCGCCGTTGGCTGCTCGCTTCGGGGCGATGCTCATCCACCGCCTCGACCAGGCACTCGGTATTGACGGCGAATCGATCTCGCCACGCCGCCCCATACCGGCCGCAGAAGTCTCGCTCCCGCTGGCTGAGCCGATCTCGCGCGAGGAGGATGTGTCGGAGGCGGCGCGGCGGTTGTGCGGCCTGCTGTGCGGAATCCTGATCGAGCGCGGCGAAGGCGCCCGTCAACTGGTGTTGTCGGTCAGTCGGGTCGATGGTGTCGTGCGACGCTTGGAGGTCGGCATGGCGGAGCCCTGTGCGGATGCAAAGACGCTGCACGGTCTGCTCGCGTTGCGCCTTGGCAGTCTAGAAGACCCGTTGGAGGCTGGCTATGGTTTCGATTTTCTAAGTCTCTCAGCGACGTCGACTGCACCGCGCGCGGCTGAGGCTGTCTCGTTGCCGGGCACCGATACTCCAGCCGCCGATATTCCGACTCCGGACGATGTTGCTCGCCTCGTGTCTCGTCTCGCTGATCGGCTGGCCGCCCGCTTCGGCCGCGAGCATGTGTTGACGATCAAGGTTTCCGACACCCACCTGCCGGAGCAGTCCGACAGGCTGGTGGCGCATGCCGATCCCCCTGCAAGGAGCCGGCCGCCACGCGCGAAGGCCGCGGATGCGCGTACCCTCATCCCCTTTGAAGTCGCGTTCGAGGGCGCAGGGCCTCGGCGGCCGCTGCGTCTGTTCGAGCCGCCGGAGCCGGTCGAGATCATGGCCGCGGTGCCGGACGGGCCACCGTTGCGCCTGCGCTGGCGTCGGCAATCGCTTGGCATTTCGGCGGCAGAGGGTCCGGAGCGGATCGCCGCTGCCTGGTGGGGTGCTGGTGGACAAAAAGGCCCGAGTGACGCGCGCGACTACTATCGCGTCGTCGATGAAACCGGCCGGCGGCTGTGGATTTTCCGCGACGGCCTGTTCGGCGGCGCCAAAGCGCCGCGCTGGTACGTACACGGCTTGTTTGCCTGAGAAGGGCTAGAATGTCGCGCTACATCGAATTCGCAACACGCTCGAACTTCTCGTTTCTCCACGGTGCCTCGCACGCGGAGGAGTTGATCGCTGCGGCCGTTGGCCAAGGTCTCGCCGGCATTGGCCTCGTCGACACCAACTCCGTCGCCGGCGTCGTCCGGGCCCACGGGGCCCTGCGCGACCTCAAGGAAGAGCAGCCGGATCTGGCCTTCCGGTATCATCCCGGCGCCCGTCTCGCTTTTGCCGATGGCACGCCCGATATCCTGGCCTATCCCATGAACCGTGCGGGCTGGGCACAGCTGTGCCGCCTGCTGACGCTTGGCAACCGGCGCACAACCAAAGGTCAATGCCACCTCAAGCTGGCCGACCTCGAAGCACACCGCGAGCACGTGTCGCTGATCGTCATGCCGCCAGACGACCTGCCTGCGGCGCGTCTTACTCAGCTGCTGAAGCAGTTGCGTGGCTGCGCCTTGAGAGATGCAAATCACACCCCACACCTCATACCGCGCATGCAGCCTCTCCGGCTGGCCGTTTCAATGACCCACACCGGCCTCGACCGACGACGCCTCGCCTGGCTCGCCGGGACGGCGCGGGTAGCGAACGTGCCTCTGATTGCCGTCAATGATGTGCTCTATCACACACCCGAGCGCCGCCCCCTGCAGGATGTGCTCACCTGCATCCGCCACCACGAGACGCTCGAAACCGCTGGCCGGCGTCTGGAGGCCAATGCCGAGCGACACCTTAAGTCACCGCTCGAAATGCTGCGGTTGTTCGCTGACCATCCCGAGGCTGTGACCGAGACCGAGCGCGCCTCAGCGGAGCTAAATTTCTCCCTCGACGAGTTGCGCTATGAATACCCCGACGAGATCGTCGCGGGTTTTGATACGCCGCAAGAGGCGCTCGTACATTTCACCTTTGCAGGCGCGCAAAAGCGCTATCCCTTCGGCATTCCCGAAAAGGTCCGCTTGGCGCTTGCCCACGAAATCGCCCTCATCAGCCAACTCAAATACGCCCCCTATTTTCTGACCGTGTTCGACATTGTTCGCTTCGCGCGCGGGAAAGGCATTCTCTGCCAGGGACGCGGATCCGCTGCCAATTCGAGTGTCTGCTTCTGTTTGGGGATCACGGAGGTCGATCCTGACAAAAGCGACCTGTTGTTTGAGCGCTTCATCTCAGCCGACCGGCGCGAGCCGCCCGACATCGACGTCGATTTCGAGCACGAGCGACGAGAGGAGGTGATCCAGTATATCTACAACCGCTATGGCCGCGAGCGCGCGGGCCTTGCAGCAACCGTCATTTCCTATCGCGCGCGCTCATCCATCCGCGAGGTCGGTAAAGTCTTCGGCCTATCCGACGACACGCTCGACGCCATGGCCGGCTCCATCTGGGGCTGGGGGGCTGAGGGCATCGCCGAGGTCGACACAAAACGCGCCGGCATTGACCGCCGCGCGCCCAACGTCGCGCAGACCTTCGCACTCGCCCATGAGATCGCAGGCTTTCCGCGCCATCTGTCCCAGCACGTCGGCGGCTTCGTCATGACACGCGGACGCTTGGATGAACTCGTGCCAATTCAAAACGCGGCCATGGCCGACCGCACGGTCGTTGAATGGGACAAGGACGATCTCGACACGCTCGACATTCTGAAGGTCGACGTGCTCGCCTTGGGCATGTTGACGTGCCTCAAGAACGCGTTCGGCTTCCTCAGCAAGGCTTACGGGCAGGATCTGACCATTGCGACGCTGCCGGCCGAAGATCCGGCCACGTACCGCATGATCCAGCGCGCCGATACACTTGGTGTGTTCCAGATCGAGAGCCGCGCGCAGATGACCATGCTGCCGCGTCTGAAGCCCGCGAAGTTCTATGACCTTGTCATAGAGGTTGCCATTGTGCGCCCTGGCCCCATTCAGGGCGACATGGTGCACCCCTATCTGCGCCGTCGGCAGGGCTTCGAGAAAGTCGCCTATCCGAGCCAAGAACTGGAAGCTGTTCTCGGCAAAACATTGGGCATCCCACTGTTCCAGGAGCAAGCGATGCGGATCGCCATCGTAGCCGCCGGCTTCACGCCGTCGGAAGCTGACAAGCTACGCCGCGCGATGTCGACGTTCAGGAAAGTTGGAACGATCGGCACGTTCGCAACCAAGATGGTCGAGGGCATGGTCGCCAACGGCTACCAGCGCGATTTCGCCGAGCGCTGTTTCAAACAGCTCGAAGGCTTCGGCGAATACGGCTTCCCCGAAAGCCACGCCGCCAGCTTTGCCGTGCTCGTTTATGCCTCGTGCTGGGTCAAATGCCATTACCCCGATGTGTTCGCGGCAGCCCTCCTCAACGCCCAACCGCTTGGCTTTTACGCGCCAGCCCAGATCATCCGCGATTGCCGTGAGCATGGTGTTGAGGTGCGGCCGGTGGATGTGAATGCTTCAGGGTGGGATGCGCGATTGGAAGAGCGTTGCCCTCAGGGCGAACATCGAAGGGCTGACAGCCCTTCGGGCATCCCCCCTTCGAGCATTCCCAACCAGAGCTGCGCCCTGGCCCCATGCGTCAGCGGCCTGCATGCTCGCCACCGCTCCATGGCCAACGACATCTGGTCAACGCGCGCCGTCCGCCTCGGCCTACGCGAGATCAAAGGCCTACCAGAAAAAGGCGCACGCGTGATCGAGCAGTGCTGCGGCAAAGGCTACGACTCCGTGCGGGACGTCTGGCTACGCACAGGCCTTGAGCCATCGGTGCTCGAACGGCTCGCCGATGCCGATGCGTTCGGCTCGCTTGGCCTCACACGGCGCGAGGCGCTGTGGGCCGTCAAGGCGCTCGGGCGCACGGGGGACGCGGCACAGGACCTGCCACTGTTTGCGGCCCCAACATCTAGCCCGCCATCTGGAGCGGCGCTTGAGCCTGACGCGCATCTGCCGCCCATGCCGCTCGGCGAAGAGGTCGTCAACGACTATCGCTTCCTGCGCCACTCCCTGAAGGCACACCCCGTTTCATTCGTACGCCCACACTTGGCTGCACGTCACGTCACACCCAACGGCGCCTTGGACACAACGCCATCGGGCCGCCGCTTGTCAGTCGCAGGCCTCGTGCTCGTGCGCCAGCGACCAGGCAGCGCCAAGGGCGTCATCTTCATGACCATCGAAGACGAAGCGGGTGTTGCCAACGTCATCGTCTGGCCGTAGGTGTTTGAGCGATTTCGCCCGGTGGTGCTGGGCGCGCGCTTTGTCGTCGTTTCAGGCCGCCTGCAAAGCGAGCACGGCATCATCCACATCGTTGCGGAGAAAATCGAAGATCAGACGCACCTGCTCGCCTACCTCGCCGAAAACTTTGGCAGTATCGACAGTCTCGCACGCGCCGACGAGGTCCGACGCCCACAACCCGACGCGCGCGAGAAACGCATCGACCAAAGCCTCAAGCGGCGAGAACGCATGGCAACGGGCGTTCCCAACATGAGGGCGCCCGAGCAACTCACGCTGGCAGCCCTTGACGTCCCCGCGCGCGCCACTCGTCACGCCCTGCCAAAGGGACGGAATTTCCGATGAGCTCTCCTAGCGCTGACATCCGAAAGCGTCTTAACCACAATCTGAATGAAGTTCGGCAGAACGGGGTTCGGCAGAACGGGGCATCACAAGACTGGGCATCACAGTGCGGGAGGCCACGCCTATCGGCTCAACACCCGGTCTGCCCAGGCAAAAAGCTTTTCGATCGGTGCGCCCGTCGTAGGTGCAGGCGCCTCGACGGACTTCGCCTGAGCCGAGATCGCGTCACGCTTGGCGCGTGGCGGCAAGTATTTGTTGACCGGTTTGTAGCCCATCTCGGGCAGCAAATCGAAACCGTCCCGCTCCTTCACAAGCACCGACACCGCCGACGCGGGATTACCAAGATCGCCAAAATGGCGCGCGCCCGTCGGGCAGGCGCGGACACATGCGGGGACGCGATCTTCCTCGGGGATGTGCTCGTTATAAATGCGGTCCACGCACAGTGTACACTTCTTCATGACGCCGTCGGCGTAGTCGTATTCCCGCGCACCATAAGGGCAGGCCCAGGAGCAGAGCTTGCAGCCGATGCACATGTCGGGGTTGACCAGGACAATGCCGTCGTCGGCACGCTTATAGCTTGCCCCCGTCGGGCAGACAGTAACGCAGGCAGGCGTCTCGCAATGCAGGCACGAGCGCGGGAAATGCACCGTCCGCGATGCCGCCCCATCGCCGACCTCGTAGGCGTGCACGCGGTTGAGCCAAGCACCGTGCGGGTCTTTCCCGTAAGGATCAATATCAGTCAGCGGCGCCGAATAGCCCCCTGTGTTCCACTCTTTGCACGATGTCGCGCAGGCCTGACAGCCGACGCACGTGTCGAGGTCTATGACGAGGCCAAGCTTCTTGGCGGAGGGCAGTGGAAGTGCGGTCATGCGGGTGCTTTGGTCGAGCTGACGGTCCGGTTGGGCAGACTATAGCGCGTTTGCGGCCATGATCCAGGCCGGTATCAGGCGGATTGTTTTAAGACGAGGCGGAACCCCGGATAAAGGTGACGCAAAACATCGGGTGTGCACTAGACTGAGTTACCAACAGACTGGCCTACCCTCAGACTGGCCTACCCTCAGACTGGCCTACCCTCAGACTGGCCTACCCTCAGACTGGCCGCTTTCGTGCGCTGCCAATTCGTTCTACGATCTGCAGGTTGAGGAGATGCCACACATGGCGACACCACCTAAATCCGTTACACTTGATCACAACATCGCACGCCTCGCGCCGATACTGGCTGCCGTGAAGACGTCTGGAATTGGTCACATGATCGGCGGCAAACGCGTCGAGGGGAAGCGTTCTTTCGAGACGCGTTCGCCGGTCGACCGCTCGCTCATTGCCACCGTGGCGCAGGGTAGCGCCGAAGACATCGACACAGCCGCAGGCGCCGCGAAAGCCGCGTTCAAATCCTGGGCCGCCTGGGCCCCAGACAAACGCCGCGCGCTGCTGCACAAAATCGCTGATACGATCGAAGCCCAGGCTGACACCATCGCCCTGATGGAATGCTGGGATACGGGCCAAGCCTACCGGTTTATGTCGAAAGCGGCTGTTCGCGGAGCCGAAAATTTCCGTTTCTTTGCCGATCGGGTGGCGGGCGCGCGTGATGGGGAAAACCTACCGAGTGCAGATCATTGGAACATCACCACGCGCGTACCCATCGGCCCGGTCGGGGTGATTACGCCTTGGAACACGCCGTTTATGCTCTCGACCTGGAAAATCGCTCCGGCATTGGCGGCTGGCTGCACCGTCGTACACAAACCCGCCGAGTGGTCACCAGTGACGGCCGATATGTTGGTCAAGATTTGCCACGAGGCCGGCCTGCCAACGGGGGTGCTCAATACCGTGCACGGCATTGGCGAAGAGGCAGGCAAGGCATTGACGGAGCATCCCGATATCAAGGCCATCGGGTTCGTTGGCGAGAGCGCGACCGGTTCGGCGATTATGCGCCAGGGCGCCGCCACACTGAAGCGGATGCACTTTGAACTTGGCGGCAAGAACCCCGTCATCGTGTTCGACGATGCCGATCTGGACCGCGCGCTCGATGCTGTGGTGTTCATGATCTACTCCCTCAACGGGGAGCGCTGCACATCATCCTCGCGCCTCTTGGTGCAGGACACGATCGCCGCGGCCTTCACGGCCAAGGTTGCGGCACGGGTCAAAGCGCTGACCGTCGGCCACCCCCTCGATCCGGCGACCGAGGTTGGCCCGCTCATCCATCAGCGCCATCTCGATAAAGTGTGCTCTTATTTCGACATTGCGCTCAGCGAAGGCGCAACCATCGCCGTCGGCGGCGCGGCACATGCTGGCCCCGGCGGCGGACACTATGTCCAGCCGACGCTGCTGACCGATGCCCGGGCCGACATGCGGGTTGCGCGGGAAGAAATATTCGGTCCGGTGCTGACTGTCGTGCCGTTCCAAGACGAAGCCGACGCCGTGCGCATCGCCAACGATGTGCCTTACGGGTTAACGGGCTATGTGTGGACGCGCGACCAAGGCCGCGCGCTGCGTGTTGCCGATGCGCTGGAGGCTGGCATGATCTGGATCAACTCCGAAAACGTCCGGCACCTTCCGACGCCGTTCGGCGGCATGAAGGCCTCTGGCATCGGGCGCGACGGGGGCGACCACTCGTTCGACTTTCATATGGAGACCAAGATGGTCAGCCTCGCACTCGGACGCCACTCGATCCCAAGACTGGGCACGCCAGACGAGCCAACCCATACTAAGGCGTAATTTGGTCATCAATTCGAGCCCCGCAACTGCCCCCAACTGCAACGGCCCCCAACTCTTGCCTCCCCACCCCCTCTCGTTTGCGCCAACAGTCCCGCGAAATCACGTATGCTCTCGGCCCTCAAAAACCTACTCGGATTTGCGCCAACGGCTGAGGATTTATTTGCCGACGCCGTGCGGCTCGTGCTGGTCGCGGAGGGTGCAACGGCCTACATCTATGACCGCGCCAAGTTTGCTTTCGTTGACGGCGACAAAACCATTCATCTGCACGCGATCTTCGCGCGTTGCCTCGATAGCCCGCCAAAGATCCAAGCCCGACTTGTGAAGCGCTTCGTCCGCGGGATTTTGGTGCCGCCGCGGGAGATCAGGATTGCCCGCGATCTCGCTGACGATGTCGTGCCGCTGATGCGCAGCCGGGCTGAAATCGCCTTGCAAAGCCTCATTGCAACCGCCGCAGGCGCCGAGCCGCCAGACACCTTGGAACTGCCAAACGCGCCATTTGCCGGCGAGCTCGTGGTAACACTGGGTATCAATCAGACGGATGCCATCCAACGCGTGATGCAAGACGACCTCACCCGGATTGGCATGTCGGTTTCCGAGTTGCTGCCACGCGCCAGGGCGAACCTGCGGCGCTTGTATCCGACATTGGGCTTCGCGCCGTTTTCGAGTTCAGGCATTTTTCACACGACCGAAGCCGAAAACTATCAGGCGTCGATGTTGCTTTACCCGCCCGGCCAGGTGCTGCAGGTGCCGCGCGTCGAAGGCATACCACTGTTCATGGTGCCGACGCGCGATATGATGTTCCTGGTCGGCAGCGAGAACACACGCAGCCTTGAAGCCCTGCTGGACGTGGTGTTTGACAACTATCTCGACTGGCAGAACCGCTGCACGACGGCACTTTGGACATGGCGCGACGACCAGTGGGTCGAGTGGCAGCCGCCGATGGGCACCGCGGTGCATCGCAAATGGCGGAGCTGCAAAATCATCTGTCAGGCGACAGAGTATGTCATGCAGAAAAGTGCGCTGGACGCCGTGCACCGGCGCCATGGCAAAACTGTTCATGTTGCAAAGTACAGAATGTTTGCGAAGGACGACGCCTTACATGCCACCGCCGTTTGGCCCGAGGGTATTGAGGAGACGCTGTTGCCAAAGGCTGAAACGATCACATTCGTACCGCGCGGCGACCTGCCGCCGATCATCGCGCCCTGGGCCGCCGTCGAGCATATTGCCGGGCATCTCCTCGAGCACGCACCTGAATATTATCCCATACGCTATCGTGTGCGTGCATTTCCCAATGCCGAGCAATGCGCGGCCTTTGAGGTGATCCAGGTGGCATGACTTTGATCGATCGTAAAATCGTCATTGCGACGGGAGGCAACTTTGTCCGTCTATGATCTCATCGTGGTCGGTCTCGGCGGACACGGGTCGTCGATCCTGTATCACGCAGCCAAGCGTGGCCTCCGTGTGCTCGGCCTTGAGCAGTACGACATCGGCCACGCGCGTGGCTCTTCCCACGGCGTCCACCGCTTGTTGCGGCTTGGATATGCCGAAGGGCGCAGCTACGTGCCCATGCTGTTGCGCGCCGCAGAACTCTGGCGTGATCTCGAACGACAGACTGGCGAACGGCTGTTCATTGCCAATGGTGTGCTATCGGCGTCGCCCCATGGCCGCGGTGGCGTCGAGGACGCGCGCACCTGTTCCGA
>JANNXS010000198.1:0-17617 GCA_031409695.1 Hyphomicrobiaceae bacterium
CGAGGGACTTGCGCGCGGCGAGCCGCAGCGGGGACGCATCTGGCGGCCGGAACCAGTACATCGGCTTTCGTGTTGCTCGAACGTTTAGTTTTGAATGCCCCTAGTCTCTGTTTTGTTTTGGCCTTGCGCTTGGCTAGCATACGGTTTACCAGTATATTCAGCCATGCGCGACGACAGCTTCGAGTGGGACGATCGTAAGGCCGAAGCGAACCTCAAGAAGCATGAGGTCTCTTTCGACGAGGTTCGATATGTCTTCGACGATCCCGATGCGATCGATCTCGACGACCCCGATCCGGACGAAGTTAGAACGAAGACCTTAGGCCGCGTCGACCGAGACGTGTTTGTGGTTATCTGGACCGAGCGCGAAGGCCTGGATGGCATCACCCGCCGCCGTATTATCAGCGCCCGAGAGGCAACACCCAATGAAGAAGGCATCTACCGAAACGGCTAAAACCTTCGTGCGCAACAGGCGGCTGAGCGATGCCGAGATCACTGCGCGCGCCGCAACTGATCCGGACAATCCCATATGCACGCCCGCGCAACTGAAACAGTTTCGCCGCACGTCGATCGCGCGGCGCATCCGGCTGAAGCTCGGCCTGTCTCAACCCGAGTTTGCCAAGCGCTTCGGCATCCCACTCGGTACGTTGCGCGACTGGGAACAGCGCCGTGCCGAACCTGATCAGGCGGCACAAACATTATTGCGCGTGATCGACGCGATCCCGTCCGAAGTGCGTCGGGTGATCGAGGCCGCGTGACGTGAGGCGTGCGTATCGCCTTACCGCCGCTTGGTTGCCCGAAACGCTCTGCACCGCGACGGACACTCAACGTCGCATTTCGCGGCTCCACGACCAGGAAGGCCGGCACATTTTGAGGCGCATTGTTGCGCACATGTCTGCGCAATGGCCGGCGCCGTGTCCAATACCGCCGCGGCAATCGTGCACAGGGCTGAAACAGTCACCGTCAACGCGACCCGCTTCAGTGTTTTGGGTGTGAGGTTTCGATACATCGCGTGCGGCTCCGACACCCACTCTCCGACCTGTCTGCCCTGCAGCCGCGTTGCGCTTTGCAACACGGCTGCGCCGGATACGCTCCGGTAAAACTGAACCGAGTCCGGAAAACCGGACAGCAGACATCCTGCCCCGTACCTCCTCAGATCTTTGCCGTCCCGGCCGCCCGTGCCGCATCCAGTGCGGCCAGCACTTTCGGCGGTGACATGGGCAGCGCGAAGAAGCGCACGCCCGTGGCGTTGGCGACGGCATTGGCAATGGCAGCCAACGGCGGGACGATGCCAGTCTCGCCGACGCCGCGCACGCCGTAGGGGTGGTTCGGGTTTGGCACCTCGACGATGATGGCGTCGATCATCGGCAAATCTGACGCAACGGGAATGCGGTAATCGAGGAAGCCCGCGTTCTGCAGGCGTCCATCTGCGCCGTAAACGTATTCCTCGTTCAGCGCCCAGCCGATGCCCTGCGCGGCACCGCCCTGGAACTGGCCTTCAACGTAGCTCGGGTGGATGGCACGGCCAGCGTCCTGGATGGCCGTGTAGCGGATGATCTTCACCCGGCCCGTGTCCGGATCGACTTCGACGTCAACGACGTGCGTGGACAGCGAGGGCGCGGCGCCGTGGGCGTTGATCTTGGAATAGCCGACGATCGGCCCACCGGTTTTGCCCGCGGCCTTGGCGATGTCGGCCAGCGTCATCGGCTTATGCTTGCCAGCGTTCGGGCCGGCTGGGCGAACGCTTCCGCCTTCCCACTCGATGGCTTCCTCCGGCAGTTCCCAGAGCTTGCTGGCGCGCTTAACGGCCTCGCGTTTGATGTCGCGCGCGGCTTCAACTGTTGCCATGCCGGACGAGAACGTGGCGCGGCTACCGCCCGTCAAGAAGTTATAGCCGAGCACTTCGGTGTCGGAAATCTGTACTCGGATTTTATCGAGCGGAACCGACAATTCCTCCGACGCCATCATGGCGAGCGACGCGCGCAAACCGCCGATATCGGGCGTACCAGCCGAGAGCGCCAGGGAACCGTCTTCGTTGAGCGCCAGCGAGACCGACGTCTCGCCGCCGATGTTGAACCAAAAACCCGAGGCGACACCGCGGCCCTGGTTCTTTTTCAAGGGTGTCGCATAGTGCGCGCTTTCCTTGGCCTTGTTGAGCGTCTCGACCATGCCGATCGGGCCAAAGGTTGGGCCGTAAGCGGCTTTGGTGCCCTGCTTGGCCGCGTTCTTGAGGCGCAATTCAACGGGGTCCATGCCGACGGACTTGGCGAGTTCGTCAATCACGCACTCAACTGCGTATTCCGAGATAGGCGCGCCCGGCGCACGATAGGCGGCCACTTTCGGGCGGTTGACCACGACATCGTAGCCAAAAGCTTTCACGTTTGCCATGTTGTAGGGTGCGAAGGCCGTCATACAGGCCGGCCCGAGGGGGGAGCCTGGAAAAGCGCCGGCCATCAGCTTGATTTCAGCTTCGCCGGCTGTGATCGTGCCGTCTTTCTTGATGCCCATCTTGACCCGAACGACGCCGCCCGAGGTCGGGCCCGTCGCGCGAAACACCTCTTCGCGGGTCATGACCATACGCACGGGTTTGCGCGATTTGCGCGACAGCGCCAGGGCCAACGGCTCAAGGTAGACCACCGTCTTGCCGCCGAAGCCGCCGCCGATTTCAGCGGCCGAGACTTTGATTTTGGACACATCCCAGCCGAGTAGGCGGGCGCAATAGGAGCGCACAACCCAATGGCCCTGGGTTGAGACCCACAGCTCGCCTTTGCCGTCTTCCGAAACGCTGGCAACGCAGGCGTGTGGCTCAATGTAGCCCTGGTGCACGGATTGGGTGTGGAACGTGCGTTCGATGATGTGATCGGCCTGTTTGAAGCCCGCATCCAGATCGCCCAGCGCGAATTCAACACGGGCGGCAATGTTGCTGTCGACGGTTGGCGCAGGTTTTACGCCACCCGTGCGCAAACCCGGCAACAGGATTGGCGCATCCGGACGCATGGCCGCTTCGACTTCGATCACGTGCGGCAGGACTTCGTAGGCGACTTTGATCAGCTTCAACGCACGCTTGGCCACGGCATCGCTGGTGGCGGCGACGGCGGCGATCGCGTGCCCCTCATACAGCACCTTGTCGCGCGCCAGCACGTTGCGGGTCATGTAGTGGAAGTTGGCGGAGCCCTCGCCGGCGCCGAATTCAACGCTCGCGTGATCCGGGAAATCGGCGGCCGTGACGATGGCCTTAACGCCCTCGAGAGCCGCCGCGGCTGACGTGTCGATACTTAAAATGCGCGCGTGGGGATGCGGCGAGCGCAGCACGCGCCCGGTGATCTGGCCGGGCATGTGCAAATCTGCGCCAAAGCGCGCGCGGCCCGTGACTTTGTCGATCCCGTCGGGCCGCACGGGGCGCGTGCCGATGACTTTGAAGGCGGATGAGGATGGGGGGGCGTCTTGCATGGCGAGCCTCGCGAGGAGCGGACGATGGAATGGCTGGTGCCCTCTCTCCGCTTGTCGCGTGGAGAGGGTTTGGTGAGCTTCGAGCGGGCGTTAGGCGCGCGCCGGCATGGCCCGCATGTCAGCCGCCGCCGCCATGACCGCGCGGATGATCTTATCATAGCCGGTGCAGCGGCAAAGATTACCCGCGAGCCAGTAACGGACCTCCGTTTCGCTCGGGTCCGGGTTCCGCTCAAGAAGCGCCTTGGCAGCAATAAGAACGCCTGGCGTGCAGATGCCGCACTGGAGTGCCGCGTGCTCCAGGAACTTCTCCTGCAGCGGATGCAACTTATCGCCGGATGCAAGCCCCTCGATGGTGCCGATCGACTTGCCGTTGGTTTCAACGCCGAGCATCAAGCAAGAACACACAAGGCGCCCGTCGACCGTCACGGAGCAGGAGCCGCAGTCACCGGTTGAGCAACCCTCTTTGGTGCCCATCAGGCCCAACTGATTGCGCAAGACGTCAAGTAGCGTTTCATCGGGCGCGACGAGCACCTCGATGGGGTCGCCGTTCACCTTGAGATGCACGTGGTGTTTGGACATCAGTAGAGCCCTTTCACGGTCTGGCCTTTCGCCCGCGCAAGCGCGTTGGCGATGGTGCGTCTTGCAAGGACGCTGGCAATCTTGACGCGGAACTCGATGGTGCCGCGCTTGTCGTCGATGGGTTTACAGGCGTCCGCGCAAGCACCAGCGGCTTTTTCGATTGCAGCGTCATCCACCATCGTGCCGATGAGCGCGTTGGCTGCGTTTGTGACGACCAGCGCCGTTGCAGCGACCGCGCCGAGCGAAACGCGCGCACCGGTGCATTTTCCAGAGGCGTCGAGGTTCAGCGAGACCGCGCAACCAACGACCGCGATGTCCATCTCGGTGCGCGGCGTAAAGCGAATGTAGGCGTCCCCACCGTGCGCGCCCCGCGGCGGCAACAGGAACGAAGTCACCAGTTCGCCCTTAGCAAGCGAGAGTTTGCGCACCCCGGTGACAACGTCTTCGACGGGCAATTCGCGGCGGCCAGACGGACCGACAATGGTTACTTTTGCGCCAGCCGCAATGAGAGCTGGCACGCTGTCGGCTGCCGGGGACGCGTTGCACAGATTGCCGCCCAGCGTGGCACGGCCTTGGATCTGTGTTGAGCCAATCAGGTTTGAGGCTTCGACGAGCCCGGGCCAGACCGCCTTGAGTGTCGCGTGCTCCTTTAACTCCGCGCCCGTGACGGCCGCCCCGATGCGAAAGCCACCAGCTTCCTCTTTGATGGTCCGTGTCTCGGTGATGCGCTTGATATCGACCACCAGAACGGGATCGATCACGTCCGTCCGCATCTGCACGAGCAAATCCGTGCCACCGGCAAGCACGCGCGCAAGTCCCGCCTCAGCGGCGAGCAGTTTCGAGGCCTGTTCAGCCGTATCTGGAGCTTCATAACGCATGGGGGACCTCAGTCGTTTCCGTTGGGTGGTTGAACACTAGCGCCTGTGGCGGGAATGGCAACTGACGTCCTGTGGGTGGCGTATTGTGGGCGACAGGGTTTGGTTTAAACCGCAGCCCGCGGCGTCAGCCCGCCATTGCTCATACGGCGCTCATACGGCGCTCATACGGCGTCGTCAGCAGGCGTTTCAAGCGAACCTCTCGTTACTGAATTCCTTGCGGATTGCCACGGAATGCTGCCCGATCGCTGGCACCGGCCCGTATGTAGGTTTGTCACCTGCAATGGCCGCCGCTGGTGCGATGACGGCAACTTCGCCCTCAGGCGTTGAATAGGTAATCGTTTTCAGTTGCGGATGATCAATCAAACCATCGATGCCGTTGATCAACCCGTAGGCCATTTCCGCATCATTCAAAGCCTTGGCGACATCGGCCCGTGTGCGCTTGGCGAAATTGGCGTCGATGTGGGCGTCCAGTGCCGCGCGATTCTTGAGACGTTCGCTCGGCCCATTGTACTCAGGACGCGTCGCGATATTTGGCTCGCCAAGCACGACTTCACACAGTTTCACCCACTCGCGTTCATTCTGCACCGAAAACAAGATGTCGCCGTCCCGGCATGTGAAGCGCCCATAGGGTGCAAGCGTCGGATGGTTGACGCCCGTGCGCGGCTGCGAAAAGCCACCGTATTTCCTTTGGAGATACGGTACGTTCATCCAGTCGGCCATGCCAGAGAACAACGACACTTTGATGCCGCGCCCGAGGCCCGTTTTTTCGCGACCGTAGAGCGCCTGCAGAATTGCCGTATGCGCATACATCCCGGCTGCGATATCGCACACGGAGACGCCGACACGGGCCGGAGCATCAGCACCGCCGGTGATGGAGGCAAGTCCGGTCTCGGCCTGCACCAGCAAGTCGTAGGCTTTCATCTCGCGATAGGGGCCGTCCTCGCCATAGCCGGAGATATCGCAGGTGATGAGGCGTGGGTGCATGTCGCGCAGTTTGGCCGACGCGAAGCCGAGACGTTCCAGGGCGCCGGGCGCAAGGTTCTGAATCAGCACGTCGGCCTTGACTAACATGCGTGCCAGCAGGCGCTGATCGTCCGCGCTCTTCAAGTCGAGGGTGATGCTTTCCTTGCCGCGGTTGAGCCAGACGAAGTAACTCGACTGCCCCTTGACGTAGGCGTCGTAGCGGCGCGCGAAGTCACCTTCGGGGCGCTCAACCTTAAGCACGCGCGCGCCGGCATCTGCAAGCCGCGAGGCGCAATAGGGGGCGGCGACGGCCTGCTCGATCGAGACAACAAGAAGACCTTCAAGGTCTAAGCTCATGGGCCAGCTTTCGGCGCGCGTTTCACAAGGCCCAGCAGGTGTGCTGGAACCGCTACGATAGCGACAGCCGGAATGAACACAATCACAAAGACGCATGCCCGAATTGCGCGCGCCGCAGCGTGACCCAGTCCGTTTGCATATTCGCCGGCCGTCTCCGGCGGCCAAAGCCGTGCAAACCACCGTCGTGATGTCGACCAGCCGAGCAGCCCGAATGCGAGCAACCCGCCGTAGCCAAGCGGCACCACTGACGGCAACCAGCCAATGAGCCGCCGCGAGAGTTCATCTTGCCGATCCACGGACGGCAACGACACAATGAGCGACCGCGGCGGTGCGGCGCCGAAGAGATCCTTTGCCGCGTCGCCAACGCGCCTCAACCAGACTTCGGCTTGAGAGCGCCCGCTGTCGGTTTTGGCAGGCTGCGCCGTCAAGTGCACGCGTCCAGCTCGGACCTCGGCTGCGATGACAAGTGGCGTGCCGTCCGACACGGTCGCGATGAGGTCGACGATCCGCAACGATGCCCCGGTCGGTGGTACCTTATCGAAGACGGGTTGCCACAGCCAATTGCGCCCACCCGGCTGGGGCGCTGTCGACTCGAGTACGAACAGAGTGATATCGTTCGCGGCCGCTGCTGCTTCGATATCTTTGAGCATCGACCGCATATCCCCGCCCGTCGTGCCACGCGTCAGGAGCGCGTCGCCATCAAGACGACCTTTAATGAGCACGGTCTGTCGCGGCGCGCCCGACAACGCCTCCGCCACCGCTGAGGGATCAACCAGATCAACAAGCGTTTGTTTGCTCGACAGGTCGACGCGCGGCGAGGAGGATAGCACGCGCGGCGCACCGGGCTCCAAGCCAAGGACCCGCATACTGAACGCGGGGACACGGCGGGTTAAATGAGCGTAGGCGCTCAAAAACGCACGATCCGTGTCAGCGATCAACGCAATACTTTGTGTCACCATCAGCAGTGGCCGCGCGCTCGCGCGCTCGGACGCGGGAACTGAGGCGGGTAGTTTCACGGGAAGCGTCACCGGCACGCTTTCCCCGCCAACCAATGCGCGCAGTGCCGTCGCCTTGGGCAGGGCCACAAGATCAACGGTGGGTGCGTGCAGCGTCGCCTGCGAGAGGTGCACGACCAGACGGTGACCTTCGATCTTGGCGCGTGGCGCAAGCGTGTCGATCGCGCGCACCAGTTCCGCCCCGCCTGAGGCCGTGAAGCGCTCGCCAGCCCGGCTCGCGAACGACCAGTGACCGGACGTTTCGAGGTGGGCTGCAAGGTCGGTCTGATCCTTCGCAGCCGGCGTGGCGTTAAGGATGCGCAGCACGTCGTCGAGCGGCTCAGCCAGGGCGACCGCGGCCAAAGCAGCCCCGGCCAGAGTAATGTAAGCCGCAGTGAGCGACACAGATGCTAACCGCTTTGCCAACGGCCGCCTCGTTTGGCGGAGACGATGCTGCCCCATAAGCGTCTGACCTCGGCCAGACACCACAGTCACAGGCTCGCCGCCGGGATAGCTCCACATTTGAAACACCTTGCGTGTGTGTCTCTGGCTGAGACAATCGCCCATGTCCTGACGTTGCTGATCGTCAGGGCAAATTGGTGGCGGTTCGGCATCTGATCGCATGTGACGGACCCGTCTCGAGCATTTACCGACGAAGTGGACGCCAATTTCGTCGGAGAAAATGCGTCAACACATGGACTGCTAGAGGCCACTCCGAGTCTATCAGATCGGGAGGCGCTCTCGCTGCCATCGCGATCCCCGCCGCCCGCCTTTATGCCTCAGCCAACTGCTCAACCAATTGCCGCGCCGTGCGCAGCAGGCGGCCATCGTCCTGGCGTGGGCCGATCAACTGCACACCAACCGGCAAGCCACCGATCTCGAGCAAAGGCAACGTGACGGCGGGCGTGCCCATAAAGGTCCAGAAACCGTTGAAGATCGGGTTGCCCGTGCTACCAAGTCCCATCGGCGCCGGACCGGGCGCCGCGAGCGTCAGGATGGTGCCGTACTCGCGAAATAGGTGCAACAGCCCGTCATACAGCTTCTCGCGCTGGTCAAGCGCACTCAAGTAGGCCGTACCGCTGATCGCCCGGCCGCCTTCGATCTGCTTGGCGAGGCGCGGCGAGATCAGCTCTGGATGCGTGTCCAACAGCGGTCCGAAGCGCGTGGCCAGCTCGACGTCGCCGATGAGGCGGTGGGCTGCCATGCCAAGACGTGTTGTTTCGTCGATGCTGATCTCGGTGACCTGCGCACCCAGCGTCTCGATCAACTCGCCAAAGGCTTCCTTTGTTGCGGGCTCCGCGTGCTCCTCCCAGGCGCTCGTTTTCACAAACGCGAAGATCGGCCGCACCTTCCACGGCTCCATGACGATGCTGCGCAAACCGGCTTGACTGGTGTTAAGGCTGGCCGTGTCACGGTCGTCGTGCACCGCGAGCACATCGGTGATCAGCGCCAGATCTTCGATGCTGCGCGCGTAAACGCCGATGGTGTCGAGCGATTTCGATTGGTCGAGCACGCCAGTCCGCGGAATGAGCCCGTAGGTCGGTTTGAAGCCATATACGCCACAAAAAGATCCCGGCCGGAGGATCGAGCCGCCGGTCTGCGTACCAAGTGCCAAGGGAACCATGTCATCGGCGACCGCTGCCGCCGAGCCAGAGGACGAGCCGCCAGGCGTGTGGCCGAGATTGCGCGGATTGTATGTGACATTGGGTGTCAGCGTCGCAAGTTCCGTCGTCACGGTCTTGCCGAGGATAACCGCACCCGCCTTGCGTAACGCTGAAACGCACACCGCGTCGGTCTCGGGTCGCTTGTCCTTAAACAATGGCGAGCCGTGTTGGGTCGGCATATCCGCGGTGTCGATGATGTCCTTGATGGCCACCGGCACACCATGCAGAGGGCCGACGCCTCGTCCATGGCGCGTGGCCTCATCTGCAACTTTGGCCTGGGCGAGCGCATAATCGGGATCGATATGGACAAACGCCCTGACCTCCCCATCGCGCGCCGAAATCCGAGCGAGGCAGGCCTCCACCAGCGCGGTCGATGTTATGTCGCGGTTCGCAATTCCGTTGGCTGCCTCGGTCGCGGTCAGGGTATTTAGGGCTTGGGTCATAGGCACTCGGTACAGGTGAAGGTGGCTGGCCAGTTGCGGATAACCGGACGCGTTGCAGGTCGCGGCCGACAGTGCAACCGCAATCACGCGACTCCTGACTAAACTGATGGGTTAGCCAACCGCCGGGGAGTGTCCAGAGGCGCCTCTGGTTTCGGCTTGTTGTTCAAATACGATCATCACCTCGCCCAGAGTGATCCCCCACTTACTGACCGAGGCCCGGTTGATTGCCAAATGGCGACCGACGCGGATCATCCGATCGTCAAATTGGACCGACAGCGTGCGTTTTTTAAGTCGCAGTCTGAACCGGTAGCGCATGCGCCATCCGTTGGCGTCCGACAGACCTTGCGCTGTGCCGATGCAGTCTGCGCAGGCGGCGGTGAAGCGCCCGGCCGCGCCCCGGGTTAAGCGCCATTGGCGCGCTTCCCGCTCGCCATCGTCGTATTCGAAGGCTTCGTCGAGGACGAACACGGGGCCGTCCCATATGCCGGTGACGGTGACTTCGAACGAGCGCCGGACCGTCCCGAAGCGGTCCTGGAAGACACCGTAAGCCCGCGTCTCACCTGCGAGGAACTCTGTGATATCGGCGAAATGCCCACCCGTTTCTGCCCGATGGTCATATGCACGCTGGTCATTTGTCATGGGCGCACCCCAGATCAGAAACGGCGGGTCGCGTCGCGGCATTGCGCGGCGATGGGGGCGCCAACGCCAACGCTTTGATGTGCCGCTGCATCGGATTGCCCATGGGGGTTATGTCCGAGCGAAGCGGTAAAGACCGACATCGGTCGCGCCTTGCTCAAAGCCAATCTCGCAGTAGCTGAGGTAATAAATCCACATGCGCCGGAAGCGCTCATCGAAGCCGAGCGGCGCGAGCACTGGCCACGCCGCCTCAAAACGATCCCGCCAAGCCGCCAGCGTCTTGGCATAGCTCTCGCCGAAGGTCTCAATAGGGGTGAAATGAAGTTTCGCTGACCGTGCCTCCGCGCCCAGACGCTCCGGCGGCGGCAACATGCCACCAGGAAAGATAAATCGCTGAATGAAGTCAGCTTTCGCGCGATAGTTTTCAAAACGATCCGGGTGGATGGTGATGGCCTGCAGCACGGCATGCCCGCCCGGCTTCAGGCGGTCATGTAGGACATTAAAATAGGTGGGCCAATGGGCCTCTCCGACGGCCTCGACCATCTCTATGGAAACCACGCGGTCAAACGTTCCGGTGACGTCACGATAATCGCAAAATGCAACAGTGACCTGGTCGCTTAGGCCCGCTGCGGCAATGCGGGCCTGAGTGTGCGCGAACTGCTCCTGACTGACCGTGATTGCAGTGACGTCTGCCCCTGCCCGCGCGAGACGCTCGGCTAAAGCGCCCCAACCGCAGCCAATCTCAAGCACACGCATACCCGGTGTCAGATCAAGGGCCGCAACGATGGCATCGAGCTTGCGGGTCTGGGCCACTTCGAGCGTGTCGTTCTGTGCGCCATAGATGGCACTCGAATAGGTCATCGATGCATCGAGCCAGGGGGCGTAGAAGGCATTGCCAAGGTCGTAGTGTGCCGCGATGTTGCGCCGGCTGCCGGTACGGGTGTTGTCATTCTGTTTGTGCCACAACTTATCGCCAAGCCGCACTTTGAAATGGCCCCGGCCTGCTGTTGTGAGCGTGCGCTGGTTGGAAATAAAGAAGCGAAAAACGTTGCCAAGATCTGGCGAGTTGATGTCGCCAGCCATGTACGCCTCGGCAAAGCCGATCGAGCCACGGCGTAGAGATTTCGCAAACACGCGAAAATTAGCCAAAGAGACCGCAGCCATCGCGGCGTCGGAACCACCAGAGCCGAGGACCGCGCTTTCGCCCGACGGCAGAGTGAGCCTGATGCGCCCATTGGCCAAGCGCCGCGTTGCCGCCTTGCAGACAGCCAAAATCGCACGATCACGTCGGCGGCCAAGCTGGGGAGTGGGCAGGTTGATACCGCGGTCGACGACATTGTTCTCAGACATGAGGCACTTTCGGAGCGAGACTTTCGGCCGCCTGGCCATCGACCGGCGGCTGATAGGATATCGAGTAGCGCGGTGAGCGATGACGCCGGACCAGCGGCACCCCCTTCACCCACAACTTGGCCGCCTCCCAGTGAATTCCCGCCACAACCTTGAGGCTCATGAGGGGGAATGCAATCGCTGCTTTGAAGGCCGCATTGCTGGTTAGCGGTTCTGGTACGGCTGAAAAGTGAGTCTTGATCAGTGGCCCAGCAAAATCTCGTAAAAGCACAGCTACGACCACGTGCTCATCATCGAGCGCGGCGCGGAACGAATAGTGTCCGACAGATGGTGTGAATGGTGAAACAAACAGCTCCTTTTTCGTCGTTTGCGCATACACGCCGCCGCGGTTCGGCCCGGCGGAAAGGACATAACGCTTGCGCTCGCCGAAGGTGTTGGAGACCTCATAGATCAGGGCGCGCATCTGATCGGTCGCGTCCATCAGAAAGAACACAGCCAGCGGATTGAAGGCAAAGCCGAGCAGGCGGGGATAGGCGAGCAGGAGAACGCGGCAACCGCTCACGTCATGTCCGGCCTGCACGAACGCGTCGCGTACATCGTCACCCAGCGCGCGCGCATCGCGGCGGCCAAAGTCGCGATCGTAAATCGAGATCGCGTTGAAGCGGTTGTGCGACAGCCACCGGCAGTCCCGAACGGCCTCGTCGATGCGGTCGACGTCGATCAGGAGCGAGAACACCCGATAGCGCAGGGCATGCAGTTTCGGGCGCAGGCGCTTGTGCACGACATCGCCGCGACACAGCAAAGCAGATGCACGCGTTGCCCTCATTCCGCGGCCTCCGCCAAGGGGCGAGCCTCGACCGTGGCACCTAGATAAATCCGGCTTGACGCATTCTCGACTGTCCAAGGCCGACGCATGCCGCCCAGTTGCTCGGCAACCCAAAGCCCCGCCTGCAATCCGTCCTCGTGAAAACCGGAGCCGAAGTAGCTGCCGGCAAACCAAGTCCGTCGCGGCCCCTGGATAAGGTGTAAGTCGCGCTGGGCTTCAAGTGCGCGCCGATCGAATATGGGGTGATTGTAGTCGAACCGCGCGTGTTCGGTGCCGGGTGCCGGATCGCGCGGCGGGTTCAGCGTCACGAAATAGTCTGTCTTCGTCGGCAGGGGTTGCAAGGCGTTCATCCAATAACTGACACACAGGTCATCGTGCCCGGCGACGCCGACATAGTTCCAACTTGACCAAACTGCCCGGCGCTGAGGCATCAGCGACGGATCGCGATGCAGGACGGTCGTGTTCGGTTGATAGGTGAAGGCCGAGAGCAGGTTTCTCTCGTCAGCACTTGCATCGCGCAAGACTGCGAGGGCGTCGTCGGCGTGGCCCGCCAACACGACATGATCAAATCGGCGCGATGAGCCATCTTCAAGCATGAGGTCGACTCCGGCCGCTGTACGGCTGATAGAGCGCACACCATTGCCGATGACGATGTCACCCCTAAAGGCGTCCCGAAGCTTTTGAACATAGACACAACTGCCACCGACAACCGTCCGCCATTGTGGACGGTTGCGCACCTGCAGGAGACCATGGTTGGCAAAAAACTTTGCAAACGCAACCGCCGGATAGCCCATCAGCGCCGACGCCGGTGCCGACCAGATCGCGGCCGCCATCGGTAAGATATGACGGTCGATAAAGGGTTGCGAATAGCCGCGTGTTTGCAGCCATGAGCCAAGGGAAACCGTATGGTCGGCATCGTCCCGTGTGAGTGCCTCCGCCTCGCGGAAGAAACGCCAAATGTCTCGCACCATCTGCCAGTGCGCGGGATTGAGCAGGTTTGAGGGCTGGCCAAACATCCCGCGCGCACCGGAGCCACCGGCGTATTCATATCGGCCCCCGTTAAGCGAGACAGCAAAGCCCATCTTCGTTGCCGCTGTTGGCACCTCAAGATGTGCAAACAGGGCAATCAAGTTCGGATAGCAAGCGGTGTTGTAGACGATAAAGCCGGTGTCAATCGCGACAGGCTTTGTGGCGTCGTCAACGTGCACTGTATTTGAATGTCCTCCCAGTCGCGGATCGCGCTCAAAGAGCGTCACGTCATGCGACAACGACAGCAGCCAAGCAGCCGAAAGACCCGAAATGCCAGAACCGGCGACGGCGATTTTCAGGCGTGGCATGGCTCGCTGCATAAAACGGCGTTCTCCTGGGGTTGCAGTACGGCACGAGAACGTCGATGGATCAAAGTACCGTTTCAGGAGACAGTCTATCATATGTCCGCGCGCCGCAAAGACTTGGTACCTCGGCGGTTTCGCACATGGTTCGCGTCGCGGGGCTGGTCCGCACGGCCGCATCAGCTAGCGATGCTGGAAAAGGCAGCGCAGCGCCGTTCGACGCTGCTTATTGCGCCGACAGGCGCTGGCAAGACGCTTGCGGGCTTCCTGCCAAGTCTGGCCGCCCTGGACCACGCCGACGCGCCGGATGATCTGCACACACTCTACATCTCGCCGCTGAAGGCACTCGCAACCGATGTCCAGCGCAACCTCATGATCCCCGTTGCCGAGATGGGCCTCAACGTCACCATCGAAACACGCACCGGCGATACACCGCAAAGCAAAAAGCAGCGCCAGCGGTTACGCCCGCCCCAGATGCTTTTGACCACGCCTGAGCAGTTGGCTCTCATGATCAGCCATGAGGATGCTCACCACACGTTCCGCGGCTTGAAGCGCATCGTTCTGGATGAATTGCATTCCCTTGCAGCGTCCAAGCGCGGTGATCTCCTTGCACTTGGTCTTGCGCGACTGCGGGCCCTGGCGCCTGACCTCGCGATTACGGGCCTATCGGCAACCGTCGCCCGGCCAACGGAGCTGCGCGCCTATGTTGAGGCCCAGCGCGATGCAAGTAATACGATACACCTCGGCGATCTCGTCGAGGTGCGCGGCGGGGCGGCGCCCGAGATCACCATCCTTGAGACGGATGAACCGCTGCCCTGGGCCAGCCACACGACCAAATACGCCATGCCGGCCGTGTACGAGATCCTCAAATCGGCGCGCCTTGCGCTGTTGTTCGTCAACACGCGCAGTCAGGCCGAGCTGGTGTTTCAAGAGCTCTGGCGGCTCAATGAAGATCACCTCCCCATTGCGCTCCACCACGGTTCGCTTGATGTTGCCCAGCGGCGCAAAGTCGAAGCGGCCATGGCGGCAGGCAAACTTAAGGCCGTTGTCGCAACATCGACACTCGATCTTGGCATCGACTGGGGCGACGTTGACCTCGTGATCAACATCGGCGCGCCCAAGGGCGCGAGCCGCCTGATCCAGCGCGTTGGCCGCGCCAATCACCGGCTGGATGAACCATCGCGCGCGATCCTGGTGCCGTCGAACCGGTTTGAGGTGCTTGAATGCCGCGCCGCTTTGGAGGCCGCGGCCGATGGAGCGCAGGATGCGGTACAGTCGCGCACGGGGGCATTGGATGTGCTGGCACAACATGTCTGGGGCCGCGCTTGCGCCGGGCCTTTCAAGGCTGATGATCTTTTCACTGAGGTGACCACCGCCGCTCCCTACGCGAGCCTCAAACGCGAGGCCTTTGATCGAACGATCCAGTTTGTCTCGACTGGCGGTTATGCGCTCAAGGCCTACGACCGGTTTGCCCGCCTTCGCGAGACGGACGATGGCCGCCTGCGGCTTGCCCACCCGAGACTTGCCCAACCCTATCGCATGAATGTCGGCACCATCATCGAGGCGCCGATGATCAAGGTACGGGTTGCGCGTCCACGCCGCTCGTCGACAGGCAAAGCCACTTTCGCCGGTGGGCGTGTTCTCGGTGAGCTCGAGGAATGGTTTATCGAACAGTTGTCACCCGGCGACACTTTCGCCTTCGCCGGTGAGGTGTTCCGCTTTGAAGCGCTGATCGACACTGACGCCTTCGTCTCACGCTCGGCCGCCAAAGAGCCAAAGATCCCGACCTATCAAGGCGGCAAGTTTCCGCTGTCAACACATCTTGCCGAGCGCGTGCGCGCCATGATTGCGGCACCGGATCGGGCCAAACGCCTACCCGTGCCGGTTGCCGAGTGGCTGGATCTGCAGGCCAAGCGCTCAACTGTTCCTCAGCCAGAAGAGATGCTGGTCGAGACGTTTCCCCGTGCCGACAAGCACTTCATGGTCGTCTATCCCTTCGAAGGCCGCCTGGTGCATCAGACGCTCGCAATGCTTCTTACGCGCCGACTTGATCGGATCGGCGGCAAACCTCTTGGCTTTGTCTGCAACGACTATTCGCTGGCGATCTGGGGCTTGGGGGACCTGAATGCGCTCGCGAGTTCCGGCCGGTTGAACATGTCGAAACTTTTCGACCAGGATATGCTCGGCGATGATTTAGAGGCCTGGCTCGCCGAGACGAGCCTGATGAAGCGCACGTTTCGGTATTGCGCGGTCATTGCAGGCCTCATTGAACGCCGCCACCCCGGAAAGGAAAAAAGTGGCCGGCAAATTACAGTCTCCTCGGACCTCATTTACGACGTGCTGCGCAAGCACGAACCCAACCACATTCTCCTCGAAGCGGCGTGGGCGGATTGTGCCACGGGCCTGCTCGATATTGCGCGCCTCGGGGATTTTTTGCGACGCATCGCGGGCCCAGGTTTAGCAGGCCCCGGTTTGAATGGGACCGGCAAGATCCGGCACATGATGCTCGACTATGTCTCGCCTTTGTCGATCCCGGTGTTGCTCGAAATGGGCCGCGAAAGTGTCTACGGCGGCGGCGCGCGTGAAGACATCCTGCGGGCGGCCGCTGATGAGCTGTTGCGGGAGGCGAACGGGTGAGGCGAATTCATGCCACCCTCACTTAACCTTCTTCATTGCGCTCGCCGCCGCAGGCGCTATCTTGACGCCAACGTCAACCTTCGGAGCGGTAAATCATGTCCGTCGTCACCTCAGCCCGCCACGGTGCTACAGCCGTCATCTCCATCAACTCGCCGCCTGTGAATGCGTTGAGCCATGCGGTCCGCGCAGGCATCTCCGAGCATCTGGCCAAGATCCTGACCGAGGGCGGAGCAAAGGCCATTGTGTTGCATTGCGACGGCCGCACGTTCGTGGCGGGCGCCGACATCACCGAATTTGGCAAACCGCCACAGGCGCCGGGACTCTCTGACGTGATTGCAGAGCTTGAGAAGTGCCCGATCCCGACCGTGGCCGCCATGCACGGCACTACACTTGGCGGTGGGCTCGAATTGGCCCTCGGTTGTCACTATCGTGTCGCGACTGTCGACGCGAAATGGGGGCTGCCAGAGGTGAAACTTGGCCTGCTGCCGGGCGCAGGCGGCACACAACGTCTGCCGCGGGCTATCGGTCCAATAGAGGCATTGAAGGTCATCGTCTCAGGCGCGCACCAACCGGCGGCGCTCGGCCATAAGCTCGGCCTGATCGCCGAAATCGTTACCGGTGACATCAAGAGCGGCGCCATTGCGTTCGCGGAACAGTTGATCGCCAAAGGCGGCAAGCATCCGAGCCTGCGCGACGACACGAGCAAAGTGTCCGGCGTCGACAAGACCGCCTTCGACGCAGCGCGTGCCGAGGTTTTGTCAAAAACCCGCGGGCTCGAAGCCCCTGTTATCTGCGCCGATGCCGTGGCGCTGTCACTGACCACGCCGCTCGACGACGCGCTCAAACAAGAGCGGGCATATTTCATGAAGCTGGTCACAGGCGATCAGTCGAAAGCCCAGCGCCATCTGTTCTTTGCGGAACGCGAGGCTGCCCGCGTGCCAGGTGTCGGTTCTGATGTGAAACCGAAAAAAATCGCCTCAGCCGCCATACTTGGCGCGGGCACCATGGGCGGCGGCATCGCCATGAGCTTTGCCTCGGCTGGTATTCCCGTCACGTTGATTGAGCAGAACGAGGACAACCTGAAGCGCGGTCTCGGCACCATTCGGAAGAACTATGAGGCGAGCGCCAAACGCAACGGCATGTCCGCCGAACAGGTGGACGCGATCATGGCGCGCATCACCCCGAAAGTGGGTCTGGAGCACGCCAAGGACGCCGACATCGTCGTCGAAGCCGTGTTTGAGGAAATGGCGCTCAAGAAAACCGTCTATGCAGAACTTGATCGCATCACGAAGCCGGGCGCCGTGCTGGCCTCGAACACGTCGTATCTCAACATCGATCAAATCGCGGCGGCAACCAAGCGGCCGGGCGACGTTCTGGGTATGCACTTTTTCTCGCCGGCCAACGTCATGAAGCTGCTTGAGATCGTGCGCGGTAAAGACACCAAGCCCGAGGTCCTCGCGACTGCCATCGCTGTTGCCCGTGCCATCGGTAAAGTGCCTGTCGTCGTTGGCAAC
>JANNXS010000199.1:0-9429 GCA_031409695.1 Hyphomicrobiaceae bacterium
GGACAAACCAACTTTATGACACGGACGACGGCGTACGTCGCAGCGGCTTTTTTTGCGACATCGATCGCACTGACACTGTTGGCAAACCAAAAACCGGCGTCTCGGTCAATTCTTGACGGCCCTTCGAGGGTTGTCCCGAGCGGCCCTACAACACCTGCTGTTCCTGGCGCTCCCGTCGCACCTTCCGTTCCTGGCGTGCCGGGCGCACCTGCGGCCGTTGTTCCGAGTGAACCGACCGCAACTGCGGCCCCTTCAACGCCGACCGCGCCGCGCGGTGGAATCCTGGACAAACTTCAGCCTCCTGTCGCGCCGGCTGCGCCGAAATAAGCCAAGCGCCTTGAATCGGTGTTGCCTCGCATTGGGCGGTGGGTATTGGCTCGTGCCGAGCGTGCCGAGCGTGCCGAGCGCGCTGGGTCGGCAAACGTTGGAGCGTTTCGTGACACACAATCGCTTGCTCGACTTCATTTCTGACACGTCAACGCGCCCGACGCCCGGCATGCGCAAAGCGATGGCTGAAGCCGAGGTGGGCGACGAGCAGCGCGGCGAGGACCCGACAACGCGCCGCCTCGAGGAGCGCGTTGCCGATTTGCTTGGACACGAAGCGGCAGTCCTCATGCCGTCCGGCACCATGTGCAACCAGATCGCCCTCGCCGTGCACACGACCGCTGGTGATGAGATCATCGGTGCTGAGGGCTGCCATATCCTGAGCTACGAAGGCGGCGGTGGTGCCATGCTGGCGCGTCACCAGAGCCGCGCGGTTGCCGGGGCAAACGGGATGTTCACAGCGGTTGATCTCGAAGCCGCCGTTCGCGACCCAAGCCGGTATCATCCGCGCAGTCGTCTCGTGACTGTCGAGCAGACAACCAATCTTGGTGGCGGCGCGGTCTGGCCATTGGCTCAGTTGGAGGACGTCGCCAAAGCCACGCGCAAGCATGGCTTGATCTTGCATATGGACGGCGCGCGCCTGCCAAATGCGGCCGTGGCCAGCGGCCTGACCGCGAAAAGCTATAGCAGCCTGTGCGATAGCGCCTGGCTCGACCTCTCTAAGGGCCTGGGCTGCCCGATTGGTGGCGTCCTGACTGGCTCGAAAGCGTTCATCCAAGACTGTTGGCGCTGGAAGCAGCGCATCGGTGGCGCCATGCGCCAGTCCGGCATGATTGCGGCAGCCGGCTTGTACGCGCTCGACCACAACTGGGACCGCCTCGCCGAAGACCACGCCAATGCCCGTCGCCTCGCTGAACGGATTGGCGCTATCAAAGGTGTCAAAATTTCAAACCCGACGGTCAATACAAACCTCGTGTTCATTGACCTATCAGGGCTCAGCCGTCCTGGAAAGGATATCGAGGCCGCCCTGCTCGCGAAGGGTGTTCGCATGAGCTTTGGCTATGGCCGACGCCTTCGCGCTGTCACCCACCTTGACGTGTCCTCAGCCGATGTTGATGTGGCGGCCAGAGCATTCGCCGATGTTGTCGCTGGCGTTTAATGATAGTGGTCAATCGTTGATGCCGTCGGCGTAGACCCGCCTAACGCTTTCCCCGCGCCGTAGTAACCGTCCAAACTTTTTGCATGTCTGCGCACACCTGATGCCGATGGCAGCCAACGAGGTGATCGTTGACGAAGCCCATGGATTGCATGAACGCGTACAGCGTGGTCGGTCCAACGAAGCGGAAGCCCTGCTTCAGCAACGCCTTCGACATGGCCGTCGAGATGTCTGTCTTCGGCGGGACATCGCCGTGAGCTCTGTAACGGTTGACCACGGCTTTGCCGTCCTGAAACGCCCACAGAAACGCTGATAGCGACGAGTGATCCTGCAGCTTCAAAAAGGCACGCGCGTTGTCGATGGTTGCCTCGACCTTCATTTTGTTGCGCACGATGCCTGGGTCAGCCATCAGGCGCGCGATGTCAGTGTCGGTGTAGCGCGCGATCTGTTCCGGGTCGAAGCCGTGGAAGACCTTGCGGAAATGCTCGCGCTTTCGCAGTATGGTGATCCACGACAAGCCTGCCTGAAAGCCTTCCAGCACCAATTTCTCAAACAGCTTTTTGTCATCCGCACACGGCACGCCCCATTCCGTGTCGTGATAGTGCGTGTAGTCGGGTGCTTCGAGCCCCGGCCACGTGCAGCGGTCGAGACCGTCGGGATATGGTTTTGCCGGCATTTTTGGCGTCCTCAGCCTGCACGTTGGGGATCAAAAATTTACCTGATCGCCGCCCTTCAACTGCAGGATGTCGCGCGCTTCATCAGAGGATGCGACCTCCAGACCGAGTCCTTCGATGATCTTGCGCAATTGGGTCACCTGCTGGGCATTGCTCTCGGCGAGTTGGCCGGGGCCAAGCCACAGGCTGTCTTCTAGGCCAACGCGGGCATTGCCGCCCATGGCGACGGCCTGTGCCGCGATAGGCAGTTGATTGCGGCCCGCACCGAGGACAGACCAGACGTAGTCGTCGCCGAACAACCGGTCAGCCGTGCGCTTCATGTGCAGCACATCTTCCGGGTGCGGGCCAATGCCGCCAAGGATGCCAAACACGGATTGGACGAAGTACGGCGGCTTAACGAGGCCACGGTCGGCGAAGTGGCGAAGCGTATAGAGGTGCCCAATGTCGTAGCACTCGATCTCAAAGCGCGTGTTGTTCTTGGCGCACGTCGTCAAAATGCCCTCAATGTCCTTGAACGTATTCTTGAAGATGCGGTCGTCGCTGCCTTCGAGATAGGGGCGCTCCCAATCAAACTTGAAGCCGCCCGCCGCATCGTAGCGCGGCAACATCGGATACAGGCCGAAGTTCATCGAGCCCATGTTCAGCGACGCAACTTCAGGCGCAAACGTCGCGCAGGGTTTCAGGCGTTCGGGAATCCCCATCGTTGGTGAGCCGCCCGTGGTGATATTGATCACCGCATTGCAGCGCTGTTTGATGACACCGAGAAATGGCGCAAACGCCTCTGGCGATTGATCCGGTTTGCCCGTTTTCGGGTCGCGGGCGTGTACGTGTACAAGCGCCGCGCCGGCCTCATGCGCACCGATGGCCGCCTCGGCAATTTCGGCGGCTGTAATCGGCAGATGTGGCGACATGGTCGGTGTGTGGATCGCGCCTGTGACGGCACACGTGATCATGACGCGGCGGCCAGCCTTTTTTTTGACAGCGGGGGCTTTGACTGCAGGCGTTGCGGCTTTGGCCATGGGGCGCTCCGGCGAGGGTCCGAAATTCGGTTCAGGGCTGGCTTAGGCTAAGGGCTGGCGCAGTTCTGGCGCACATTGGGTGTGGTGTCGAATGCGTTCAAACGGCCTGCGTTCAAACGGCCCGTCAACGGACGACCACTTGTCGGCCGAGCCCCTAAGCGCGATCAAGTGTCAGTCGTTGTCCGATGTGTGCCGTCGCGCCCGGCGCGAGCGTCACAGCCGACGAGCCAATATTGCCGCTTTCAACACACACGAACTCTGTCTGGCATGGTGGTGGGATATCGGCCATGTTGACGACGGCTGCGCCAGGGTTCCAGATCACCGTTGAACGCCCACCGGTCCGTGCGATTTTAATCCGCCGGTCGAGGATGGGATCAGCCAGCACTTGTACGGCGGATGCCTCATCGAATAAGGCCACTGTCTCTCGCTGAAGGGTCATCGGGCCCTGTTGCATCTTGGTGCGCCCGCCATCGGTGTTGTCGCGATAGGTCGCGCCGTCGAGGCCCGCGATTGAAATCCGCGCGACATCCCCGACGCGCACATAGGTGTGCAATGCTTGCGTGATGACAAGCGGCGAAGGCCCCGTGTTGGAGGTCTCCAGGCTCATGTCGAGTGCGGCGCCAATCGTCACGTGAAAACTGAGGCGCGCGGTTCCACCGAGATGTTCGACGCCGGCGCACCCGCTCGGCAATTCGAAAGTCAGCACCACGTCGTCGTCGATTCGTCGCGCGGCGGTGAGTGACCATAAGGCGTTGCGCGCGTAGCCGTGTTGAGGTTTGCCTGCAACAGCATGTGGTCCAAACCAGGGCCAACAAATGGGCACGCCACCGCGGATGGCCGTGCCGCCGCCGAAGCGCGTCATAGGTGAGAGCCACAGTACATCGTGCGATTGGTTGGCCGGCTGCCATTGCAAGACCTGCGCGCCCTGGAGGGCGATGGCCGCATGGCAGCTGCGGGTTGCGATATCGACGACGAAGCCGCCGTTGCGGTCGGTGAGGGTCAAACCATCGATGGCTTCGATTGTTGAGCGTGTGCGCTCCATCAGTGCGGCGAAGGTGTAAGTGGGGATTGTTTCTGCGGTCATCGCGGCCTCCCAGCCTTTATCGCCGGAGTTAGCATGCGCTGCAATGAACGCGTAGATGCTGTCGTCAAGGCCGTGCGTGCAGGCGGCATGGTGGGTCTCCGAGGATTCGAACCTCCCGGCACCGACCCCTCGATTTGACGCCACCCGTTTTACAGACGGGCGAGGGGAAAGAGACCCGACTATAAGGCATGAATTAATAGATGACGCAAGAATTTTAATCCCGCGATATACTCGGAGAGATATTGATATCATGAATGGCGGACGGTGCAGGACACGAACCTGCATTACCTGTCGGTATCACGGCGTAGAAAGCCGCTGCTTTGCCCTTCAGCCTACCGTCCTGCCGTCGTGGATGCGATGTTTCTCGCGATCACTGACGCTGATTATGTTTTTATCCTTTTAAGTTTTGTATCATCCAAGCAAAGGCTGGGGTGATGGTTGTTTTCGACCTGGTAGGTGGTGCCGAGACGTGGAGTCGAACCACGGACGCACGCGCCTTCAACGCGTCGCTCTACCGCCTGAGCTATCTCGGCATTTTCAGATGACATGCGCCTCTGACGCACGAAGCTGTCGTTGCGGCTGGGCTCGCTGCTGCACGATGGATCGTGTCGCAGAGCCGCCAGCGCGGTCAACAGCTGCCCCTCTTTGGCCAGAGAGAAGTGATGCGGGAAGGGTAACGGAACGCTGCGCAAAGCAGCCAGATCCGTCGGCGATCAGCGCGCGCTAAATCGACTACATACTAAATCGACTATACGAGCGGCGCGAGCGCCCGGTCGTATATCGATTGATGTGGACAGCGCGTGTCATGATACGGTCTGATCTATCTTGGGTGAACGTTACTGCCAGCAACCCGTCTCGCCGACGAGCAGATAATCAACACGGTCGGACTTTTCGGTCAAGAGTTATTTATAACGACGCTGCAGAAGCACGGAAAAGAAAATAGAATTTAGCGATTCTAGCGCTGTGGTGGATGGCACTTCGCGCGATCAAGAAACGGGTCGTGTACCGGTGTTGGGGGCTGTAAGGTTCAAATAGGCCAGCAGATCGGATACATGTCATGCTTCAGACAATCTCGACCCCAACGTCACTTCCGGCTGTTATGTCGGACGAAGGCGGCGACTATGCGCTGATCCGCAAGGCGATCATGTTCTTGAGTGAGACTTGGAGCGAGCACCCGGCGCTTGAAGATCTCGCCCGGCATCTCGAGCTATCGCCAGCGCACGCGCAGAAGCTGTTCAAGCGCTGGTGCGGCTTGTCTCCGAAAGAGTTCGTGCAGGCCATTGCCATCGATCGTGCGCGGCAACTGCTGGAGGGGGCGGCGAGCGTGCTTGATACGGCCCACGAAGTTGGGCTCTCTGGCGGGTCGCGGTTGCATGATCTGTTTGTTACGCATGAAGCCATGACGCCTGGAGACTACAAGCGGCGCGGCGAGGGACTGAAAATCACGTATGGCTTTCATGTGTGTCCGTTCGGTGAGGCGCTGGTGATGGCGACGGAGCGCGGGATTTGCGGCATGGCGTTCGTGAACGAGGATGCCGCCCAAACGCGGAGAGAAGCGCTCGAGGACATGACGCGCCGATGGCCGCGTGCGATATTCGTTGAGCAGCCAGCCCTCACGGCGCCTCTTGCCGACCGCGTGTTTGAGCCGAAGGCCTGGTCGGCCGAGAAACCGGTGCGATTGGTGTTGATCGGCACGGATTTCGAAATCCGCGTTTGGGAATCACTGCTGAAAATCCCCATGGGCCGTGCGGTCAGCTACGGTGACATCGCGCGCCATCTCGGCCAGCCGACGGCGTCACGCGCGGTTGGCACGGCTGTCGGCCGCAACCCTATTTCGTTTGCCGTGCCCTGTCATCGCGTGATGCGCGGGGACGGGCAGCTCGCGGGTTACCACTGGGGTTTGACGCGCAAACGCGCCCTGATAAGTTGGGAAACAGGCCGTATGACCGCGAAACTGTGACCCTCAAACTTTACCCTCGACGAAGCTAGTGATCAGCGCACAGGCGATGGCCTGTTGCCCGGGGACCCACCATTTTTGCGGGTGTGTTCGGTCCAGCATCTGCTTGACCTCCTCGCGGGAGAACCAGCGCGCTTCTTCGATCTCGTTGGGGTCGATGTTTATCTCGGTTGTTTCGGCATAGCCAATGCAGCCGATCATGAGGGAGTGTGGGAACGCCCACGGTTGTGTCGAGTGATACGTGACCTCACCGATATGCACACCCGCTTCTTCGAACACTTCGCGCTGAACGGCATGCGCGATGTCCTCGCCAGCTTCGATGAAGCCCGCTAGCGTTGAATACATGCGCGGCTCTTTGCCAAACCGAGCCTCGTGGCCGAGCAGGCAACGATTGGTCTTTTTATCAACCACCAGCATGATCACGACCGGATCCGTGCGGGGAAAATGCTCAAGCCCGCAGGCCCAGCACTGCCGCTTCCAACCACCATCTTTGAACAGGGTCGTGCCGCCGCAGCGCCCACAGCAGCGGCAGTTTTCATGCCAGTGGGACAGCGACTTTGCTTGGCCGACGAGCGAGAGATCTTCTGCTCCCATGGTGCCCTGCATCGCGAGCGAGCGCAGATCGACAATGGGTCGCAAGAGTTCAAGTGCCCGTGTGGCGTGGCGGGTGCGGTGCTCGGTTACAGACAGCGCGAAGTGGCCAGCCCCGGTTTTGCGATCGACGCCAAGGAAGATCAGATCTTGTAACGGAAGTTCGGCGGCTTCGATCTCGGCGCGCGAGAGCCAACGGATCTCGGTCTTGGTTCGCTCGGCGTTCGAGCGGATCACCGGCTTCTGGTCGGCCAACACGAGGATGCGAACGTCGGCCCGTTGCAACAGACCGTCGAGATACGGTGCATTGGAACGTTTCAACCCCTGGCGGTCGAGGCTGGTGGTCGTGCCAAGTGTGGGCGTCATTCACTTCCCCTGTCGCAACACGTCGTGCGATTATGCACGGCCGCAGTCTGGATGGCAAAGCCCGCCAGGCGGGGCCACCCTTATCAAGCCCGGCCGTCCTAAGCCCCGTCGCCCATGGCCGCGGGGCTCAGGCGGCCTTTCGCTTGTCCCGGCTCTGAGAAAGCGGGGCAAACAGGGCGGAGACATCTGCCTCGGTCAATTGCAAGGGTTGACGGGAGGAGCCCTCAAACAGTGCTTCAGCGAGTGCTGCCTTTTTCTTTTTGAGCAGCTCGATGGCCTCCTCAATGCCTTCTTCGACAATCAGCTTGTGTACAAACACAGGTTTGTCCTGGCCAATGCGATAGGCGCGGTCGGTCGCTTGATTTTCTACGGCCGGGTTCCACCAGGGGTCATAGTGGATGACGGTGTCGGCGGCGGTCAGATTGAGTCCTGTGCCGCCGGCCTTTAGCGACAACAAGAACACGGGCACCTTGCCCGCCTGGAACTGTTTCACGGGCGTGCCCCGATCATCGGTATCGCCACGGATGGTGACGTAGTCGATCTTTTCGCGTTTGAGTTCGTCTGAAATCAGATCCAGCATGCTCGTGAATTGCGAAAAGATCAGGATCTTACGACCCTCCGCAACCATCTCGGGCACCAGCTCCATGAGGCGTTCGAGCTTGGCCGACTCCTTCACCTTGCGTGCGGCATCCATTTTTAGCAGGCGCGGATCGCAACAGATCTGGCGCAGCTTTAAGAGTGCGTCGAGAAAGATGATGTGGCTCTTGGCAAGGCCTTTCTTGTCGATCTCTTCCCGGACGCGCTTTTCCATCAGCACGCGCACAGTCTCGTAAAGATCGCGCTGTGCACCCTCGAGCTGGATGCGTTCGATGATCTCGGTCTTGGGCGGCAGCTCCTTGGCCACCTGCGCCTTTGTGCGCCTGAGCATGAACGGCTTCAGGCGGCGCGACAGGAACCCCTGGGCGACCTGATCACCATGCTTTTCGATGGGCGTTCGGAACACGCGCTTGAACGTGCTCTCATCGCCGAGCAACCCCGGTGAGAGGAACTCAAACAGCGACCACACCTCGCCAAGATTGTTTTCAAGCGGCGTGCCGGTGAGCGCGAAGCGATGGCGCGCGTTGATGCGGTGCGCGACCTGACTGACGTTGGCTTTCGGGTTCTTGATCGCCTGGGCTTCATCGAGCATGGCAATGTGAAATTCTTGCTGCGCGATCATGTCAAAATCGCGCACCAGCAGTGGGTATGTCGTCAACACGATGTCGCTCGTCGGGATCTCGCCGAAACGTTCGCGCCGGTCAGCGCCGCGCAGTGACAGCACTTTCAGGCCTGGGGCGAACTTTTCGGCCTCAGCTTGCCAATTGGGCAGGACACTTGTTGGCGCGACGATGAGCGCCGGTTTGGTCAGCCGGCCCTCGGCTTTTTCGCGACACAGAAAGGCTAAGCCCTGAATGGTTTTGCCAAGGCCCATGTCGTCGGCAAGAACACCGCCAAAACCAGAGTCACGCAGGAAATCGAGCCAAGATAAGCCCTCCCCCTGGTAATCGCGCAGGGTGGCCTTGAAGGATTTTGGCGGCTTGACGGCTTTCAACGTCGCGCCTTTGCGCAGCATGTTGCCGAGTTCCCGGATGCGATCGGCACTCGCGGCCCAGGCGACGTCCTTAAGTTCGAAACCGGCCAGCGCGCCCGCTTCGGCCCGGTGCAACTTGACCTTACCGTCCTTGATGCGGTCGCCGCGCGGGCCAACCAATTCAAGCAGGCCACGCAGCATCGGCGCGATGCGCTCACCCGGCAACGGCAGCAGGCGCTTGTCCGGGAGCGTCACATACATGCGGATCTTGCCGCAGGCCGCGTCGAACTTGGCGGGATCGCCCCGCAAGGACATCAATTCCGGTGGTAGTGAGCCAATGAGCTGCGTCAGCTGCGAGACGATGTTGACGCGCTGGCCCTCGAAGGTGATGCCGAGTTCGAACGAGAACCAGTCGATCCCCGAGCCTTCGCCGATGGCATCGGCCCAGAACTCAGGGTCACCTTGCGCGATGCGAAACGCATAGTCGTCGGAAAACGTGATCGTCCAACCCGCCTTCTCGAGCTGCGGCACAAACCGATCGACAAAGCCGACGTGGTGGTGTGGCGCATCCAACGCATCGATGCGGCCGAAAGAGTCGAGTTCCTCTTCCGGCTCCAGCAGCATGGCACCCGCCTTGTCGGGCGGCAGCTCAAGGATATGAATTTCAGTCGCTGGCCCGAAGCCTTCC
>JANNXS010000200.1:0-2011 GCA_031409695.1 Hyphomicrobiaceae bacterium
TGGCGACCGGCACCTCGCTGGCCGTCATTTCATTCAATTCCGCCGCCGGATTTATCAGTCACTACGGGGAAGCTCCGCCGCGCTGGACACTGGCGTTCGTTTTCGCCGTTATCGCGGCGGTCGGGGTCATTGTCGGTTCCAGTTTCGCAAAGCGCTTGCCGGTCGCCCGGCTTCGGCAGGCGTTCGCGTTCATGGTGATTGGCACCGGGACATTTGTCCTTTGGCAAAGCTGGATGAAATGATTCTTCGCTCCAACCTTGGAGCTGCCACCCCCTAACACAATATGATGATCACCGACGTGAACCTCAAGTCCGTCTTTGGAAACGCAGGGCCGTGATCATCGCGGGGCAATGGGTGAATCGTTTCTAACTGGAGAGCCGTTCCAAATCTCCAAGACCTCCTCGGCCCGAATGTGTAGCCTCCCGGGTCGGGTTACACCCCATGGCGGGCATTCACCTCACCGCGTATTTTGGGCGCTTGAGTGGATGCGGCGAGTGCATGCCTCAGCAGCATGCGTTTCATACCAAACATCCCATGAAAGCCCTCATCTATCACGGCCCAGGTAAAATGACCTGGCAAGACGCCCCCATGCCCAAACTGAACAGGGCGACCGACGCTGTGGTGCGCATGACCAAAACCACCATCTGCGGCACCGATCTGCACATCCTCAAGGGTGACCTGGACACCGTCGCGGAAGGCCGCATCCTCGGCCACGAAGGAATCGGGATCGTCGAGGAAGTCGGCCCCTGCGTCACCCATTTCAAAAAGGGCGACCGCGTCCTGATCTCATGCATCACCGCTTGCGGGAAATGCGAGTATTGCAAACGCGGTATGCCATCCCATTGCAAACAGGGCGGCTGGATACTCGGTAACACCATCGACGGCACGCAGGCCGAGTTTGTTCTGATCCCTTTCGCCGACTCCAGCCTCTATCCGATTCCCGATGGCGCGGACGAGGACTCGATGGTGATGCTCAGCGACATCCTGCCGACCGGCTACGAGTGCGGCGTGCTCAAGGGCTCCATCCTGCCGGGAGATACCGTGGCCATCATCGGAGCAGGTCCCATCGGCCTTTCCACACTGCTGACGACGCAATTCTACGCTCCGTCAAACATCATCGTCATCGATCTCGACGACAACCGCCTCGAAGTCGCCAAGCAGTTAGGAGCGACCCAGGTGATCAACAGCACTGATGGTAAGGCCGTCGAAAAAGTCATGGCCCTGACCTCCGGCCGGGGAGTGGATGTCGCCATTGAAGCCGTCGGCATGGCCGCTACTTTCGGCATCTGCCAGGAAATCATCGGCATCGGCGGGCGCATCGCCAACATCGGCGTGCATGGTGCGAGCGCGACCCTGCATCTTGAAAAGCTCTGGTCGCAAAGCATCACGATTACCACGGGACTCGTCGATGCGGTGACCACGGACCTGCTGCTCAAGACGGTCCTCTCCGGCAAGCTCAAGCCGCAACAGCTCATCACCCATCAGTTCGCGCTCGATGACATCCTCAACGCCTACGACACCTTTGGCAACGCCGGGCGTGAGCACGCATTGAAGGTCATTCTGACGAGTAAATAGCAGTTAATGCGGAGCGTCGATCCGGCTTCCGGGCGATATTGCAGACTGTTGGGGCAATCTGTCCGCTTTCCCCGCGTCCATCACTCATATGAAAACTTCATCTCCCAAAGCCATCGTCATCATCGGCGGTGTCGCAGGCGGTGCGTCGTGTGCCGCCCGCCTGCGGCGCATGGATGAATCCGCCGAGATCATCGTCCTCGAGCGCGGGCCATACGCCTCATTCGCCAACTGTGGACTGCCCTATCACATCGGCGGCGTGAATGAAAACGAAGGTGATCTGCTCGTTGCGAAAGGACCGCTCTTTAAGGAACGCTACGCCATCGACCTGCGCACGCGACACGAAGCCGTGGCGATTGATCGCGAGTCTTGCGAGGTGGACGTCCACGATCTCGCGACAGATGAAACCTACCGTCAGCACTACGACGCGTTGGTTCTT
>JANNXS010000201.1:0-4305 GCA_031409695.1 Hyphomicrobiaceae bacterium
CTTTCTGGTGCTCAATACGGTCGGCAAGGTCGTCCGCCACGCCCGCGAAACGCTGCTGCGTTGCGCCGATGCGGTCGCTCGGTCCATGACCGATGCGCCAAGGGTGGCATTCCGGCTGGTTCGGCCGGCGCTAGCCGGGGACTGAGGGGTGCCCCTTGCGCTTGACACGAATGGCGGACGCGGCATCGTCGATGTCTTGAAGTGTCAGCGCCGCAATCTCGCTCCGGCGCAGCGCACGGGTGGCGGCGAGCAGCAAGATGGCGGTGTCACGGATCGCATCCGGTGACGGAGAGGCGGACAGCTCCGCGACCACGCGCGCGACGCCATCCGTGCTCGCAGCTTCGACCTCGCGTCGGGCTTCGTGAACCACTTGATCGAGATCCAATTTGCCCGGCCCGATCCCAACTTTGGCGAGATTCCGGAGCGCGGTGTTGAGCGCGGCCGTCCGGCGATTGATCGTCGCCGAGCAGAGACCTGTCGCGATCATGTGCGCTTGCCAGTTCTCGGCGACTTCGAGGGCGTCTGGTGACGCGAGGGTGATCAGGTCGCAAACGGCGCGCTCGCACAATGGCACACCCGAGGTGTCTCGCGCCCCGACATGGGCGGCGAACAGCGCGAGGTCGTTGCCGTAGGCGTCGCGCGTGTTCGGTGAAAGGGCGGCCAACCATGTGCGCAGCCGGCGCTCAGCGCGCGCCTGCACGTCGGTCGCAACTGGTGCGAAAGTGAATTGTTGGATGTCGGGCGCCATCATGTAACCTTCTGATCTTATTTATAGAAAGGTACATTATCGTAAATTCAAAGGCCACAGTTTTCTTATAGTTCAGCAGAATAATCGGCATACCATTTAGATGCGTGGCACGCATGAAGTCACGCGACCGCGATCCGACTTCGGTCGATCTAACTCGCGGAGAGTGACTGGATCGCGCTTGGGCGACTATGACAGTGCCGGAACCACAGCGACGCGCGCACCGGCGCTGCGTCTTTTCGACTTGAACGCCAGCCCTCAGCGGCCGTACTTCTGCGCCGCTTCACAGGTCGCATCCGGCCCGTCCTTGCGGGTGCCGGACATCATGCCGGACAGCATCCTGACGAAGGTCTCGTGGTAGCGCCCGCCCGATTGAATATCGCGAAGCTCAATGTCAGCAGCGCTGCCAACCTCGCCGGCAATGGCTTCCATGTTGGGCAAAACTCACCGAGGGCCTGCATGCGCGTGAACAGTATCAACGTGCTCATCACGTTGGTGGCTTCAGCTTTGTCGGCCACGCGCACGGCAGGTGCCTCGTTCCTCTGTCCGTTACTCCGGTCTACTGGACGCGCTTTGGCCGTCACGGAGTCGCGTTCACGGCTGAAAGAGGCGTTCGGCTCCGCGACTTGAAGAGTAGGAGACATGCGGTCCACGGCCCCTGCATTCCTCAAGAAGCACAGAGTGATCGAGGTACAGGCTGCAGCGAGTTTCACGATCTTATCCTCGTCAAAATGGTCCGAGTTACGCACTGGCTCCGGTCCCTCGGGGCTGGGGCTCAGGTCCGCCGCTGGCCCGTATCGGGGATCGCGATGAAGCGATCGCGCACGATCTCGATCGGTGCCGAGCAGGTGGGGCAGAGACGCTTTATTGGCGTCAGGATCGCCGATCGGGTCGGATCGGGGAATACGACCTCTCCTTTGCAGGTCGGGCAACGACCGACCCAGGCGCCCGGTTGTCCACCGCCGGGCATGGCGGGGTAGGTGCAAAGACCCAGGATCAACGCGACCTGCCATAAGCCCAGAGCAAGCGCGCCAAGTGCGGCTGTCGCGAGCACCGCTGTAAGCAACCACCGGAACAGCAGAAGTGCGCCGGTCGGACGGCGCACGATGATGTTGTCTTTGACGGTCCAAAGGAGCGAGAAGCTGGCAGGCGTCGACGGAAGCGGGGGCGGCGCGGTCTGAGCGGGCTGCGCAGGTGCCGACGTCGCGGCGGCCATCGCGGCAATCGGTGAGATGGCGAATGCACCGACGCCAGGATCGGCGGCAATAGAAGTTGATTGCCCTGTGGCCGCAAGTGCAATCGCTGGCGGCGACGGAACGGCCGACGATGCTGCCGCTGCCGCAATAGCCGGAATGATGCTGGGTGCTTGCGGTCCTGTCAGTGCGGGCACGGGCACGGGCAAGGCGGTCGGCGGTAAGGTTGGTGCTGTTGCCGATGACGTCGTTGGCGAAGCGGCTGATGTGGCTGCGGGTAGCGTTGTGCTCGGCCCCGTGCGTGACAATCGCTTCGGGTTGCCCCGCCGCGAGCTCCAAGATTCTCCGATGAAGCCAGCCCAGAACGCCATTGGCATTATGATGATTGCCCCAAGGCCGAGCATTGCAAGGCCGAGCCATGGCGTGAACAAATAGCAGAATGCGGCTGGGGCAGCGACTGGGAGCATTGCGAAGACCGCGAACACTAAGCCGCGAGCCGCCTGTCGAAATGGCCTCCGCACGCGGTCGGGAAAGATCGGCGGCGTCAAGGCTCCGAATACGAAAACGGCGATGAAAAAATACAGCAACATCGGGCCGCTGGAACTCACCCATGGCGTCGCTGGGCCGAAGGCCATCGCGAGGATGATCGTCACGAAAGTGGAGGCCAGAACCAACACCCCTCGGATCAGACGCTGCAAGAGCGTTCGGGTGGGGTGTCGGGCCGCGCTGGGTGGCAATGTGCCGGCCGTGCCGTCACCATCTCGACGTTCTTGAGCAGCTGGCTTGCTCACGACCCCATTCGACATGCACTCGCCCCACTTTCCTTATGTTGCAACGCCATGGCCCCGGCCACGGAACATCACCCGTCGTGCCCCACCTGACTTGGCTCAGTTGGACGCGCTCACCATGAGAGAACAATCCATGTGGTTTTAGACCCAAATATAGTACATGGATCGACTGAGCAACCGATGCGAACAGTTTGTTCGCATGGAACTCTTTGCCAAAAACGTGAAAGAAAGGGCGGCAGCACTGAAGCTGTCGCAGGCCGAAGTCGCGCGTCGGGCCGGAATTACGGAACGGCGTTTCGGCCACTACCTGTCGTCCAGGTCAGAACCCAACCTGCAAGTGCTGATCAAGATCGCTGTGGTGCTGGGCACCACGCCAAACCACCTTCTCGGTGTAGAACCGCCGGCCACTTTCAAGAAGGGCGATGACGCCGCCCGGCTGCGCGGCAGAATTTCAGCGGCCTGCGGGTCGATGAACGAGGCAGCGTTGCCCCTGGCGCTAACGCTCGTCGAGGCCGTGCTGGAGCAAAACCCTGCGGAGTAGGGTGCTGGGCATGCCCGATTGCAGTATCGGTCCGAAGTCTGAGCAGGGTTCGGACTCCTTCATGCTGCATCACCGCTCTGCCCGCGCCATCCGCCGCATGCCCTGCGGCGGTTGCCCAAAAGCTCGGACGAATGCCCGTCGCATCCGTTCCGCGTCGCCGAAGCCGGCCTTGCTTGCGATGCGCTCGATCGGATCGCGGCCATGCTCGACGCGTTCGCGCGCGACTTCGAGGCGGATGCGCTCGATTGCCTTGGCCGGCGTCAGACCCGTCGCGGTCTTGAAGCCGCGCGCGAAGTTGCGCGGGCTCATGCCGACACGCTCAGCGAGTCTCTCGCAAGTCAGATCCTTGCCGACATTCTCGCGTGCCCAGGCGAGCAGCGCGGCGAAGCGGTCGTTCTCGGCGTCGAGATCGAGCAGCGCCGAGAACTGCGACTGACCGCCGGGCCGGCGGTGATAGACGACCAACTCCTGCGCGACGCGCCTGGCGATGTCCTGCCCGAGATCGTCGCCGATCAGGGCCAGCGCGAGATCGATGCCCGCCGTGACGCCGGCCGACGTCCAGATGTTGCCGTCTCGGATGAAGATCGGGTCGGCCTCGACCGTGACCGCCGGAAAATCCCGCTGCATCTGCGTGCAGCGCCGCCAATGCGTCGTGGCGCGCCGGCCGTCAAGCACGCCCGCCGCGGCAAGGACCAACGAGCCCGAGCAGACACTGCAGACGCGGCGCGCAGCTTTGGCCTGCTTGCGGATGAACGCCAGCGTCGGCGCGGAGAGCATCGCCTGCTTGGTGCCTTGGCCGCCGGCAACAACCAGCGTGTCGATCTTGCGCACGGTAGTGAACGCCACGGCGGGCATGGCGACGCCTGACGAACTGCGGACCAGCCCGCCACGTTCGGCGATGACCACGAGCCGATAGGGCGGCGGCCGCATGCCCTGGATCGGCATCTCGAACGTCGCGATGGGGCCAGCCGCGTCGAGCAGCTGGAAGTCGTCGAAGATCAGGAACGCGATCGTTCGGGTCGTAACGTGTGCCATGGC
>JANNXS010000202.1:0-32834 GCA_031409695.1 Hyphomicrobiaceae bacterium
GGCCGCCGCGGTGCCGGTGCCGATCATCCTCGGTGCCATCCAGGGTGATATGGCCGATCGGGATTGGCTGTCGCGCACCGGCGTGCGGATCGCGCTGCAAGGGCATCAGCCTTTCTCGGCCGCGGTCGCCGCGATCCACGCCACGCTGAAGGCGCTGCGCGAGGGCACCAAGCCGGCCGATCTGCCAGGCGTCGCGCCCGCCGCGCTGATGGCGCGCGTGACGCGCGAGGCGGAGTACGACAGCTGGACCAAGAATTTTCTGTGAGCCGCCCCTTCGGAGCCCTGTGAACGATGCCGCATACGATCTCGTCTGACGCCATGGCTGCGATGCAGACGAAGTACCTGACGCTGCATGAATTCGTCCGCGCGGCGAAGAACCGGCTCGATGCCAATGTCTGGGACTACCTGGTCGGCGCCACCGAGACCGAGACCACCATGCGCCGCAACCGCATGGGGATCGACAGTTTGGGCTTCCGCCCGCGCGTGCTGCGCGATGTCTCGAAGATTGACACGTCGCATCTGATTTTTGGCCGCAAGGCACGGCTGCCCTTGTTCCTGGCACCGGTTGGCGGCCTTGAATCGATCCATCCTGGCGGGGCCGCAGAAGCCGCTCGCGCCGCGACCAGGTTCGGGGTGCCGATCATGGTCAGCTCGGTCACGGGCCCGCCGCTTGAGGACACGGCCAAAGCCTCAGGTGACGGCCACCGGCTTTTCCAGTTGTACGTACGCGGTGACGACACCTTCATCGACGACTACGTGAAGCGCGTCACAGCCGCTGGTTTCAATGAATTCTGCATCACCGTTGACACGCAGGCCTACAGCCGGCGCGAGCGCGACATCACGCGACGCTTCGTCAAGCCGTGGCGCACCTGGGCGACGGGCACGGCGTACCAGTCTGAATTCAATTGGGACAAGGTCAAGCGGTTCAAAGACAAACACCCGAGCGTGCCGCTTATTTTGAAGGGCATCGGCACGGGGGAGGATGCGGAAATCGCCTGCCAGCATGGCTGCGACGTCGTCTATGTCTCGAACCACGGCGGGCGGCAACTGGACCACGGCCGCGGCTCGTTGGAGGTGCTGCCGGAGGTGGTGGAGGCGGTCCGTGGACGTGCCAAAATCTTCATCGACGGCAGTTTTACGCGCGGGACGGACTTTCTTAAGGCGATCGCACTGGGGGCCGATGCGGTTGGGATTGGCCGGCTGTATTGCCTCGGCTTGGCTGCGGGGGGCTGCGATGGGGTCGTGCGGCTGCTGGAAATTCTGGAGGAGGAGATCATCACCGATCTTGCGCTGCTCGGCTGCACGTCGTTCCGCGAGGTCACACGCAGCCATGTACAGCATGTGACGCCGGCGTATCAGTCTAACATGGCCTCATCGATGCCGCTCAAGGATCTGTACAAGGACAAACGGGGCGGCTGATCCGACGACGGGCTGATGTTGACGGGCTGATGCCGACGGTCCGGACATATCGGGCCGAACATATGACGACTGGTGCTCGGCGTCGCGGAGCGTCCGACACGTCGCGGCGGGCGTTACGTCTTGCCGATACCTTTGAGGGCCGCATCAAGCGTCAGCATATCGCGCCAGGCCATGCGTTTGGACAGGGGCGTGCGGAGCAGCGCGCCGGGGTTCAGCGTCGCCATGGCGCGAAGCGTGATGTTGCCGAGGGTCACGTCGCGCCACTTGCCGCGCAGCTTCATGATGCCTTCGGCGTCGTCCAGGATGAACTTTGCCGTGGTGCCGCCGAGCAGCACCAGAAACTGCGGCTGCACCAACTCCACCTGCCGCTCTAGAAACGGTCGGCAAATCATCACCTCCTGGGGGGTGGGCGTGCGATTGCCGGGCGGGCGCCAATAGACGATGTTGGTGATGTGCGCGTCGACCTCACCAAGGCCGATGCAGGCGAGCATTTTATCGAGCATCTGGCCAGCCGGGCCGACCAACGGCTTGCCGATCTTGTCGTCTTCCGCCCCTGGCGCTTCGCCAATGATCATGACCCGGGCGGCCGCAGCGCCGCGATAAAAGCACAGCGATTTGGCAGTTGCTTTCAACCCGCAACCCTCGAAGGCCGCGAGTCGCGCTTGCAGATCATCGATGGACTGAGCTGCTTTGGCCGTCTCGCGGGCGGCCAGCACGGCGTCGTCGGGCGCTGACGTCGGAAACTGGCGGTTCGGTGCCGGCGCTGTGAAAGGTGCCAGTAGCATGGCCGGCCTAGGTGATACTGGGCTTGATGGCGTTGGCCGAGGTGACAGTGGTTGTGGTGGCTGTAACGGATGGGTTGATCCACGCACTGGTACTGGAAGCGTAGCCGATGCTGGCGGCCGTGCCACTTCCGGCATTTCGAAGGTCGCGCCCGGACGCACATTGCCGCGCACGAGCCAATTGAGCGCCTCATCGCCGACGGCTGCGTCCGCACCCATATCGCGAAACCAGGCGAGTACAGCTGCCGCTGTGCGCAAGGTCTCGGCGACCGAAGTGTCCGCTGGTGTCGGTTGTGACATGGTGGCCGTTATAAGCACCACAGCGCTGGCGACAAGCAGGGGGCTTGGACAGCAGGGGGCTTGGCGGTTGGCGGCGCCCGGGACGCAGCACCGCCTGAGCGCATTCCGATCTCATAGAACCGGAATGCGCTCTGGAAGCCCGTATTCTGAAGCATTTTCTATGACGAACCGGTGTCCACTTCGTCAGAGAATGCTCTAGCTTCTTACTCAGTGGACGGCCGGTATCGGGCCTGGGTATTTTGTTGGTATACAAGACCCAGGCCTCGGGTTGGGCTACAACGCTCAGCCAGCGGGGCACATGGTCGGGGTGAAAACCTCAGCGACGTTCGCGGTATCCGGCTGGGCGGTCGCTCGGCCGTCGCGTTGAGCAAAGGGCTCGCACCCAGGTTTGGCGCGAGCCTTTGCAACTGGTTCGGGGATAGCGGCTGCCTCAGCCGGTCGCCTCAGCCTCTTCGGCCGACTTCATAAGTTCTTCTTTGGTCACTGTCTTTTCGGTTGTCTTGGCGATGGCGACGATGTGGTCGATCACCTTGTCCTCAAAAATCGGTGCGCGCAGTTCGGTCAAGGCCTGCGGGTTCTTATCGTAGAAATCATAGACCATCTGTTCCTGGCCGGGGAAGCGGCGCACCTGCTCCATGAGCGAACGGCGCAGCTCGTCCTGAGTCACCTGGATCTTGTTCTTGTCGCCAACCTCACCAATCACGAGGCCGAGACGCACGCGCCGTTCGGCGATTTTGCGGTATTCCTCCCGCGAACCCTCTTCGGTCTTGCCCTCGTCGGCGAAGGTTTTCTTGGCGCGCTCGAGGCCGTCTGTGACCTGTTTCCAGATGCCGTCGAACTCATTCTCAACGAGCGCCTGTGGCAGCTCAAATGCGTGGGCTTTATCGAGCTGGTCGAGCAATTGGCGCTTCAGTTTCGAGCGTGAAAGCTGATCATATTGTCCCTGGATCTGGGTCTTGATCACGTCGCGCAGGCGCGCCACGTCTTCGAGACCGAGCGACTTGGCCAAGTCGTCGTCAACAGGCGGAACGATAGATTTGCCAACCGACTTCACCAGTGTGTCAAAAATTGCCGTCTTTCCGGCAAGGGTCTTTTCCGGATACGCGTCGGGAAAGGTCGCATTGATGGCGCGTTGGTCGCCAGACTTGGCGCCTTTCAGGCCATCCTCAAAACCAGGGATAAAACCGCCACGGCCGAGCACCACCGGCATGTCGGTACCTGTGCCGCCTTCGAAAGCCTCACCATCGATCTTGCCAACGAAATCGATAGTCACCTGATCGCCGTCAGCGGCCTCACGACCCTCGACGATTTCAAACTTTGTGCCGCGTTCTGCCAATTCGGCTAGACCCTTATCGATCTCCTCGTCGCTGGCTGGCACGACATCTTTTTCGAGCTGGAGCGTGGCAAAATCCATGAGTGCGATCTGCGGCAGCACTTCAAAACTCATTTTGAAGGCGAGGTCTGATTGGCCAGCAAAAACTTTCTCGATCTCGTCCTTGTCTTCGGTCATATCAATCTTTGGCTGCATCGCTGGGCGCTCGTTGCGTTCCGTGATGGCCTTTTGGCTGGTCTCGTTGAGCGCTTCCTGGAGCACCTCGGCCATGATCGAACGACCATAGACCTTCTTGATATGCGTCGACGGGACCTTGCCCTTACGGAAACCCGGCAACTGCATGGTGCCACACAACGATTTCACGCGGTCATTGAACTTCACATCGATGTCCCCTTTAGGAATCACCACCTGAAGCTCGCGTTTCAGACCGTTAGAGACCGCTTCCGTAACTTGCATGGCACTCGCCGTTTCTTCGTTCGTCTCAGGAGATCCCTCGCGGGATCGTGATTTTTTCGCGCGGGGATCCGCAGTCTAACGCTCGTTTGGCCGCGTTTCTGGCCGCTGTCGGGTATCAAATCGTTTTGTCGTGGTGCGGACGGAGGGACTTGAACCCCCACGGCTTGCGCCGCCAGAACCTAAATCTGGTGTGTCTACCAATTCCACCACGCCCGCAGGCCGACCTAAAGCGGATTACCGCCTCGCCGACTTTGCTCGCGCCGCGCCACGTCTTCGACCCGTTTCCGAAAGCAGCCTCGTCCCAACTGCTGCCAGCAGCTCATCGGAGGCCGCGCCATATACTCGCGGTCCGCCTTAGAGATCAACAGGCAATTCCAGCTTCAGGCAATTCCAGCTTCGCATTTCGGGCTTGGGCAGTGCTGGCTCAAACTTGGCTCCCGCTTGCGCCCAAGTGCATTTCTACGGATCGACTACGGGTTGCCGACGCTGACTAGCGATGCGGCTGAGGGACTTGTTTTTTCGTGCGGGCAGAATACGGTCTCGCGCGGGATCGGCCATAGAAGCCGACTTGCAGCTCTCGCGGGCTGGGCCACGGAGGCTTGTATGCGTGACTTGACGCCCGAGACGATCACCGATGCCGTTTTGGAACAGATGGCGACGACGACCGATCCGCGTACCAAGGAGATCATGGCGTCCGCCGTTAAGCATCTGCATGCTTTTGCACGCGACGTGAATTTAACGCCCGGCGAGTGGATTAAGGGCATCGAGTTCATGACCGCTGTTGGCCAAAAGTGCACGCCGGAGCGTCAGGAATACATTTTGCTCTCCGATACCCTTGGTTTGTCTGCGCTGGTCAACGGCTTGCACGATAAGACAGCGGTCGAGGACGGCACGCATTCGAGCTTGCTTGGGCCATTTTATCGGGAAGTGGCGCCGAAGCTTGCGGCCGGCAGCCAGATTTCCAAGACGGTAAAGCCTGGAACGGAATGCGCGCTGTTCGGCAAGGTCACTGATATCCACGGCAAGCCGCTCGCCAACGCCACAGTGTCTGTGTGGCAGACCAGCGCCGATGGCCTTTACGATGTGCAGGAACCGGGAGCAGGCGTCGATTATCGGGGCGTGTTCACGACCGATGCGGACGGCAACTATCTCGCCCGCACGGTGAAGCCGGTTGGCTACTCAATCCCGATGGACGGTCCGGTCGGCGCCATGATCACGGCGCAAAAGCGGCACGGTATGCGGCCCGCGCACATTCACTTCCTGGTCGCGTCTCCGGGGTATCGCGAACTCGTCACGGCGCTGTATCTGCGTGATGATCCGTATCTGGCCTCAGACACGGTGTTTGGCTCGTCGGGTGATCTGGCGGTCGACGTGGTTGCGAACGATCCCGCCTGCCCGATCCCTGGTCTGCAAAGCATTCGCTTCGACATGAAGCTTGGCCGCGAGGGTGTGGCTGATACGCGGAGCGGTCGCGTCGGCGCGGACCCGTCGCAGATCCTGAAGTCGAAAGACGGTGCGGCAGCCTCGTCTTACAACAATGCGCCGGCAGCGGCCGCTAGCGCTGCTGCAAAATCGCCGGAGCGCAAAGGTTTCCTGGCATCGCTGCTAGGGCGGTGATGCGGATTAGATGCCGGCAATGCTCGGAAGATAAACAAACAACTAAAAAAAATCGAATGGGAGGACACTGTATGACACGCATTACTGTTGATCGCCGAACCTTGCTCGGTGTCGCTGCAGCTGCAGCGACGCTCGCCGCGGGCACCACATCTTTCGCCCAATCCGCGCCGATCAAAATCGGCTTCTCTATGGCCCAAACGGGCGGTCTTGCGGGCGGCGGGAAAGCGTCCCTGCTTGGCACCCAGATCTGGGCAGATGACATCAACGCCAAGGGTGGCTTGCTCGGGCGCAAGGTCGAACTCGTCGTTTATGATGACAAGTCGAGTGCGGCTGAAACGCCGGCCATCTATGCGAAGCTACTCGACGTCGACAAAGTCGATTTGTTGCTTGCACCTTACGCGACCGTGCCAACCGCGCCACTGATGCCGTTCGTCAAGCAGCGGCAACTGCTTTTGATCGGCAATTTCTCGTTCCAGGTGAACGCCAAAGTCGGCCACGACATGTGGTTTAACGTTGCCCCTTGGGGACCAGCCGACAGCTGGGCCTCGTCGTTCATTGACCTTGGCCAGAAGGCGGGCGGCAAGAGCATCGCCATCCTCGCGTCTGACCAGGAATTCGCCCAGAACGTTGCGGCGGCGGCCAAGGGCGTTGCGGCCAAGCGCAATCTGCCGATCGTGTTCGAGCAGAACTATCCGCCCGCAACGGTCGAATTCGCCTCGATCATTCGCTCGTTGAAAGCGGCCAAAGCGGACATGGTCTATGTGGCGAGCTATCCGCCAGATTCGGCTGGCATCCTGCGCGCCATCAACGAGATCGGCATAGGCGACAACGTCAAGATTTTCGGCGGCGGCATGGTTGGGCTGCAATTCACGGCTGTGATGGAAAATATGGGCTCGCTGCTGAATGGCGTCGTCAACTACAACACCTGGCTGCCGGAAGCGCCCATGTACTTCGAAGGCACGAAGGAGTTCTTCGAGAAGTACCAAAAGCGCGCCGTCGAAGCGAAGGTCGATCCGCTCGGCTACTACCTCGCGCCGTTCGGTTACGCGCAAGGCCAGATGCTCGAGCAAGCGATCAATGCCACCAAGTCGCTCGATCAGAAAGGCCTCGCCAAGTACATGCGCGAGACCGAACTCAAGACCATCGTCGGCCCGATGGCGTTTTCGGCTGACGGTGAACGCCGCGAAACCGCGACCTTGATGGCACAGTTCCGTGGTGTCATCGACAAAAACGTGGAGCAATTCCGCACCTCGGGCAAGCAGATCATCTTGTCGCCCGAGAAGCTCAAATCGGGCGAAATTGTCGTGCCGTTCGAGAAGGCGCGGAATTGATTTCAAGCAACGGAAAGCGGGCAGCGGGTGAAACTGTTGCTGAATGCCTGGACACCTGCCGAGCTTAAAAGTCCGCGCGGCCAACACACCCAAAACTGTCATCCCAGGCCTTGTGCCTGGGACCCATGGTGCAGTGAGTGATCTCGTTGCAGAACGTTGGAACTTGATGCCTGAAAAATGAAGCCGAGTAAGCAGAGAAATGGGTCCTACCCACATGGGGTAGGATGACAGTTGTGAGTATGGCGCTGTGGTGCGCGTGCCAGAAGTGGGGGATCTCACACGTGTTCTCGATGGAACTGCTTTTCGAAGCGGTGATCTTTGGCATTTTGCTCGGCTGCTTCTATGCGGCCGTCAGCATTGGCTTGTCGGTCTCGTTCGGCTTGCTGGATGTGCCGCACGTGGCGCACCCGGCGTTCCTCGTGCTCGCCTCGTACGGCGTGTACGTGCTGAACGATCGCTTCGGCATTGACCCGCTGGTCGCGGGCCTAATCATCACGCCGCTGTTTTTCTTGCTTGGGCTGGTGATGTACCGACTCTATTATGAGACATTTGAAAAACGCGGCTCAGATGCGGGCGTGCGCGGTATCGCCTTCTTTTTCGGCATCGCCTTCATCATCGAAGTGTTGATCATCATGCAATGGGGCGTCGACCAGCGCTCCGTAACAGCGCCGTATGTTGGCAAATCGTTGCGCATTCTCGACATGCGCATCCCCTATCGCCAGATTGTTGCCTTCTGCGTGGCGCTGTTGCTGACGGTGTTATTGACGCTTTATCTCTCCCGGACGTTCACCGGCCGCGCCATTCGAGCTGTGGCGCAAGATCAAGATGCGTTGCGGCTCATGGGCGCCGATCCGATCCGCATTAAACAGTGGGCGTTCGGCATTGCGACGGGTGTGCTTGGTATTGCCGGCGCGCTATTGATTATCATCGCGCCGGTCGAGCCGACGCTGGATCGCGCCTACATCGGCCGCACCTTCTGCGTGGTGGTCATGGCTGGACTTGGCTCGATGAGCGGCACGTTGCTGGCCGCCATCATTCTCGGCGTGTCCGAGACGTTGGTGCTGACTTTGTTTGGCGCGTCCTGGGCGCCCGCGATCTCGTTCACGCTGCTGCTCGTGATCCTCGCCGTTCGTCCTCAAGGCTTGTTCGGGAGATGAGGATGGCCGATATCATCGCCGGAGACGGCGGGCTCCCACGCGGGGCGAAAACTTTCGTTCCGAAATCGTCGACAAGAGTTGGCGTCGAGCACCTTCGGGCTCGCTGCGTCCACGGAGGCCGCTCATGACCTCCAAGGGCATACTCTTCTGGCTTGGCGCTGCTGCGTTTCTGGCGGCAGTTGGCGCCATGACGCAAACGATCACCAATGAGTACCCGTTCTTCGCGGGCTACGTGATCTTGCAGTTCATCGTGCTTGCCGTCGCCTGGAGCATTCTCGGTGGCTACGCGGGCTATGTAAACTTCGGCACAGCCGCCTTTGTCGGACTTGGGATCTATACGGCGGTGTTTCTGTTCAAATGGATGGCCGCGCCGCTGCTTGTGCAGATCCTGGTTGCCGCGAGCATCGGTGGTTTGCTTGGCTTAGGTATCGGCGTGTTTACGCTGCGTATGCAGGGCATCTTCTTCTCGATCGCCACCATCGCGCTGACCATCATCATCGAAACCTTCGTCGTGAACTGGCGCTATGTCGGCGGTGCCTCGGGCATCCAGATGCAGCGGCCGCCGGTCATGGCGCCGTTCGATAGCTACGTGAAAATGCTGTTCTTTACGCAGGCTGTGTTGGTCGTGCTTGCGGTTGCCATATCACGCTACATCCAAGGCTCAAAAATCGGACGCGGGTTACAGGCGCTGCGCGACGATGAACTGGCGGCTGAATGCACGGGCGTACCGACGCTGCGACTGAAACTGGTCGCGTGCGTCGTCTCGGGTGCGTTGATGGCCGCAGCTGGTGCACCATCGGCCATGTATCTGCAGTACGCACAGCCAGCCACGGCGTTTGATTTGAACTACTCGGTCTCGGCCTTGGCCATGGCGCTGATCGGCGGCACCTCGCATTGGATTGGACCGGTGTTGGGTGCAATCCTGCTCGGGGTTACGCAGCAGTGGCTGACGGTGAACATATCCTCGGAAGTGAACGTGCTCGTGCTCGGCGTCATGCTGGTCGTGTTCGTCGTGGCCGCACCTCAGGGGATCATAGGCTTGCTCAAACGCATGACCGGCAAGGGAGGCGGCTCATGAGCACGTCCGCCCCACTCCTGCGCATTGAGGGCGTGACCAAGCGCTTCGGCGGGTTTACGGCGCTTGACACCGTCAGCGTCGACATTCCCGAGGGACAACGCTTCGGGTTGATTGGCCCCAACGGCTCCGGCAAGACGACGCTGATCAATTGTATCTCAGGTGCGCTCCGACCCGAGGTTGGCCGCGTTGTGTTCCGGGGCGAGGACATCACGGCGCTGCCAGCTTTCAAGCGTACGCGCAAAGGCATTGCGCGCAGCTTTCAAATTCCGCGCCCGTTTCGCTCCATGACCGTGATCGAGAACCTGATGGTTGCGCTCGACTTTGCGGGGCAAACGCCAGGTTCAGCGTCGCTGCAGCGCGATCATGTGATGAACATCCTCCAGCGTATGGGTCTTTTGGCCAAAGCTGGCGCCAATGCGGGCTCGCTTAGTCAGGTTGAACTGCGGAAGATGGAGTTGGCGCGCGCGCTGGCCGCTGGCCCGAAACTGCTGGTTTCGGACGAGGCCATGGCAGGGTTGTCGAGTTCGGAAGTCGACGAGGTTCTTGACCTCCTGCTGAGCCTTGGCCGCGACGGCATAACCGTCATTATGATCGAACACATCATGCACGCCGTGATGCGCTTTTCCGAGCGCGTCATGTGCCTCGAAGCCGGCAAAATCATCGCCCTCGGCGCGCCCGCCGAAGTGATGGCAAACCCGCGGGTTCAGGAGGCGTATCTTGGCACTTAAGCTCGAGATCAAAAGCATTGACGCGGGCTATGGAGCCGTGAAGGCGCTGTCGGGCGTTTCACTGTCGGTCGAGGCCGGCGAGACGGTTGCGGTGCTTGGCACCAACGGCAACGGCAAAAGCACGTTGATGAAGTGCGTCACGGGTCAAGTCCGCCCAACGCGCGGAACTGTAACGCTGACGCTAGACGGCGTGATACACGACCTGACCAAACTCTCGGTCGAGGCCATCGTCGATCTCGGCGTGGCTTTGGTGCCGGAGGGACGTCGGCTGTTTCCAAAGCTGACGGTGACCGAAAATTTGATGCTCGGCGCGTTTCGCAAAACCGCGCGCAAGGACATCGAGAAGAACTTGGCCTTCGCCTATGACTCATTCCCGATTCTGAAAGAGCGCAGCGGCCAACTTGCTGGCACCATGTCGGGCGGCCAACAGCAAATGCTTGCCATCGCGCGCGCGTTGATGTCGTCGCCGCGCCTGTTGCTGGTCGATGAGCCGTCGGTTGGCCTGTCGCCGCTGCTCGTTTCGCAGACGATCACAAAGATCGGCGAACTGAAACAACAATTCGGACTAACCGTGCTGATGGCTGAGCAGAACTTCAATCAGGCCATCCGCATCGCCGACCGCGGCTACATTATTGTGCATGGCGAGATCGCGGTCGACGCGCGTTCGGTCGATGACTTGAAGGCCAATGATATCGTCAAAAAGCTGTACCTCGGCGGTGTGGCGTAGATTGGCGGTTGGGTTGCAGGGACTATCGTGCCTGTTTGGCCACACCTCAAAGCGCCGACAGCCAGCAAATTGCCGTTTTTTGGCGCCACAGCACAGCGTCGGGGGTGCTTGATCGTCGTGGCAACCGCCGTTAAGACTACATGCACGTTTACCGGTCGTTAACGCTCTCGATGTGTAGTGTTGAGCGCGTCGCGGTTGTCCTGCCGATGACGACACGTAAGCGTAAGCCGCCTGGGGACCATGCATACGATTTCGACCATCGTTTCGAGGCTGCGCCGCGCCACAGCCATTACCGCGATTGGCTTGGCTGCTTGCGCGCTTGCCAGCTGCGCGTCCGTTGAGACGCCAGCGCATCTGCGGCCGCTGTCCAAAGAATCGATGATGCTTCTCGGCAAGAAGGGCATGGATCCGGCTCAGCCAATCTTTGTGCGCATCTTCAAGGACGAGTCCGAACTTGAGGTCTGGAAGCAGCGCCCGGACGGACGTTTCTACCACTTCAAAACGTATCCGATCTGCAACTGGTCGGGCGAACTCGGGCCGAAACTCCAGCAAGGCGACAAGCAGGCGCCCGAAGGTTTTTACCGCGTTGCCAGGACGCAGATGAACCCGAATTCGCAGTTCCATCTGGCGTTCAATCTCGGCTACCCCAACGCGTTCGATAAGGCACACCGGCGCACGGGCGACGCGCTCATGGTGCACGGCAAGTGCAAGTCCGCCGGCTGCTACGCCATGACGGACGCGCTGATCGAAGAGATCTATGCGCTGGCACGTGACAGCATGGCGGCTGGCCAGGAAGTCATTCATGTCCATGCGTTTCCGTTCCGCATGTCGGACGCCAACATGCAGCGGCATGCGGCCAACAAGTGGATGCCGTTCTGGAAGACGTTGAAGGAAGGCCACGACCACTTCGATGTCACACGGACAGCGCCCGAAGTTGCTGTGTGCCAGCGTAATTACGTCGTCAACGTCAAGATGACGGCCAACATGAGCCGGATCGATCCCGACGGGCCTTGCCCGCGCTTTGAGCGGCCCACAGTCTCTGCGTTCGTCCCTAATCCAGCAGAGAAGTTTGCCGACGAGCGCGTTCTCGTCAAAGGTCTAAAAGAGCGCACGGCGTCCGCGCCACAACCCGACTGGGGTGTTCGCTCGGGGCTGATCAAAGACTGAGCAACCCTGACGCGTAGCCACGACGTTGCGTTGGCGACACCGCATAGAGTCGGCTGACGTGGTCGACGACCCGCCGCGCCTCCACCGTGTTGCCTGCCGCCAAAGCGCAATCAAGATATAACTGCTGCAGAACATCCTGCTGGGCGTGGCTGCCACCGAGACGCACCATCCCATCAAGCGCCGGACGCATGGCGGTCAATGCCGCAGCTGGCTCACCTTTGGCGCGTGCGATGATCGCTGCGCACACGGGGATCGCGTGGTCGCGGACGATGGGTTGTATTGTGCCAGAGCCGAGCGCAAACCTCTGCATGCCCTCCATCATGCGCTCGGCAGCATCAAAGCGCTGAGTGGCCGCGAGTGCCATCATCCAGTGCGGCAACGTGAAGGCTGAAAGGCAATCACCAATGCGCGCCTCGGCCTTGTCCGCAAGTTCAGTCCACCGATCGCCGACGGCGACGCCCTGACGTTCAAGGCGGAACAACATGGACGCTGCGTTCTGCACGTCGATGTAAGTATCCGGCTGGGCCGACGTGATGGGTGACGCAAGGTTGCGGAAATTACGGTCATAGAGCGACAGCACCTCGCCGAACTCGCCGCGCTCGAAGTGATAGAGGCCGCGGTGCCACCACAAATGATGCATCAGGCCATTCCCACCGGCCCAATGTGGTTCGAGGTCGTTGAGCAACGCGATGCCTTCGTCATGGCGACCCTGCATCTCGAGAATGTGGGCGACGGCGTGGGCCGCCCATAGGTCGCCCGGATTGCGGCGGATGGCTTCGCGGCCGGCGGGTTCGGCTTCATCATAGCGGCATAGCTCTTCATAGGCGAAGGCTTTGCATGCGAGCAGGGACGCCTTAACCGGCTCAGCGTCGCCGAAGGCTGGCAACACGTGATCGACTGAGCGCGCCATGCGTTCGGCCGCGCCAAGCCAGAAGGCGGTGAAGTGATGCAGCCGGAACGCCATCACATCGCGCGGATGATCGATTAGAATCTGCTCCCAGATCGATAGGGTGCGCTCAACGTCGCCGCTGAGCCAGGCACCGAGCGCTGCGATGTGTGCCCGCTCGCGCGTGGTCGCATGTGTCGCTGCCGCCTCAGCGGCTGTGTGCGCGGCCTTGGCGACTGGCACCATAGACAGCTTGAAGGCAAGCATGGTCAGTGTACCGCGCAGCACGTGCGCCATCGGCATGTCTGGCGCCAGAGCAATCATGGTATCGACGCGCTTTGGCAGATCGAGGCGATAACCAAGATAGCCTGCGATCGCCTGATTAAAAGCATCGACGCCGGCTGCGGTTGCGCGGCTCATCGGCAGGCCATAGGCATCGTTCAACATGGCATCGGTTCCAAGCTGCTGCTGTCCATCTGGTACAGATCTGTCACTGTTCGCCGCCGGCGGTCGGTGTGTTTTTACGCCGATGCGCCTCGCGTTGCGGCAATGAAAGCTGTGAAAACACCCTGACCTGGATGGTCCCTACCAGCGTAACGTTCCTGGTGCCATTGCAAGCCGATCGCGAAACGGTGTTCGGGAATTTCAATGGCTTCGATGACACCATCGGGCGCATGGGCCGCGGCGCGCACGCGGGCGCCGGTTTCGGCGATGGCCTCCTTATGGAAGCTGTTGACCGCCAACTCACGTACGCCAATCGCTCCTTGCAGGCGTGTGTCCGCCACAAGCGTCACAGGGTGCGGCGCATCACGGGAATAGTGATGTATAGGCGCTGAGACTGATGCTTGAACGTCGCCATGAAGCTTTGCCCCGTGCAAACAGGCGAGCAGTTGCATGCCCGCGCAAATGCCGAGAACCGGCTTGTCGGCTGACAGAAACGCTTGCATCAGCTGCGCCTCAAACGCGTATCTTTCAGACGATTTGTAGGGCGATTGAGTGCCGGCTGTGTAAAATGCTGGCGGGTAGGCAAAGCCTCCGCCGACAGCGAGAAAGGCATCGAAGTCTTCGACCGTTGGAGCGATCATTTCATTGATGTAAGGGACACCATAGGGACGGCCGCCTGCCTCCGCTATCGAGCGGAAATAACTTTTGCTGGCCTCGTAGCGGGTGCCGTCGCCACTGGTGTTCTCGTCGAGCAGAACGGCAATGCGTGGAGGTCTCGGCATCGGATATCCATGAGCGTCAGGCTTGTCATCGAGAGTGGGGCGACAATTGGGTTGGCGCTAGTTCGCAGCCTTCCTGAACTCCCAGTGCAGCCCTTTTGGGGTCGTTTTAGAGATCACTTGTGGTGTCCGTTTGCTGACCGGGCGTTCGCCCGCTGCCATCAACCGCGCCATGTCACCGAACACCGCTGGGTTCTGCACGAACACGTTGTGGTTGAGAGCAAAGGTGCCGCCGAGACCGGAGATGTCAATGGCATCGACGCCAGCCAAGTACACGGGTGCACCACCAACGCGGGCGCCATCCCGACGCGCCCAACCCGATGCAGACATGGCCCAATCGGCTTTGCTCGAGTAGGACGTCAGAATGACGCCGAGTTTTCGCACGGACGGCATCATGGCGGCCAGCCGCGACGTGTTGACGTCGGCATGTGCGAAGATGACTTCACCGAGTTTGACGCGCGGGCCTGAAGCGCTGCGGTCGGCAAGCCGCTCTAGCGCGTTGACGATGACTTCGGCGCCCGTTGAATGGCCAATGATATGGACCCGCACATCTGGTAACGATGTGCCGAAGGTTTCGAGCATCTCCAATAGGAACGGAGCGGCCGTTGCGGCACGGTCCCGATCGCCAAGATAGGCGGTGACCCCACTGCGGGCCGGCCAAGCAAACGTGGCAATGAGGCCGTCGAAATCCAAATCATAGCTTATCATTGCGGCACGACGGGTCGTGTCATCAAAGCTGTTGTTGTAGCCGTGCACGTAAATGATGGCTTGGCGCGGAAAACGTGTCGCGCGGGACAGGCGGTCTCGCGCCTCGGCAAGGAGCGAGCTTCCTTTGTCGGGCGACACGTCGATGCGTTGGACACGGAGTGCCGCTTCGTTGGTTTGGCGGCCGACGGCCTTTGACGGACGTCCAAGCGCCTGCGCCTCGCGCGTCGCTCGGTTCAGCACTTCAGTCTTTGGGGCGCGGATCGTGGCACGACCAAAAGCGATGTCAGCGGTATCGATTTTTTCATCGGATCCGAACACGAACGATTGCCCGCTCGCCGTGCGCGCGCGATTGGTGGCAAACAGCACAGGCACGTCGGCAACCTCCCATCCGACAATCGCTGCAGCGCGCGCGCGGAACCCGGAGCCATCGGCCGGACGTCCGAGGCGATCCGAGAGCGTTGCAATGTGTAACAGTACGGTTTTAGTGAACGGGTGCGTTGGACCAACGATCTTTTCGATGATCAAAAGCGCGCGCACGAGATGTGGCTCGGCCTCGGTATAGCGCCCTTGAAGCATGTAGTTTCCAGCACGGTCGCTGAGCGTCCCTGCCAAGTCGAGATGGGTGTCGCCAAACACCTGTTCCCGGATGGCCAGTGCCCGCGCATAGAGTCGTTCGGCGTCGATGTAACGCCCCTGGCCGCGAAACAGGTTGGCGAGATTGCTAAGTGTGGTCGCCAGATCCTGCTGCGGCAACACGGCCATCTTTTCAAAGTTTGAAACGGCCGCTGTGAAGTGCGTTTCCGCCTCCGAAAAACGACCAAGCGCACGAAACAGTTCGCCCAAATTGTTGCGGATCATCGACGCGCCAGGATGGTCTGCGCCATGTTGTTGCTCGATTGTTTTGAGCGCCTGCAAGTAGAGCGGTTCCGCTTCGTTGAAGCGTCCCTGCGCCCGGTAGGTTTCCGCGAGATCGTTGGTGGCGTTGGCAAAATCCGGATGATCGACACCCACGGTTTTTTCAAACAGCTGCCGCGCGCGCTTGTGGAGAGCTTCAGCCTCTGCGTAACGCGCTTGGTCTCGATGCCAGCCAGCGAAGTCATTGAGGAGAATTGCCATTTCTCCGTCGTCCTTAAGTTCGGTCACAATCGACAATGAGCGACGGTACAGGGGCTCTGCGGCCGCAAACCGGCCCTGCGCGCGATACATCTCAGCATTGTCGCGCAGTGCGACTGCGGTGTTCGCCTTGTCTTTCAGCTGCTCAAAGATGGCCAGAACTTTGACGTATAGCGGTTCGGCCTCCGAGTGTCGGCCAAGCGTCTGGTACAAGCCGGCGAGGCTGTTCAGCAGGAGGCCAACTTCCAGGCTTCCTGATGCAAGCGGGCCTCTTGATGCAGGTGGTGTGTCTCCGATTTTGACGGCGCGCAAATAGTGCGCTTCTGCGTCTCGAAACTGGCCCAGTCCCTGGTGGAACTCGCCAAGGCGGCGCAGGAAAGCTACCAGCCGGAGGTCGGCCGTGCCATGTTTTTGCTCAGCCAAGGTGAGCGCATACTTGGCCTTCGGCAAACCATCGTGCAGCTTGGCTGCATCATAGAGTTGGTCGAGTTCAGCGACGAGCGCGGCAAGTTCGTTTTGCACAGCTGGCGGCACGGCTGGACCAACAGTTGGCGCGTCGACGACGCGTGGCGTAGCTGGCTGTGCCCGAGCCGCCGGGATCGGCGCTTGGCTCAAAATGACGAGCGCTAAAAAAGGAGCGAACCAAAAACTTGGGACTGACCACGGCATAGGAACCGTCCGCACATGTTTTTAAACATCCTTGAGCTTTGCACGCGCTTCCGCGCCCGGCAAGTCGAGCCGGATTCTTCGGACAACCCGGAACGGCCAGCGGCTGGCGATATAGTTCATCCAGCGGGTGAACTGGCCAAATCTGCGGCACCGATGTTCGGTTTACACGGCGCCGGTCTGTAGCAACACGCAGGCGAGCGCGTTGTTGAACATGTGGGCTGCGATCGGCACGCGCAGGCTGCCGGTTTTGGCGAACAGCCAACAAAAGATCATGCCCAACAGGAAGACCAGCAACATGCCAGCGATGGAGTAGGCGTTGCCGATGTGTAGCGCGGTCCATACAAGCGTTGATACGCCAGCCGCGCCCCAAAAACCAAGAAACGTGCGCGCCAGGGCGGGCAACAAGACACCGCGAAACAGGAGTTCTTCAGCGATCGGCGCGACAACGGCGACGACCAGAAACGAGAGTGGCCAGATAGGGATGCGGAAGAGAAAGGCGAGCTGTTTCAAATCTGCATAGATGTCGTGGCCAAGAACGTAGAGGCGGAATGTGTTGATCACGGCCCCCAGGACAAAGCAGAGCCCGAAGCCAAAGGCATAGTCGCTCCAGCCGCGCGGCGGGCCACGGTCTAGGGCAAGTTGGTTCAGGATAGGCTTGCGCACCACGAGCAGGATTGCCGCTGCAGCAAACGTGACCTGACTTAGGCCCGTCATCAGCAGCACCAGGCCAGGATTGCTGGCAAGGACATTCTCAGAGCCGAGGTCCAAGAACGCGGCAAACGGAATCGTTACGGCCGTGCCGACGAGGATCGCAAGCACCACAAAACCAAGCGTGGCCGCAGGTCCCCAGTTGGGGGCGGGGAGTTGCTCTATTAAAAGCGAGCCCGCGCGCGGCGTGGGTTGGTTCATGGCATCCTCGTGTTGATGACTATGCCATTTGAACCACGCCACTTGAACCACTGGGCCACTTGAACCACTGGGCCTCACTCGACGAACACTTTGTCTCGACTCTTCTGCATCGATGGCAGCACCGCCACAATCAGCACCAAGGCCGCGACCGCCAGCAGGTAGGGCGCCGGCTTGTTGTAGTCGTCGATGAAGGTCATGAACGAGCCGCGAGACATGGTCAGCGCCTGACGGAGTTTTTCCTCCATCAGCTTGCCGAGCACGAGCGCCAGCAGCAGCGGCGCCGGCTCGAAACCGAACTTGATCAGCGCATAGCCGAACAGACCAAAAAACGCCGTCAGCATGACATCGGCGGGGTTGTTGTTGACCGAGTAGATGCCGATGCAGCAGAGCAGCACGATCGACGGGAACATCAGACGGTAGGGTACACGCAGCAGCTTCACCCACAGGCCAATGAGCGGCAGGTTTATGATCAGCAGCATTAAGTTGCCGATCCACATGGACGAGATCATGCCCCAGAACAGCTGTGGCTGTTTGGTGATGATTTGCGGGCCGGGTACGATGCCGTGAATGGTCATGGCACCAACCATCAGCGCCATGACGGCATTGGGTGGGATGCCGAGGGTCAGGAGCGGAATGAAGGCGGTTTGCGCGCCGGCGTTGTTGGCGGCCTCGGGGCCAGCGACCCCTTCAATGGCGCCGTTGCCGAACCGGTTCGGATCGGACGCGATCTTCTTTTCAAGCGTGTAGGAGGCGAAAGGCCCGAGCACGGCGCCGTTGCCCGGCAAGAGACCGAGCATGGAGCCGAGGAATGTGCCGCGCAAAATTGGCGGGAACGACTGACGGAACTCAGCGAAGCTCGGCAGCAACCGGCCGACCTTCATTTGCACGACATCGCGCGTTTCGGGATTTTCAAGGTTCTTGATGATCTCGGCAAAGCCGAAGATGCCCATGGCGATGACGGCAAAGTCGATCCCGTCTGAGATCTCGGCCCAGCCGAAAGTTAGGCGTTCGTCACCGGTGAACTGATCCTGCCCGATGGTTGAGATCAGCGTGCCGAATACGATCATCGCAACGGCTTTCAGCACGGAACCGCGGGCCAGCACGACGGCGAACATCAGGCCCAGGATCATGAGGGCGAAGTAGTCGGCCGGGCCAAACAGCAGCGCCATCTTGGTTAGCGGCAGGGCGAGCGCGCCGATGATCAGCGTCGCGATTGTGCCCGCGATGAAGGAGCCAATGGCCGCGATACCAAGCGCCACGCCCGCGCGGCCCTGCTTGGCCATGACGTGGCCGTCGAGCACCGTCACAACGGATGTGGCTTCTCCGGGTATGTTGACCAGGATGGCCGTGGTTGAGCCACCGTACTGGGCGCCATAGTAGATGCCAGCCAGCATGATCAGCGCGCCAACGGGCGGCAGGCCATAGGTGATCGGCAACAGCATGGCGATGGTGGCGATCGGGCCGACGCCCGGCAGGACACCGATCAGTGTACCTATGAGACACCCAAGAAAGCAAAGCACGAGATTGGTCGGCGTCAGCGCGACCCCCATGCCAAAGCCAAGGTTCGCAATGAGATCATAAATCCAGGACATGCAAAACCTCAGTAGCCGAGCAGCCAGGGCGCGAGCGGGATGGGCAGGCGGAGCGCGAATTTGAAGACCATCACGCACGCGGCTGTGAGCAGCAGAGCGTAGATGGCCGCCTCCTTGATGCGTGTCTGGGGATCGGCAAGCGCCGAGACGAAGACAGCCAGTGGGCCTGAAACCACAAGACCCAGCGCCGGTACTTTAAACACGACAAAATCAACGCCACGGATCGTGGCTGCGAATAAAAGAATAGCGCCGAGGACAAAAACTGGCCCACGCAGCGACCAACGCTGCAGCCGTTCGCCATGGGTAAGCAGTGACTGGACCAGCAGCATCGCCCCGAAGACACCGAGCAAGATCGCCGTCACCAGAGGCATCAGTCCCGGGCCAAGATTGCGCAATTGGCCAATTTTCAGGTCCGAAGCACCCCAATACAGGAAAGTGGCAAAGGCGAGAAGGAATAGGCCCGCCGCCATGTCAGCTGGCGACTTTACAAAGCCGCGATGGTCTCCATCGTGGGCCCCATCGCGGGCCCCTTCGGGCGCAGTTGGCAGTTCATTTGACACGTTACATCCTCCCCAGAGGTTACCATGCGGCCTTCTTTGGACCGTCGACGGTGATAGTCGTTAGCGATGAAGCAGCCATCTTGTCCAGACAATCGGCTCCCGGTTGATCGGATCAGCCACGCGAAGCCGATTGATGTGGCAACATGGCATCAGGCGGCAGGCGGCAGGCGGCCCGCCGCCTGATGCCTGATGCCAGCGATGCCAAGAAACGGCTCAGTTACCCTTAACACCCGCGGCTTTTATCACCGCGGCCCATTTCGGAACCTCAGCCGTCAGATGAGATTTTAGGGCGTCGGATGTGGCCTGCTGCGGTGCAACCGGCTCGGTGCCCAGGCTTGCGAAGCGTTCGATCACTTTCGGATCCTTGAGGGCCGCTTGAAGCGCTGTACCGAGTTTGTCTGACACGTCTTTTGGCAGGCCTTTTGGTGCCCAGAGCGCATGCCAAGCGGACACCTCAAAGCCCGTAACTCCAGACTGATCGAGGGTCGGCAGATTGGGCAACGACGACACCTTGGTTTTGGTGGTCACGGCGTAGCCTTTGATTTTGCCTTCTTTGATCTGGTTGGTCGTGTTTGTGGTCTGGTCGCACATGACGTCGAATTGACCACCCAGCAGATCATTCATGGCCGGGCCCGTGCCGCGGTAGGGCACGCCCTGCATTTTAAGCCCGAGTTCCTTACTCAGCATCATTGCGCACAGATGCGAAGCCGACCCGATGCCGGCGTGGCCGTAGGTGACTTTTTCGTTCGTGGCTTTCAGCCACGTGACCAATTCCCCGATCGTGTTGGGCACCAAAGCCGCCTTGGCAACGAGCGTCATCGGCACATCTGTGATGCGGCCGATGTGGTCGAAATCGTTCACCACGTCATGTTTCAAGTTCTCATAGAGCGACGGCGCCGTGGCGTGGGCAATATGCCACACGGCCAACGTGTAGCCATCCGGGGCGGCTTTGGCGACGCGGGCCATGCCGACTGTTCCGCCGGCGCCGGCTTGGTTTTCGACGACGACGGTCTGGCCGAGTGTGCGCCCTATGGATTCGGCAATCAGCCGTGCGACTGTATCCGTCGGCCCGCCGGCCGCCGCCGGCACCACAAGCGCGAGCGGTTTGGAGGGATACACGTCCTGCGCCTGCGCCGACGCACCGGCCATGACCAGGGACAGGACCAGAAGCGTTGCCGAAGTGGCGATCTGCAAAAAGTGACGGCGAAAGAGCATTTGTTTCTCCCAGTGTTATGTCACGGCTCGTCGGTGCATGTGTTTCGACGACGTATCGACCTCTTTGGGGGTATGACGTCGTCGTCAGGCGTTATCGCCACTTAGAGCACGTTCCGATCCTTCGGACTCGGAACGTGCTCTAAATCTCTGATTGGTCGCATTTTCTACGACGAACCGGGAAGCCACTTCGTCGGCAAATGCTATAGTGCATTGCAGACGGCGGCTGTCACCTGCTTCGTTGTGGCAAGGCCACCGAGGTCTGGCGTGTGAAGCCGCTTGTCGGCTGTGACACGCTCAATGGCGCGCATCAGGCGGGCCGCGGCGTGTGGCTCACCCAGATGCTCCAGCATCATGACGACTGACCAGAAAGTGCCGATCGGATTGGCAACGCCCTTGCCCATGATATCGAAGGCTGAGCCGTGGATTGGTTCAAACATAGAGGGGTATGTTCGCTCCGGGTTGAGGTTTGCCGTGGGCGCGATGCCAAGAGAGCCGGCCAGGGCTGCGGCCAGATCCGAAAGGATGTCGGCGTGCAGGTTGGTTGCGACGACCGTGTCGATGGAGTGCGGTTTCATGACCATGCGCGTGGTCATGGCGTCGACCAACATCTTGTCCCACGTCACGTCGGAAAACTCGCGCGCGATTTCGACGGCGATCTCGTCCCACATGACCATGGCGTGGCGTTGGGCGTTCGATTTGGTGACGACGGTCAGGAGCTTGCGCGGCCGCCCTTGGGCCAATTTGAAGGCAAACCGCATGATGCGCTCGACGCCGGCGCGCGTGAACATCGACACATCGGTTGCGGCTTCGAGAGGCGAGCCCTGATGCACGCGCCCGCCGACGCCCGCGTATTCGCCCTCGGAGTTTTCTCGGACGATGACCCAGTCCAGTTCCTTGCGGTCGACATGGCGCAACGGGCTTGTGATCCCAGGTAGCACGCGCGTTGGGCGGACGTTTGCGTACTGGTCAAACGGCTGGCAAATGGCGAGCCGCAAACCCCACAGCGTGATGTGATCTGGAATGTCGGGATGACCGGCTGAACCAAACAGAATGGCATCGTGGCTCTTGATCAATGCGCGGCCGTTAGCCGGCATCATGCGTCCGTGGATCTTGTAGTACTCACCGCCCCAATCGAAGTGATCGACCTTGATCGCGAAGCTGCCGTCGCGTTTGGCGAGCGTTTGTAACACCTCAACGCCGGCTGAGACGACTTCAGGCCCAATGCCGTCCCCAGGAATGGCGGCGATCGCGTAGGTTTTCATAGGTGTGTTTCTCAATTTAGGCGGTGGTGGCGTGGTCGGTGCACTGCTGTCGCAACTTTCTTGGCTTGGCAAACGATCTATCGCATCATCGAGGGCGTGATGCGATTCTTAACGACGCAAGCGCTGTGGGTCTTCCCTCGCGGCACCAGTTACCCTATATCCAGTCTGCCGGGGAAACTCGGATATGGCGATAAATGGACGTCGTAATAAGCTTTTCGGACCCGGGGGCGGTACCCGGCGCCTCCACCAGTTTTGCTGGTGCCTTGCAACTCCCAAGTGGGAGCCGGTGGGTACCAGCGGTACGGGGGCGAAATAGGATCGACGAGGGTGTAAAGGACTATCTTTTGCCCGGCATGATACCGCCGTTATCGGGTCACCAGAATAGTTGCCAATGACAACTATGCTGAGGCCGCAGTCGCTGCGTAATGCAGTGCCTAAAGCCTGAACTTAAGCCCTTACGCTTAGCAGCCTAAGGCGGGGTTCGGGGGTACCTGGCAACAGAAACCCCCACTTTATCCTCCGAACTTAGTGACCCCAATTTCACATCCAGCGTGGCATCGTTCCTGCGGCAAGCCGGCATCGAGAGTTTGATGCCGTCGTGCCGACTTGGGTTGCAGATCGGCTGTTGGCGTGCGAACTCTGTCAGAGGCTTGGCCGAGTCGCCGAGAGGCGGCTGGCAATTCGCGGCACTGGGCCGCGGATGCGATATCGGATTGATTGGATGCTGACGCCTGACGGGAACATCGACTACGAAAGCCTTGTGAGCGAGGCGATGCGTGAGGCCATGCGGGGTGTGGTTCGCACAGTCCTGAATGACATCGCCGCTCATGGCCTGCGTGGCGAGCACCATTATTTCATATCATTTTATACGAAGGCGCCCGGGGTTTCTGTGTCCCGTCGTCTACTTGAAAAATATCCCGCGGAAATGACAATCGTTTTACAACACAAATTTTGGGACTTGTCTGTGCTGCCTGACCGCTTTGAGGTGAAGCTTGCGTTCAACGGCATTCCTGAACGGTTGGTTGTGCCGTACACGGCTCTCAAGGTGTTCTTCGACCCGAGCGTACGCTTTGGTCATCAGTTTGACGAACCGGAGCAGGCTGGCGACACGACAGCCGACGACGCTGCAAATGGTCGAGCACGACCACGTGTCGTCGGTTCGCGCAGCGATAAGAAACGGACAACAGCGTCGGCGCGCAAACGCCCAGAAATCGTCAGCAACGAGTCGGGGTCTGATGAAACGCGGGGGCGTGACGAAACAACGGACACGGTTGCTAAACCCGAGGTTACCAAGCCTGAGGCGCCCGTTGCAGCTTTTCCAGCCGTTGCGGTCACTTCGTCGCCGCCGGTCGTGTCCGATAGCCCGAAGGTCGTCAGCCTCGACCAGTTCCGTAAGAAGTGACGCCGGCGGGCGAACCTGGTGCGAGGCTAAATGACCAGCCATCACAGCTGTTGACCGAAATTGCAGCCATCCCTGAGCTTGTGCGGCGGCGGCTGTCACAAAGCGCCGACGTGGACGCGCTCGCTGATCGATTGCGGCCGCTCGGACTGCGTTTTATTATCACGATCGGGCGCGGATCATCGGACGCCGTATGTGAGGCTGTTGGACGGGCGTGCGGCCTGCACGCGGGCCTGATCTCAGCGAGCCTGCCACCATCCCTGATAACGCTCGACCATGCGCGGCTCGATTGTCGAGATGCGCTTGCAATTGTCGTGTCCCAATCGGGGCGCAGTCCCGACATCATCGAGGCCGCACGGGCGGTGCGTGCAGGTGGGGCACATGTCATTGGGATCATCAACGTGTCCGATAGCCCGTTGGCTGATGTGTGCGACGATGTCGTGCGTGTTGGGGCCGATCCCGAAATGTCGGTCGCGGCGACCAAGAGCGTTTTGCTGTCCTGGCTTATCGGTTTGCGCCTCGTGTCGCGCCTTGGCGGCGTGACCCTGCCGGGTTGGGATGACCTGCCGGATGTGTTGGCGCGCGCTGTGGCTGTGCGCCCGACGGCCGGCGTTTTGGACCTGCTCGATGCCCCGCAACTGGTCGTGTTGGGCCGTGGCTCATCGCTGGCCGCGGCGCGCGAAGTGGCGCTGAAGATCAAGGAACTGGCGGGGATTGATGCGGAGGCCATATCGAGCGCCGAAGTGATGCACGGTCCGCGGGCGGCCATTGGGGCCGAGACAGCGTTGCTGGCACTTGCAACCGCCGCCGCGCCACTCGATGAGGCCTTGGGCGTGCTGTCAGCACTCACGCCTCGTATCGTCGTTGCCCGATGTGGGCCAGGCGATGACCATGCCGGAGCGATCATCGTGCCGCCAGCGCCGTTTCCTTCGGCCGATCCTGTCGTGATGACGGCCGCGCTCTATCCGTTGGCGGTGGCTCTTGCCCTGCGGCGTGGCCGCGACCCCGATCAGCCGCGCGGACTATCCAAAGTGACCTTGACGCGGTGACGGTGACCGACGACGCAACCGCAAACGACTTCAAGCCTAGGATCGGCCCATGCAGATCGATACCCGCAAAATCGTCCTCAGCGTCGAAGAGGTCTGGCACGACGGCGGCGCACCGCTTGCAAGGCCGATCCTGAAGGCGTGGGCTGGTGCGGTTGTGCGCAACCCGTTTGCGGGTCGCTATGTCGACGACATCACCGCCATGATGGACCCGCTGAAGCCCGTCGGCGTCGATTTATCACGACGCCTCGTTGCAGCACTTGGCGGTGACGCCGCGCGCGTTGAAGCCTATGGCAAAGGCGCCATTGTCGGCAGCGCTGGCGAAATCGAGCATTCCGCGCTGTGGCATGTGCCCGGCGGCTACGCCATGCGTGAGCTGCTTGGCAAAGCGCTCGCCATCGTACCCTCTGCTGTCAAAATGGGCGCGCTCGGCGCCATGATTGATCTGCCGACGCATCACAAGGATGCCTGCTACGTGCGTTCGCACTTCGACGCTGTGACGGCCATGATCGCTGACGCTCCACGGGCTGACGAGATCGTTTTCTTCCTCGCCATGACCACCGGCGGTCGGCCACATGCCCGCGTTGGTGGGCTCACGGTTGAGGGCATAACCAAGTGGGATGGATTGCGGTGAATGTCGGGTGCCGCGGACACTCACATCGTCGCCCCGATGACCCACGGCACGTATTCGGCGTCGCCGTAGCCGAGCTGCTCGCTCTTGGTCTTTTCACCGCTGGCCGTTTTGAGCAGGAATTCAAAGATCTCCTGTCCTTTGGCCTCGATTGAGACACCGTCGACGATGTCGCCGCAGTTGATGTCCATGTCGTCGCGCATCCGCTCGTAGATGTCGGTGTTGGTCGCAAGTTTGAAAGACGGCGTCGGCTTGCAGCCGTAGGCGGAGCCGCGGCCGGTTGTGAAGGCCAAGACGTTGCAGCCGCCGGCGACTTGCCCCGTTGCCGAGACGGGGTCATAGCCGGGCGTGTCCATGTAGACGAAGCCCTTTGCAGTGATGGGTTCGGCGTAGTGATAGACGGCCTCGAGCGTGGTCGAACCACCTTTGGCGGCCGCGCCGAGGGATTTTTCGAGAATGGTCGTCAGGCCGCCAGCTTTGTTTCCGGGCGAGGGATTGTTGTCCATGCTCATGCGGGCACGCGCCGTGTAGTCCTCCCACCATTTGATGATCGAGACGAGCTTTTCGCCGACCTCGCGTGAGCGGGCACGGCGCGTGAGCAGGTGCTCGGCACCATAGATCTCCGGCGTTTCAGACAGGACTGCCGTTCCGCCGTTCCTGACCAAAATGTCGGCTGCAACGCCGAGCGCGACGTTGGCCGTGATACCCGAATAACCATCGCTGCCGCCGCATTGCAGCGCCAGCATCAGTTCGCTCGCGGGCAGCGTTTCGCGCTTGGCTTTGCCCGCGATCGGCAGCATGGCAGTGACAGCTTCAACGCCCGCCGCGATGGTCTTCTTCGTGCCACCCGTTGCCTGGATGGTCATGGTGCGGAACGTGTCGCTTTCGACGATACCGTAAGCGTCCTTCATGCGGGCGATTTGAAAGCCTTCGCAGCCTAAGCCGACGACGAGCACGCCGGCCATGTTCGGATTGCAAGCATAGCCCCACGTTGTACGCTTCAAGACTTCGAAGGTTTCGCCGTCGCTATCGATGCCGCAGCCGGTCGCGTGGACCAGCGGGATGACACCGTCGATGTTGGGATAATTCTTCAGAACGTCGGATTTGTTGATGGCTTCCGCGATGAAGCGCGCGACGGTCGCTGAGCAATTTACACTCGTGACAACGCCCAAGTAGTTGCGCGTGCCGCACTTGCCGTTGGCGCGGCGAAAGCCTTCAAATGTTGCCTGTTGCGCGACCGGCAACACGTCACGTGGCTTGGCGCCTTGGGCGAATTCATAGTCGCGCTCGAAAGCGGCAAAGCTGCAATTGTGTGTGTGGATGTGCGCGCCCGGCAAGATATCACCGCTGGCAAAGCCGATGATCTGGCCAAACTTCAGCACGGGCGCGCCCTTGGAGATCTTTGTTGTCGCCATCTTGTGTCCGCGCGGGATGCGAACGCTGGCCTGCACGTTGTCGACGGCCTGCCCCGGCGGGATCGTGTCGACGGCGACAATGAGATTGTCGGCTGCGTTCAAGCGTAGGGTGCGGGGCGTTGCCATGATGTCATCCGTGCGGTTGCCAACAAGATGTAGGTCACGGTCCGATCGGCGGCAATGACGGGGCGGCAATGACGGGGCGTTGAGGCGTGAGCCTGTCAACCGTCATTTCAAAAGTGAGATCACACCCAGCGCATCGCGATCGAGCAATTGAGCGGGCGCAGTTGTACGGATCGCCATTCGCAGCTTCGCCGAGCGGGCTCGGGGGTTGCGGGCGATCTCGGCCTCGCTGGCGACGATTGCCTTTGCCAAATCGGGCCCGAATGTCGGCATAGGACCAGCAAGATCCTGCACAGGGGCATGGCGCGACCCCTTGGATTCGCGCCCCGAGCGCTGACGCAGGAAGCGCTTCACGATGGCGTCTTCGAGCGAGTGAAACGTCACAACCACCAAGCGCCCACCGGGCTTCAGGCAACGCTCAGCGGCGACAAGCGCCTCCGCGAGTTCGCCGAGTTCATCGTTGACTGCAATCCGCAGCGCTTGGAATGTGCGCGTCGCCGCATGCCGGCCGTCGATTTTCGGCGTCTTCAGCACACGCGACACAAGGCCCGCGAGTTGCAACGTGGTTGTGAATGGTGTGGTCACCCGATCATGGACGATGGCGCGCGCAATGCGTCGCGATTGTCGCTCGTCGCCTAGCCGGTAAAGCGTATCAGCGAGACCGGCCTCGGGCAGGGTGTTGACCAGATCTGCCGCGGTCGGACCATCGGCGGACATGCGCATGTCGAGCGGTCCGTCGTTCTGGAACGAGAAGCCGCGGGCCGGCTGATCAATCTGCATGGAGGAGACGCCGATGTCGAGCACGACCGCGTCGGCTTTTTCGCTTTCGAACTCTGCGACCTGCTTATCCAAGGTCGAGAACCGTGCGCCTATCACCCTCAAACGGCCCGCGTGGTGCGCGATCATCGCCGCGGCGGCGGCCACCGCTGTCGGATCACGATCGAGCGCCAGCACGCGGCAGTCCGCGGCATTGAGAAATGCCCGCGAATAACCGCCCGCGCCGAACGTGCCATCAACGATCATTGCGCCAGCATGCGGCGCCGTGGCCGCGACGACCTCGTCAAGCAGCACGGGAATGTGCGATCGAACGCTCACGGATAAAGCCGTTCGCGCGCCCAGGCGTCACCCATGGCGCCGCGTTTGAAAATGAGCCGATCGTGCAGGCGGTAAGGCCGGTCGTGCCAGAACTCGATGAGGACGGGCGTGACGCGGAAGCCTGACCAATGGGGCGGGCGGGGTACGTTTTCGCCGGGATACTTGGCGTCAAACGCTGCCACCGACGCCTCAAGAACGGCGCGGCTTTCAAGCGGCCGCGACTGCTGGCTCGCCCAAGCCCCAATGCGCGATGAGCGGTGGCGGTTGTTGAAATAGGCGTCTGCCTCGGCGTCGTCGACGACCGAAACAAGGCCGCGAATGCGCACCTGTCGGCTTAGCGATTTCCAATGGAAGTTCAGCGCGGCTTTCTGTGATGCGAGAAGTTCGCGGCCCTTAGCGCCCTCTTGGTTGGTGTAAAATACGAAGCCGCGATCCACGCCCTGTTCCCAGGTATCGAGGCCTTTCAGCAATACGACGCGAACATTTGGCATGCCGGTTGGATCGACTGTACCGAGCGCCATGGCATTCGGGTCGTTCGGTTCGTGCTGCTTGGCCTCGGCAAACCAGGTGTCGAACAACGCGAACGGGTCGGTCGCCCCAAAATAATCCGGCGCCTGCCGCGCCATGTATGTTTCTTTCATCATTGCTCAATCCTGGGCTTGGTCTTGGATAGGTTTGGGCTTGATAGCGCGAACAAAGGTCACGCGTCATGTGAGCGCCCGAAGCAAATCAAGTCTTACCCTGGCGCCGCCAGGCGCTCACGCGCCAACGTCTTGGCGAGTTCGACGGCGGGCTGGTCGAAGGGGTCAACGCCCAACAATCGGCCCGCGATGATTGTCTCGAGCATAAAGTGCATCAGCAGAGCGCCCATGGCTCGCTCGTCCAACTCTGGAATGTCAAACAGGCGCACGGGGCGGCCAGCCTTGGCGAGAGCATCCGGCACGGCCGCTGCCTGTGCCGCGACGAGATCACCGACATTGCGGCCGGCGAGAAAAGGGATGCCGGCAACGTTGGCCATATCGGGGGCGATCGCGGGACCGAGGCCCGCAGTCGGCATGCGCAGGATGGTGATCAGGTGGTTGCGCGGACCATCCTGGAACAACTGCAGTTGGCTATGTTGATCAAGGGGGCCAAGACACGCGATCGGCGTTGTCCCGTGTCCCGTTTTGCCGAGGCTTTCAGCCCACAATTGAACAAACCAACTGGCAAACGACCCAAGCCGGTCGGCGTACGGCATCATGACTTGGCAACCGATGCCTTTATCGCGGGCGAGTGCGATCACAACGGCCGCACCAACAGCTGCCGGTACTTCGCGCGGGTTCCGCGCGAGCATCAGGTTGGCTAACACTTCGTTTGCCCCGCGTCGCAGTGCCAAGACATCAACGCCGCGCGCTAAGGCTGGCAACAAGCCGACATTTGAGAGCACGGAGAAGCGACCGCCAATGCCCGTGTGGTGGTCAAGCATGGGAATGTTGTGGGCTGCAAATAGTGCCCGCAAACCGTTTGATTTGCCTGGCGCGTCCGGTTCGGTGATGCCGAGAAAGAGCCGCGGGATGTGGGCTGAAAGCCGTTTGGCTTTGACGGCTTGCAGAGCGGCGATGGTTTGCACCAGAGTTTCGACCGTCGCGCCGGATTTCGACGTTACAACAAAGCGCGTGGTGGCCAGGTCCATGTGCGCCAGCGCCTGTTCTAGGGTGTCGGCGTCGAGGTTGTCGTAAAAGCGCGTACGCGGACGGGATTTTTGCGCCTCCGACATGTGACCGGGGATGTTCCAGCCAGCGAGTTGTGCCAGCGTCTGCCCGCCAAGGCTTGAGCCACCTGTCCCGAAGAAGACAAGTGTCCGGGCGCCCTCGTTGAGCTTTGCGAGGGCCGCCTTGGCGTCGGCAATATCGGCCGTCTCTTCAGCAATGCGCAGCACAGGTAGCGTCCGCTCGTCGTAATGCTTGCGCAGCCAGCCAAGCCCATCCGTTGTCGCCCCAAGCGTGCGATCAAGCACAGGATCGCTTAGGCCATAACCGCCGATAGCGGCCGGCAGACATCCGGCAACGGATTGGCGATACGGCAACACGGTCATAACGACTCCAAGGGCTTTTGGTGGCTGTATGTAGTGCGCGGACCGCGTGATGACCAGTGTTACGGCACGTGACGCGTGCGGGCCGACGTCCGACAGGGCCTAGCTTACAGTGTTACCGATTCGCGACGCACAAGCAAAACGACAGGTAGCGATTGTCGCACTGTGCGTAACGGGGATGACTGCGGTGGATTACAGGGTGCGCCCACTTGTCCGCGCTGGAATCGACTATGTGTCTGCTTATGACCCAAGCCCTTCGCACCGCCCTCGTCACAACTCGCTCTGGCCAAGTCGGCCAAGGCGATGCGATGCCCGACGCACTGAAGAAGTGGCGCATGGCACCCCACAATATTGACGCGGAACGTGCCCTGCTTGGCGCCATTCTGGTCAACAACGAAGCCCTAGATCGGGTTGCGGGCTTCCTCAAAGCCGAGAACTTCTACGATCCCTTGCATGCCCAGATCTTCGAGACGGCCTCGAAGCTGATCGGCGCCGGCAAGATGGCGACACCTGTGACGTTGCGCACGCACTTTGAGCATCACGAGGCCATCGAGCCGGGGCTGACGGTGCCGAAGTACCTAGGCCAGCTCGCGGTCGAAGCGACGACCATCATCAATGCCAAAGACTATGGCCAGACGATCTATGACCTCTCCATCCGGCGCCAGTTGATCACCATTGGCGAAGATGTGGTGAATGTCGCCTACGACAGCCCCGTCGACATGTCGCCGGAGCAGCAGATTGCCGATACGGAATCACGGTTGTTCGGCCTCGCTGAGACCGGCAAATTCGGCCAGGGCTTTCTTGGTTTCAACGAGGCGCTGCGTAACGCCATCGACATGGCGAACAACGCCTATGCGCGGCAAGGTGGCTTGTCTGGGATCTCGTCCGGCTTGCGGGACCTGGATGGACGCATGGGCGGCTTGCAATCGTCAGATTTGATCATCCTGGCCGGTCGCCCCTCCATGGGCAAGACCTCGCTCGTCACCAACATCGCCTATAACGTTGCCAAAGCGCGCCACCGTTCGCTGATGGAGAAACCAGATCTTGCGCCTGATGATCCCGCGCACGACGGCGCCGTGGTTGCCTTCTATTCGCTCGAAATGAGCGCCGAACAGTTGGCGACGCGTATCCTTTCGGAGCAAGCCGAAATCGGCTCGGAGAAAATCCGTCGCGGTATGATCGACGAGAATGATTTCAAGAAGCTCGTTCAGGTCAGCCAGGAAATGTCGCAGATCCCGCTTTACATCGACCAGATGGGCGGCATCACCATTGCGCAGGTGTCGGCGCGGGCACGCAAACTCAAGCGTCAAAAGGGGCTTGGCCTCGTTATCGTCGACTATTTGCAATTGCTCTCGGGAAGTGGCGGCTCGCAGATGAACCGCGTGCAGGAAATCACACAGATTACGACGGGGCTTAAGGCGCTCGCCAAGGAATTGAAGTGTCCGGTCATTGCGCTCTCGCAGCTGTCGCGTGCTGTTGAACAGCGCGAGGACAAGCGCCCGCAGCTTTCGGACTTGCGTGAATCCGGCTCGATCGAGCAAGACGCCGACGTTGTGATGTTTGTGTTCCGCGAAGAATACTATGTCGAGCGTACGAAGCCAGCCGAGGGCACCGCCGAGTTCGGCGATTGGATGACGAAGATGCAGCAGGTCTCTGGTCGCGCCGAGGTGATCATCGGTAAGCAGCGCCACGGCCCCGTGGGCACGGTGCACCTTGCCTTCGAAGGTATGTACACGCGCTTTTCGGATCTTGCGAAGGACGCCTATATTCCAGAGCGGTTGGAGTAGTCGGACGCTTTGATTGGCTTATGACTGCAGCCAGGTCGATTGCCGCTGGCACCATGTCAGGACGGTCGGCGTCCGCGCTCGGAGAGGCCACGTCATGGCGAAAGCCGCCAAAATTCAGTTCGTGTGCCAGAACTGTGGTGCGACGGCGCCCAAGTGGACGGGTAAGTGTCTCGGCTGCAACGAATGGAACACGCTGGCGGAGGAGGCGGATATAGCGGCGACGCCTGGCTCCGGTCTGACACGCTCGAGCCGTGGCCGGGCTGTGGTTTTAGAAAGCCTCAGTGGATCGACCAAGGACGCGCCGCGCTTGAAGACCGGCATGCCGGAACTTGATCGCGTCACGGGCGGCGGCATCGTACCGGGATCGGCCCTCTTGATCGGCGGAGAGCCTGGCATCGGCAAGTCAACGCTATTGTTGCAATTGACCGCGCAGATGGCGTTGAGTGGGCGACGTACATTGTATTTTTCTGGCGAGGAAGCGGTGGCGCAGGTGCGGCTGCGCGCGGAACGGCTGGGTCTCACGAAAGCACCGGTCGGTTTGGCCTCGGAAACCAATCTGTCGAACATCCTTGCGACGCTGGACGCGGAGACGCGGCCGGATCTCGTTGTCATCGATTCTATTCAGACGCTTTGGGCAGATGGCGTCGAAAGTGCGCCGGGAACGGTCAGCCAGGTGCGGGCTGCAACGCAAACTCTCATTCGTTACGCCAAGCAGGCTGGTTGCGCCGTCGTGTTGGTTGGGCATGTGACGAAAGAAGGCAACATTGCCGGTCCGAAAGTCGTCGAACATATGGTTGACGTCGTGTTGTCGTTCGAGGGTGATCGGGGACATCCGTTCCGCATCTTGCGCGGTATTAAAAACCGCTTTGGCGCAACCGACGAAATCGGCGTGTTCGAAATGGCGCAGGAGGGTTTGCGCGAGGTTGCCAATCCGTCGGAGTTGTTTCTCGGTGATCGTGATTCAACGACACCCGGCACGGCTGTGTTCGCGGGTGTCGAAGGCACGCGGCCGCTCCTGGTCGAAATCCAGGCGCT
>JANNXS010000203.1:0-6159 GCA_031409695.1 Hyphomicrobiaceae bacterium
CAAGCGCTTGACCGTTGGTATTTCGAGGATCGCCGCCGACTACGACCTGGTCGTCATCGACGGCGGCGCGCTCGACGAGGACGACACGATTGCCGCCTTCTCGGAGTTGGCAACCAGCATCGTTGTGGTCGCCCGCGCCGGTCGCGGTACCACGGACATCCGCGTTCTCGCCGAGACGCTCAACGTGCTTCCGTCGCAGATTGCCGGTGTGGTCGCGACCATGGCAACGGCCTAACGGCGTTCGAGTGGCAGAGAAACAGGGTTTCTCGGTAAGAAACGTCCGCTGAGCGCGCACTACCGTGCGCGCACATCGATGTCTTTTGACGTTGCTTGTCCGTTACTGTTGACCCCAAGCCGACAGTCACCGAATGTTCTGACGGTGTCCGGTTTAGCTACGATCGCGGCGCACTTCTGACGGTGCCGAGGCTGGCACAGAAACGTCGCGTGCCCTACCTACCGATCGCAACGATGACCATTCCGTCCAAAGATCATTCGCTGAACCTGACATGAGCGCGCCGGGTCCGGTCGACGCGCAAGTCGAACACGTCCGGTCGACCGTAGTGACCGGCAGGGTCCAACAAAGATCGTTCCTGACGGACCTTTTGGATGTCGATATCGACGTAGATGATGCGCTCTTCGAGGCCGAGAGGCCCGGCGAGAACGGTACCATCAGGCCCGACGATCAATGAGCCACCGTTCAAACTCGGAAAGCCGGCCTCCAAATTCTCATCGCGCAGCGGAAATGAAATGGGAATGTCGGAAGGTCGCAGGATCGTACCGACAGAGAGGACATACACTCGTCCCTCCATCGCAATGAACCGCGATATGTCGACGCGTGAATCGCGACCGCCCGGCCAGCAGGCGACGTGCAACTCTTCGCCCTGAGCATAAAGCGCGTGACGCACGAGCGGCTGCCAGTTCTCCCAACAGTTGAGACCGCCTACATGGAAATCCTGAAACTGATGGACTTTCAGACCATTTCCATCGCCTTCGGCCCAGATCATCCGTTCGAAATACGTTGGCTTGAGCTTGCGATGAATGCTCACGATGCCCTTGTCAGGATCGATCGCAACAAAAGAGCAGTAGACCGAACCGCCTGAAGGTGCGCGCTCGACGATACCAAGATAGACAAAAACGCCGAGCTTGGCCGCAGTAGCTGCGATGGCTTTAAGTTCTGGCCCATCCGCAACGACGGCACCTTCGACATAGGCGCCATACGCTTCACTCATCCGGGCGTTGGATTTGGAGGAGACCAGTGGCCGAAGCCACATGGGATAGCCTGGAAGAAAGGTCTCTCCGAACGCACAGAGATGAGCACCGCCCGAAGCCGCTTCTTGCAACAATCGAATGACCTTCTCGGTCGTCGCCGCCTTGTCGAGGAACACGGGCGCGGCTTGGATGGCGGCGATCTTCATGGACGTGTTTCCCAACCTTGAGAGAAAGACTTCGGCGAACTACACTTTTCAGTTTTATATGCGCTGATGGTCTGCTGTCTGGTCAATACCGACAGCGCTTTAACGTCGGAGCCTGGCATCACGATGCACGCTCTTGGCCCAGGCTGTGCGATCTTGATACGATCTGTTGGCGGACGGTATTGGTGTTTCAGCGGAACAGTCATGACCTACTCAACCCCGTCTTGGCGGCCATAATGGCCTTACTTTGAACGCCTGCTCCATCGACCCGACCCCCTGACCAGCTAGGTTTCGGAGCCGTTAGGGAATTTTTAAGCAGCCCAACCGAAACCGCTGCGGAACCCTGTTATTCGGTGCGCCGTTTGCGTCTCCCAACTGTATTGATAGCTCAGGGAGAATATCGATGTTAACCGTGTCATACACATATGCCGATGGCCGCGCGTTCACTCTCTCGCTGGCCGATGCAGCCTCCGCCAAAGATCAGACGGCTGCCATTCAGAAGGCCTTGAGCGCGGTTGGCGCCAATGGCGGCGGCAACGTTTCGCTGTCTGCTGGCGACTGGACGGTACAAGGCACGGGCAAAGCCTCGGATGGCTGTCTCAAGATCAGCTCCAACACACTGTTGGAGGGCGCCGGCAGCGCGACAGTATTGAAACTCGCCGATGGCTCGACAGCCGTCACCGGTATGCTCCGCACAGCCAGCGGTAAGCTCAATGCGGACGGCACATACACAATCGTCGATAATGTGACAGTGAAGAACCTCGTTCTCGATGGCAACGCGGCGCACACGAGCGGGGATGTCGACGGCTTCTATTGTGGCCCGAAACCCGGCACAGCGCAGGCTGATACAAATATTGCTCTCGACGGCGTCGAGAGCAGGAATTGCTCGCGATATGGCTTTGACCCGCACGAGCGCACGGTTGGGCTCACATTTAAGAACTGCATAGCCCATCACAACGGCGTCGATGGTTTCACGATCGATTTTTGCTCCAACGTCGTATTCGAAAACAACGCCGCCTATGCCAATGGCCGCCACGGCTTCAATCTCGTGACGGGGACGAGCAACGTGACGATGACCGGCAACAACGCCTACGACAACGGCGGTTCTGGCATCTCACTGCAGACCGGCAACAACGAGATCCGCGCCTGGACAGACAGCATCACCATCTCTGGCGGCACACTGGCAAACAATGGCCGCAATGGTATTGAGGGCAAGCAGACGAGCAACGTCTCAATCGCCGGCGTCACGATCACGGGCAGTGCCGATGATGCCATACGGTTTTCGGGTGTTGAGCACGCAACGATCACAGGTAACGTTTACGTCGGCAATGGCGGTGGCTGGCTCCCGGTTCGGATCGAGGGCTATCTGCAAGATTTTAGCGACACTGACGTCGCGAACGACAGGTGGATTGCAACGACCAATGTCCGCATCGATGGTGTCTTGCAGGGGAACCCGCCCAACACGAGTGGCGCTGCGGCGTGGGCGTATCTCGTAACGGACGCGGGCGATGTGATCTCAGGCAGCAGCGGCGTCGACACGATAGCGGCCGGCAGCGGCGACGACACCGTGACCGGCAATGCGGGCAACGATCACCTCTTGGGCAATGACGGCCGCGACACGCTTGATGGCGGGGCGGGAAGTGACCGGCTTTATGGGGGTGCCGGCGCGGACCGGCTGCTTTTTTCGACTGGCTACGATCTCTTGGATGGTGGCGCGGGGCTCGACACCGCCGTCTTCTCCAAGGCGTCCAGCGCTGTCAATGTCACGTTGACGGCGACCGTTGCTCAGGTAACTATGGGCGGCGTCGCAGTTGCTGATCTGGTCAGCATTGAGAACCTCGTTGGCACGTCTCAAACCGATATGCTGTCGGGCAACGCGGTCGCAAACACGCTCACGGGCGGTGGCGGCGCGGATGTCCTTGACGGTGGTGCCGGCAACGACACGCTGATCGGTGGTGGTGGCAATGATCGGCTCACGGGTGGCATTGGTGACGACGTCCTAACGGGCGGGACGGGATCGGACGTGTTTGCGTTCAACCTCGACGGGGGAACGGACACCATCACCGATTTCACCCGCAAACAGGATAAACTCGCTATCACGGGCGTCGCCGATATGAACGGCGTTACGATCACGCAGACGGGCGCGGATACCGACATTGCAATCGGGTCAGCGCACATCGTCCTGACTGGCGTTGCAGCCAGCACGCTGACGGCCTCGGATTTCGTCTTCATGTGAGCAACGTCAACACTGTCGATCAGACCAAAATACTGCCGATCAAACCAACGAACCGTCGGCCTATTGACGGTCGGTCTTACGACGCCATCAGCCACCGCGCCCAACACTCCGCCACCGCTGTTTCTCAGTGGCGGCCTCGATTTCGGCTTCCAGCGTCCGCGCGAACGCGGCCGTGCGGTCTGCCACGAGATGGCGCTGACGGTCGAGGACCACCATGTGGTAGCTGTCCTCCAGCACGATGCTCTCAACACGACCTTTCATACGGCGCAGAAGCAGCATCGCGTTCGAAAGATCGCTCTGATCATCCTCGCGCGGGTGGACGACAAACGCCGGCTGCGTGATTTCGCCGAGGCGGGCCTTGACGTCCTTGGCGAGCCAACGAAACTCAAGCAGTGTCGAGCCCGTGCGCGTGAAAATATCCGACATCTGCTTGCCCTCGGACGTCAAACTGTCGAGCACAAGCTTGCGCGTGCGATCGTCCTTAATCCCGTAGGGGGCTTTTTCGGCGAACGTGAATAAGCCTGCGCACCACTTGGTCGTCACGAGTTTGAACAGGTTGAAGACGCGGGGAATGGCCCAACCGTTCGGCCAGAATGTCGGCGAAAACACAGCTACGCCCTGGACTAGGTCCTTGCGCGTTGCCGCCAGGCGAAGCGCCACGATTGCGCCGGCCGATATGCCGCCAACGATGATTGTGTCACAGTCTCGATGCATCCGATCGAGGGCGAGTTCAGCTGAGATGCACCACTCCGTCCAGCGCGAGTGCTCAAACTCAGCTGGCGTGCCGCCATGCCCTGCCATCAACGGCAGAACAACGGTATGGCCGGCCTTATTGAGGCTTTGCGCCAGAAAGCGCATTTCAACCGGCGAACCGCCTAAACCATGCATGAGCAAGAAGCCCACGCGGCCACCTTTCAGAACTTCAGTCCCCACTGGATAATCCATGTGCGTCAAGCCTCTGCGGCGGTTTACAAACCGCACTTGTTTGATCGTGATACCGGGATGCCCGCATTACGGGGCCCGCGATTGGTGATCCCGTGTGGCCACGGGCGCGCTTGCTGTCAGGCGTGTTTGGTTGCGTCGGCGAGCAGCTTGTCCAGCAGCGTTATGGCGAGGTCGATCTCGTCATGGGTGATGTCCAGGTTGGGTGCCAGGGTCACGACGTTTTTGTAATAGCCGCCGATATCGAGCACGCAACCCATCTTGCGCGCCCCGTATTTTGTGTCGCCCATATCGATTTCGCCTGAAAGCCCGACATCGACCATGCGGTCAACGAGGCGTTTGGCGGGGGTAAAGCTGTCGTGTGGTTCGCAGATTTCCATGCGTAGCGCGAGGCCAAGACCATCGACATCGCCGATGATCTTGTACTTCTCCTTGAGGCCCTTCAACTGCTCCAGGAAGTACGCGCCCTTCTTCGGCACCGACACGTCGTAGTCACCTTCAGCCAGCATCTTCATGGTCTCGAGCGCAACGCCCGTACCCATCGGGTTGGCGTTGAAGGTCGAGTGGGTCGAGCCAACCGGGAAGGTCGTCGGGTTCAACAAGGCTTCGCGCGCCCAAACGCCTGCCAGCGGGTTCAGCCCGTTGGTGATGGCTTTGCCGAACACGAGCGCGTCAGGCACAACATCAAAATGTTCGATCGACCACATTTTGCCCGTGCGATAGACCCCCATCTGGATCTCATCGACGACCATCAGGATGCCGTGCTGGTCGAGCACCTTCTTCATTTCCTTGAAGTAGTTCATCGGTGGCACGACGTACCCACCGGTGCCCTGCAAAGGCTCAAGATACAGGGCGGCATATTCGGCTTCGCCAACTTTTGGGTCCCACAAACCGTAGTATTCGCTCTCAAACAGACGCGCGAACTTCTTCACACACTCGTGGCCGTACTCCTCCTTGGTCATGCCTTTTGGGCCGCGGAACTGGTACGGGAACTCAAGAAACTGTGCGCGGTCACCGAAGTGGCCGTAGCGGCGGCGATAGCGGTAGGACGAGGTGATGGCTGACGCGCCGAGCGTGCGGCCGTGATAGCCACCCTCGAAGGCGAGCATCAACGACTTGCCCTTTTTGTAGTTGCGCACGATCTTGAGGCTGTCCTCGATCGACTGCGAACCACCGACGTTGAAGTGCACCCGGCCCTTGGCGCCGAATTTCTTCTCGGCGTCCTTGGCGATCATGGCCGCGAGGTTGATCTTGTCGGCGTGCAGGTATTGCGAGGCGACCTGCGGCAGCGTGTCGAGCGTGCGGCGCACGGCGTTGGCGAGGCGCTCGTTTTTATAGCCGAAATTGACTGCCGAATACCACATCTGCAGGTCGAGGAACTGCCGGCCCTGGCCGTCGAACATATAGGAGCCGCGGCAATCCGTGAAGATCTTGGGCGGATTGACATAGTGCACCGTATCGCCATGCGAACAGTACTCGGCCTCGAGGCGCAGAAGCTCAGCCTCGTCGACAGGACTAACGGAGCTGAAGCTCGCGGGGTTGAGGGTGTCCATCAGGGTTATACTCGGT
>JANNXS010000204.1:0-5004 GCA_031409695.1 Hyphomicrobiaceae bacterium
CAACACGACCGAAGGTGGCAAAGCTGGTTTAAAAACGCCTGTATCTTACAAAGACCTGCTCGATCCGAAGTTGAAGGGGCAAATCGTGATGCCGCATCCGGCGTCGTCCGGCACCGGCTATCTGATGGTTGCGGCTTGGCTCCAGGTCATGGGCAAAGACGCTGGCTGGAAGTTCATGGACGGTCTGCACGAAAACATCGCCGTCTACACGCACTCGGGCTCGGCTCCGTGCGTGCAGGCCGCCAAGGGTGAGCGCATTGTCGGCCTCGGCTTCGACATGCGCGGTGCGCGCGAGAAGTCGAACGGCGCGCCGATCGACATCGTGCTGCCGGCCGAAGGCGCCGGCTGGGACATGGAGGCGTCTTCGATCATGAAGGGCACCAAGAACTTGGCCGTGGCAAAAAAGGTGATGGATTGGGTCGCCTCCAAGAGCGCCAATGAGCTGTATTCCAAGTACTATGCCATCGTCGCGCATCCGGACGTTAAGAACCTGCCGAAGAACTACCCAGAAAACGCCGAGGCCAAGATGGCCAAGATCGACCTGCAGGTCATGGCCAATGAGCGCGACGACATTCTCAAGGAGTGGTCGAAGCGCTACGAAAGCAAAGCCGCGCCGAAGTGAGTGACGCACCCTCTCCCCCTGCAGAGGGGGAGAGGGGCAGCAACGGTACCCATGGCCGATTTGATCCCGATGCGACCGGCTGTAACTGCGGCCTCGTTTGCACATATCCGCATCCGCGACCTGACCAAACGCTTTGGTGCGTTCACAGCGTTAAAGTCGATCTCGCTTGACATCGGCAAGTCTGAATTCGTGTGCTTCCTCGGCCCGTCGGGTTGCGGAAAAACGACACTGCTGCGTGCCATTGCCGGTCTCGACCCGCAGGACGAAGGCATGATCGAGATCGCGGGCCGTGATGTGTCGAACCTGCCGCCGGCCGTCCGGGATTTCGGCATCGTGTTTCAGTCCTACGCCTTGTTTCCGAACCTGACTGTGGCCAAAAACGTCGGCTATGGTTTGGTCAATCGCCGTCGCGGGTCTGGTGAAATCAAGGCTCGCGTGGATGAGTTGCTCGCCCTCGTTGGCTTGCCTGAACAGGGCGCGAAATACCCAGCTCAGCTCTCTGGCGGGCAACAACAGCGTGTTGCTCTCGCACGCGCGCTCGCGACATCGCCGAGCCTGCTGCTGCTCGATGAGCCATTGTCCGCACTCGACGCACGTGTGCGCATCCGCCTACGCGATGAGATCAAGCAGCTGCAGCGCCGCCTCGGTGTCACGACGATCATGGTCACCCACGATCAGGAGGAGGCCATGAGCATGGCCGACCGTATCGTGGTCATGAACCATGGGGTCATCGAGCAGGTTGGAACGCCGTCGGAAATCTACGCGCGACCGGCAACCGAGTTCGTCGCCGATTTTATTGGCCACATGGTGTTTCTCGATGGCACGATCGCGTCTGCGTCGGCCGTTGACGTCCAGGGGATGAGGCTGGCCATCGAGGACAAGGGGGCAGTGGTGGCGGCCGGGATCAAGACGCGCCTCGGCATACGCCCGGAAGAAGTGCAGGTGCGCGGTGTCACGGCCGACACACCCAATCGACTGGATGTCGTGGTCAAGTCGGGTGATTATCTCGGGTCGTTCTGCCGGTTGACGCTCGCCTCCGTCACGCATGGCGCACTGACAATCGTCGCAGACCTCTCCAGTAACGACGTCCGTGACCTCGACGTGTCCGTCGGCACTACGATTGCCATTGCGCTACCCGCCAATCGGTTGCGAATGTTCCCGGCCAAGGCTTGAGTACGAACCGAAGGCAATGTCGAAATGGCCTCGATCGCCGCACCCCTGACAACCGTTCCCGCCCGCCGCAGTGCGGCATGGAGTTTCATCCGCTCGCAGCCCCTTGGCATGCTCGGGCTGCTGGTTATCGTAGTCTATGTCGTTATGGCGCTCGGGGCCAAATGGATCGCGCCGTTCGACCCCGAGGAGATCGATTTCGCCGCGCAGCTCGCCAAGCCTGGCATTGAACACTGGTTCGGCACCGACCAGTTTGGCCGCGACGTCTTCTCGCGCCTCATCTATGGGTCGCGCACGGCGCTCGGCGTTGGTATCGGCGCGTCCATGTTCGGCTGTACGATTGGCGCCATCATCGGTGCGTCGTCGGGCTATTTCGGCGGCAAGATCGACACCATCATTCAGCGTGTCGTCGACATTCTACTGGCGTTTCCGATCATCGTGCTGGCCATGGTCGTCATTGCCGTGCTCGGCAAGCGGCAATGGGCCGGTATCGACTTGAACCTCATTACGGCCATCGCGCTGCCCATTATCCCAAAGATGGCGCGTATCGCTCGGTCATCGACATTGTCGATCGCGGCGATGCCCTATATCGACGCGGCGCGCGCGGCTGGCTTCTCGCACAAGCGCATCATTCTGCGCCACATCCTGCCAAACATCGTCGCGCCGTTCTTGATCATGTTCACCGCCTTTGTGGCACAGGCGATCTTACTTGAGGCGTCGCTTTCGTTTCTAGGACTTGGTGTGACGGAGCCGACGCCAGCATGGGGCTTGATGCTGTCGGGCGCGTCGGCCGACTTTTATCGCGACGCGCCTTGGATGATCGTGTTCCCTGGGCTCGCCATCACGCTCGCGGTATTTGCCTTCAACATGTTCGGCGACAGCCTGCGTGATTGGCTCGATCCGAAAATGAAGACATAGGGCTAGGGCCATTCAAACCACGTCGCGCCGTTCAGGCCATGGGCCAGATTACTTGCCGAACTTCTGCCAGTACGCACCGAACAGTGCGTCCTCGCTTGGCCGATCCTCCGGGATCGTCGTGACGAGGTGCGTGATGTTGATGAAATTCTTGTAGTTCAAGTTTTCGGAGAATGCGTTGCCCTGCCACGTGCCGCAGCCCATCGTGAGCGTGAACGGGAGCGCGTTGTCGTAGCCCCCGCCATTGCCGAAGGTGTGCGGCTGGTTGACCAGCACGCGCACGACGTCGATATCGGCCGCGATCTCGCGAGCGTGCGCGATGTCCTTGGTGTGGATGCCGCAGGAGTGGCCCTTACCCTGGTAGTCGAGGATGGCGGTCGTGATGCGCTTCGCGTCCTTGAAGTCCTTGGCGCGATAGACTGTCAGGACCAGAGAGAGCTTTTCACCAGAGAGGGGAAAGGCCTTGCCGACACCGGTTTCCTCCGCCAGTACGAACTTGCAGCCCTCCGATGTCGGTCCGAGTTCGAACACCTTTATCAACGCCTCTGGCCCCTGCGCGATAACGGCACGGTTGAGTTTGCCATCGACCCATAAACGATCGATGATGCGCTGGCGTTCATCCATCGAGGCCATGTAGCCGCCCTGCTTCTCCAGCGCTTTGACCGCCCTGTCGTAGACGGCATCGACGATGATGACGGCGTTCTCTGATGAACAACTCGTTGCATGGTCAAAGCACTTGGACAGCATGATCTTGTGCGCGGCATCGTCGAGGTCGGCAGACGTGTCGATGATCACGGGCACGTTGCCTAGGCCGACGCCGAGCGCCGGTTTGCCGCTCTTGTAGGCGGCCTTCACGTTGGCCTGACTGCCAGTCGCAACCACGAGATCGGCGAGTTCCATCAGCCGTTGTGAGGTCTCACGTGTGACCGGTGCTGGCAGCAGCATCACCAGGTCCTCGGGCAGGCCGATTTTCTTCAGCTCCGCGCGCATGGCAATGACGCTGGCCTCGGTCGCGGCGTAGGCCGTCGGCGGAGGGGCAATGATGATGGCGTTGCCGCCTTTCAGCGCCATCATGGCTTTGTTAACGGGCGTCGCGTTCGGATTCGTCGACGGCGTGATGGCGGCCACGACACCAACGGGCTTCGCCCATTTGACCAGCCCCTTTTCAGGGATCTCCTCGATCACGCCAGTCGTTTTTGCGCGCAACAGATCACGTAACGTGCCGAAGGTCTTGCGCTGATTTTTGATCACCTTGCTCTCAACCTCGCCAATGCCGGTCACTTCGACGGCGTGGAGTGCAAAGCGGCGCGCGTTCTCTGGCTTGTAGATGGACCAGGCAAGGCCGGTAACGGCTTCGTCAATACGAGACTGACCACCTTTGGCAATCTCTTTACCATAGGCAGCCATGGCGGCCCGCGCACGAGTGATCAGTGCCGGCACGGGATCTGCGGCGGCGTTGGCGGCAACAGTCTGCAGCTGGGCTTTTGGCACGGGCAGCTCCGGTGTTCGCCTGATGCACGAAGTCTATAGATGAAGCAGCGGGCTTGGAAGATGGTGAGATCTGCGTTGGTGGCGCCTCTCATCCATCTGCTGTCATCCATCTGCTGGTCGAGTGTGCCGACGAGTTTGACCGGCTCATCGGTTTGGCCATAGCCACAGCAGAATGGCCGCTGGCGACGCAGCAGCCATGAAGGCTCGTCTCTTAGAATGTTGGTAGGGTGCCATGCTGCCCACGCCGACCGACTCGGACGGCGTGGATACAAGCCGATCAATCAGGCTTTTGTGACACAGCGCGCGGAACGGCGCCGCCGTTCATGCGCGCCCAGTTCGACAACATCGCGTCAGTTGTCACCGACCAGAGGCTCAGCGCATCGGACGGCGAGAAAACGCCGAACGGCAAGAACGGATCGAAGGCCGAGCCGCCACCCTTCACGCGCGGGACAGACTTCTTCGTGTCCTGGTCCTTAGCGAACGTGAAGGCGGACTGTTCAGCGCGGCCAAGTTTCTCGACCGTGCTCCCGACCACAGCAAGTGCAGTCTTGTACTCTGCAGCCGTGACAGCCTTCGTACGCGGATCATGGCGGCGCATGAAATGGCGCATCCGCGGTGCGATCTCATTGCGGAAGCGCGATCCAGCGAACACGCCGTAGTGGCCGACCTTCGGGCACTCAAAGTGCTGTTTGCGTGCTGCCGGGATACCTGAGCAGAGGGTGATCGCGGCACTGCACTGGCCGTGGCCGGTGATGTCGTCCTTCTCGCCCTCGACAGTCATGAGGGCGACGCGCTTGATCTTCGAC
>JANNXS010000205.1:0-1665 GCA_031409695.1 Hyphomicrobiaceae bacterium
TAGGTTCTGGCCGGTTGAACTCGAACGCCTTGTAGCCGGAATGGGGTGAGAAGCGAAGCGTCTCACAAGACATACGAAACGATGCAGGAGCAAGGGCCCCCAAACGGATGGCCCGGAAGAGCCGGGCCATCCGCAGAGTAAGAGGTGAAGTTACTTCTTTGCCGGTGCCTTGGCTGCGGGAGCCTTTGCGGCAGGGGCGGCGCCCTTTGCAGCAGGCGCACCAGCCTTGGCGGCCGGAGCAGCAGCGCCACCTTTGGCGGCTGGCGTGGCGGCTGCACCAGCAACGGGCGCGGCGGCGGCGTCTGGCGTTGTGCTTGCGTCGGCCTTTTCCTCTTCGGCGACGGCGCCGGCAACGGTCGCGACAGTGAAGTCACGGCCAATAATGGTGGTTCTCACGCCCTCGGGCATGGTCGTGGCTGAGATATGGATCGAGCGGCCGATTTCGAGGCCGGTCAGGTCGAAAATGAACTCAGCGGGAATCTTGTCAGCTGGGCAGGTGACTTCGACTTCATGGCGCACGACGTTCAGAACGCCACCACGCTTCAAGCCCGGCGAGAGGAGTTCGTTTATGAAACGGGTTGGCACCATGACGCGGATGCGACCGGTTGGGCTGACGCGTTGGAAATCGACGTGGATAGCAAAATCGCGCACAGGGTCGAGTTGCACATCGCGCGGGATCACGCGATGTTTCGTGCCATCGATATTGACGTCGAAAAGTGTGCCAAGAAAGCGGCCCTTGGAGATGGTCTTGGCAAGTTCGCGCGCATCAACCGCGACGCCCACGGGGTCCTTGCCATCGCCATAAATGATGCCAGGCACTTGACCATTGCGGCGAACTTCACGGGCGGAACCTGTGCCGGTCTTCGGACGAGCGTGGGCTTTGATTTCAACGGTGTTTGGCATGTGACCATACTCCAAGGCGGGGCCCCACCATGACGACACGATTGCCACCATGTTCAGGCCCGGGGGTTCAGAACCACCACTCCGGTGCGGTGAGCCGCAAAGGAGCCGAATAAAGACTGCAAGCAGGCTCGCAGATGAGGTTCCAGCACAGCCTATAGAGGCGCGCCTGCCAGCGGGCAACGCCAATCAGTCACCCTGTGAATGACGTCAAGTGGGCGGCCGCATCATGGTCAATCTCGCAGCAGGAAAAAGGCTGCGATGCAGGTGCACGGCAATGCTGCGAGATAGATAGCGTACCGCGGGTCGAGCCCGATATCGAACGCGTTTGCCAGTGCCGTCATATTTCCAGTGTAGTGCGCGCCGACCAGCAGGATGGCGGCACAGACAAGCAACGCACGAGTCATTTTCAAGTCTCTCCACTCAGAGCCCGGCCTGCTCAAGGCTTGGCGCTCCCGGAGATGAGAAAGCAAAGGTCGTGCCGAAAACACGGCCGACTGGAAACACGGCCGACTGGTGCTTCAGGCTTTTACCCTGACCCGCTGGTATCAGGCAACCGCCGTCCCATCGCGACCGATTGGGTACACCAGCTTCTTAAGATCGCGGTCCTTGGGCGAAATGTGCAAAGCATAGCCAAGGCGGCCCGTACCCTCGTGGGCTTGGACGATCTTCTGTGGCGCATTGAGGTATTCGACAACGAGCACGAACTTGCCTTCGCGCCGCATGAGGTCAAGCCGGGTGCGGGCCCACTCGAAGTCTTCATCG
>JANNXS010000206.1:0-5195 GCA_031409695.1 Hyphomicrobiaceae bacterium
TCAGAAAGTCGTTGCCGAGCGCCGTGCGGTAGGCGGGCTTGCCGGCGCTACTGAAACTGATTGAGGCCCCCGAGCCTGTGAACATGAGGCGGGCACCGTCGAGCGCTTTGGTCATTTCAGCGGCGGACAAGACTTTGGTGAGATCATCGCTGGGCGTCTTGTTCTCGCGGCGCAGCGCGACCAGCCGCTCGGCCGCGGCGGCGCCGTAGTCGCTCCAACCATACAGGCGGACGAACGCCTCAAGGTCAGCCTGATTGTCGGAGCCCTTCAACTTGTCCCACTTGGCGCGGATATCTGCGAGTTCCGCGAGACGCTCGCGGGCGTTGTCGGAGAGATAGCCGTCAGGCCAGTCTATGAGGAATTGCTCGTAGATGGCTGTGCGTTTCTCGTCTTCGGCCTTTTCCCAGGCGGTCTTTTCACCGAGGGCGACGTCTGACAGGCGCTGCTTAGCGAGGCGGCTGAACTCGGTATTTTCAGCATCCACGACAAAGGCTTCAAGGAGCTTGCGGCTGCGGGAGGCAGACAAGCCGATCCACCGAGCGAGCAACGCGGCGAGGCGGTCAATCTTGGCGCGGGCCTCGCTGGCAAACTTGCCATCCGGGAACTGGGCGAGATAACCGCGATAGTCATCAAGGCGGTTGGAGGCGACGGATCTCATCCAGGCGAGCTCATCGGGCGTAATGGCGTTGGTGGTATCACTTGTTGCGACGGCTGCGCCTTTCGGCGGGTCGACGAGCGGCAGGGTTTCGCCACCGATCGAGCCGTAGGTGAATGGCTCCTGGCGCTTGTTGGTTGCCTTGACGACGGTATCGCGCACGCGGCCCATCAGGATTCGGACATCGAGGCCGGGCGTCGCGAGATGGGCCATCATCGCAGAAGCGAACGGGCTGTGCCCGCCGGGCGGTCCATCTTCGGCAACGGTTCCGTGCTTGGCGCTGTAGGCGATCAGAATGTCACCGGCTGGCTCGATGATGGCGAGACCACGCGTGCCGCCGGACCTCGTGGCGTCGCCATCTGAGGCGCCGAGTGGGTCATTCCGGCAGGCATCAAGGATGATGAGGCGCAGGCGTTGTGCGCCCTTTACGGCCTGGACGATGGAGTCGAGCGAAACGGCCTCGTATTCGAGCTCTGCGGCTTGTTTGAGTTCGGCGGACGTGGGCACGAGCCAGTTGCGACCGCGCGTTTCGAGGCCATGGCCGGCAAAGTAGACGACGGCCATCTCGGCCTGCCCGGCGGCACGCCCAAAGGCGCGGATGGCCTCGCGCATGCCGGCGTAGTCGAGGTCGAATGCCGGCGTGACGGCAAAGCCAATGGCCTCGAAGGCCACCGCCATGGCCTTTGCATCAGGCCGCGCGTTCGGCAGTGGTCGGGCGTGGTCATAGGCGGTGTTGCCAATGACGAGTGCAACGCGCTTGGCTTCGGCGGCGGCGGGATTCGTCGCGAGCATGTAGAGTAGAGCAGCGAGCACATATTGTCGCGCCATGATTTTGAGCAACACGTACACTTACAATCCCCTTTGGATGCCGCGACCGATCGAGTCGGCCGCTATCCAAATCCCTTGAACCACGACATGGTTGCGGATCGGCGAGCGACTTGCAACGCGGATCTGAGCGAAATTGCTCTCACGACGTGACCTGCAAGCCGACACGGTGTGGATAGATGAACGACTGTCGCCTGAGGGCCACAAGTATTGCCGCGCATATGCGCAGCAAAATCTCCGAACCAAGGCCGAGGGAAGCCTCGCAGCTCTATTCACCGATCAGTTCGAACACCAGCGTATCCTCCCGATAGCCTACGATTTGGCAGTTGGAGCTGGGGCGCGGGGCCTGTCCGAACATCGTCACCGACCGCTGATCGCCCGAGACCTCTCCTGACACCTGATAGGCAATGCGACCGCACACGCGCGAGAAGATATACGCCGTGCCGGAGTATGTGTCGCCGATCCGCTGCCCCTCGAACAACAGGGTTCCAGGCGTGACGCCCTCGGCGCGGATTCCTGCGCGAGGCGAGTCGTAGAAGAAGCGCCGGTTGCTGCCATCCGCGACCAACTTCATCGTCGATCCGTTGTGGTTCCACTGTCTCGAAACTGACGGAGCAATAACCACCGGCATCGATGGGGCACTGCGTGGCGTGGGCTCGGGTGTCGGTTCGGTACGCGGGGATGGGGTGGGCTGTGGCGGCGCTATAGCTACCTTCATCTTCTGATCCAAAAGCACCTTCACCGTCGGCTCACAGAGACCGCCCTTGTAGCGCTGCAGATACAGCTGCAGATCCGTGATGGCCGTTGCTCCACCGCCCTGCAAGCGTGTGCATTCCTTGCGCTCCACTTCCAAAAGCCAATCGCGTTCGGCCTCTGCGAATTTAGGATGCTGCACACATTGATTGAGATACGGCTGATAGGCGGTCAGCTTGTCGTCCGACAACGCTGCACTGCGATACAGTTGATCGCATTGCTGCAACATGGCCACGCGCGGATCAGCCCTCGATTGGCTGGGCGCGGACAATGCGCCCGTGACGATCGACGACGCGCTCGACGCGAATGAAAACGGACTTGTCTTGGACATCTGGAGCCATGGCCGTTGGCGGCCAGCAGTATCGCGCTCGACGTCCGCCGTAACCTGATCGAGCAAACGCTCAATCGGCAGCTCCGGCGTCGCGATGTGGCGGAGCAGAGACGCGGCAAACGGGCTATGGTCTGCCGCCCCATCCGAGGCAAGTTTGCCGCGCGCCGTCGAATAGGCGACAACGACATCTCCCTTCTTCTGTTGAACACGGACGACACCGCGGGGCGAAACCGGCTGTTTTGGTCGGGCGGCGCGATCGACACTTGCGCCTTGGCTCGGATCATTTAGATCATTGCGACAGGCGTCGATGAGCGCGATCGTGAGCCCCGGGTTGCTCTCGTGCAACGCCTGGATGGCATCGTCGAGCAGAAGCGCATTGGCCACGCGGCCGTTCGGTGCCGTGGTCCCTGTGTCAATTGGCAGAAGTTGATTGCGCCCCTGTATCTCCAGGCCGTGACCGGCATAGAACAGGACCGCAACCTTCACGCCGGATCTTGCATCGTCTGTGAACTTGCGAACGGCGCGCTGAAGCTGATCCGCGTTCGTATCAAGGGCAATTTCGACTTCGAATTTGAGCTTCTGCAGCGCCGTTGCAATCGCCAGGGCATCCGTCTTTGCGTTTGGAAGTCGGGTCGTGGTCGTATAGTTCGAATTGCCGATCACCAAGGCGATGCGTCGTTCCGAGGCTTGCGCTGTCACCAGCCCAAGCATCAGCGCCGCGATTCCATAGGCAAGTCGCCGGATCATTGCTGTCATCGCACCCCTCACCGCCTGATACCAACGTCCGAACTGCCGCCTGATTTGATGGCACGGCGCTCCCGATACAGATTGCATTTCCGCTCCGGTCGGTGGAACTCCATCATGGCACAACGGGAGTCGGCGAGGCATCGTTGCTCGCAGTCACTATAATTGCTGCCTGTCCAAACCTCGTAGCCGTCACCTTCGACCCATTCGCCGTAAGGTCGCCGTTCGATGAACGCCGAGCGAGGGGGCGGCGAAACCGCGGCCGGGACGGCCGGCGCGCCGGAGCGCTTAACACCTACGTCAGCATCCTTGCCGGCTTCAGTCGACCGGACGCTTCGAAATAGGCTGCATTTCTGCTCCGGCTTGTAGTGTTCAAGGAACGCGCAGTCTGAACGGTTGGCGCAGGATTCCGCACACTGCGTATAGGAATAGCCACGCAACACATCCAGGTCGCCATCGCCCTCCACCCAACGGCCATTGCGCCGTTCGATCCAGCTGTTTGGCGTTGTTGGAGCTGACTCATAGATGACGGGCGGTGGCAGTGGCCGCTCGTTAGCTGGTGGCGTTATTGGGCTGCGGGTCTCTGGGGGCGGCGGCGGTGTCGCGACTGCCATCTTAGCCTTGCGATCGAGCAACAGTTTAACTTCTGCGCCACAAAGGCCACCGTTGTTGGTCATCTTGCGCAGGTACATCTGCAGATCGGCGACCTTGATATCCTTATCGTCGAGCAGGCGATTGCACTCTCGCCGCTCGATCTCCAGAAAAAAGCTGCGTTCGATCTCCGCGGCACGGGGGTGTGTCGCGCAGACACTCAGGAACTCCTCGTACGCCTTTAATTTATCGTCAGCGACCGTGGCACGGAAGTACATCTGCCCGCATTTGAGCATTGCGTCTTCGGGTGATGGCCGAACTGCGGCCGTGGCCGTCGGGTTGAGCGAGTAGGCCATCCTAGTCGACTTTGAGATCCAGGGGCGCTGGCTTGCTCCCGTGGCCATTCCGACATCATGTGTGATCTGATCGAGCAACCCGTCGATCGGCAAATCGGGCTTCGCCATATGCTTCAGCAGCGACTCTGTGAATGGGCTGTGATGACCGCGGCCGTCCGATGCCGTTGCGCCGGGAAAGGTCGAGTAGGCGATCACAAAGTCGCTTTTCTTGCTTGGCGGGCGCATCAGGCCGCGATCGGCCGAGAGGGCCGTGCTGCCACCGACGGTTCGCTGCGGCGCGGGCGGCAAGTCGTTGCGGCAGGCATCGACGAAGGCCAACGTCAGATCGGCGCCAAGCGACTGCAAATCGTCGATCAAATCTTCCAAAGCGACGGTCGCTGTGGGGCGATTGACGATGGAATTGTTGGTCAGGCTGATGTCAGTCGGCAGCAGCAGGTTCTTGCCACTGAACTGAATGCCGTGGCCGGCATAGTACAGCAGAGCCACGGCCACGTCGCCCTTGCGGACCTCTTCCTTGAACTTCTGAATGGCCGCCTGGAGAGCCGAGGCATTGGTGTCGAGTGCAACGTCGACATTGAACTTCAGCTTCTGCAATTCATAGGCTACGGCCATCGCGTCGGTCTTCGCGTTGGGCAGCGGAGTTGTGTTGGTGTAGCTCGAATTGCCGATAACGAGGGCAACGCGACGGCGAGGTGTGTCGGCCTCGGCGCTATGGCCGAAGATCACAAAGCCTAACAAACACAGCACTATCATGCGCAAAAGCATGCCCCGCCTCCGCAAATCTAGTAACACTCACCATGCCGCGATGTGGCCTCGGACGTGGTCAGTGACAATCGAAAAACAGTCTGCGGCCGACTTTGCTCCCGAACCGGCCGGAGCGCAACACGCAGCGCAAAGACCGAGCGAGGCGCTGGGCTGATGCCTGACGCCTCGACCGGCG
>JANNXS010000207.1:0-1833 GCA_031409695.1 Hyphomicrobiaceae bacterium
GCCGCCGGAGCCGCCCAGCGCATCACTGCAGCACCCGCTGCCCGCATCGAAGCTACCGCCATCCGCGGCGATCTCGAGGCCCTGAGCGTCTTTGGACGCCCCGCCGACGGCACGTTTGCGAGCGGTGTCAGCCGCGTTGGCTCGATCAATGAGGTCCGCAACCGGGGTCTCCTTCGAAGCCTTAACTTCGGCCTCGGTGCGATTGCGAATAAACACGGGCTTTCCGCGCCACATGGCCGTAATGGCTTGGCCCTTTTGAACGGGTGCCAGATCAACCTCGGTCGACGCCAATGCCTGCGTCGACGCATCCGGGCTCATCTGTGAGATAAATGGCCAGATGGAAACGGCACCGCCGACCCCTGCCGCCGACAACGCGGCAATATTGAGAAAATCCCGACGGTTGGGATCGTGTTCAGCTGCCAAGACGGCCTCCCATTGCGCGGCCTCGGTGGCGGGCGCTTGTTTGGCCATTGTGCCAAATTTTCCGCCAGCCCCGTGCCGATCACTTATTGATATAGTCTGTGATTGCGCTGCGCCGGACTGGACGTTTTGACGCGCATCACGCTCCGATTGCCGCAGGTGTGGACGGTTTGGAGCCGCGTTGGCCGCGGCAGCGCGTCTCCTTCACTAGCCACTGTCGATGCACGCGGCCAGCGTCACGATGACGTTCGCGCCACCGGACCAAAAGCTACCATCGCCCATTTCAGCCAGACACGTCACGCGCTGTGTATCAGCAAGCCGCAGGTTCGTCGCAACTTTGGCCCGCCCAGCACGGGGGCTGAGATGAAAACGAATCAAAAGCACCTGTGGGTTTTTTTCGGCCAGAACATGGATAGTTTTTACATGGTCCGACGGGGTCATCGGGCTTTGCACCTCGATCTGCGTCGAGACAACGTTACCGTTTTCAGCCAATTCCGGCAGAGTGAGTTTGACGCGCCCCTCCTGCACCGGTGCGCCTTTTGTGATGCCCCTGAGAATGGCGGCGAAGTCTTCTGCAGCCCCGGCCGAGCTGGGCAGCAGGCTCACCAGTGTTACAGTCGTGAGCCCAGCAGTCACGGCACGGCGTGATGGGCGTGCCGTGCCAATGCGGCTGTTGGTATCGGCCATGGTGCAGCATCTCCTGCCATTGATCGAGCGTGACGCTCCAGCACATCAGACGGCGTCACCCGAGCGTTGTCCAGTTCAAGTCCCTGCCCCAGCCACCCTTTAGCCAGCCGACGCACGTTTGTACCAGACCGCGAGCATAATGACGACAATTGCCAGAAATTGCAGCCCAACGCGCCAGCGCATGAGCTTTTGGCCGGTGCTGGCGGTGCCTTCACGACTCATGTTCCATAAGCCAGCACCCAGCACGGCAAACACCGCGATCACTGCAACTGTCGTGAGGTGGAAAAAACCATTGGCCATCGCGGTCTTCACTTTTAGGGCTACCAACGCGTGTCGAGATGCGCCCAAAGGCTCAACCGACAAACGTGCTCGTGCCACAATTATCAAGCGCAGTCGTTGCCATTGTGACTAACCTCGCAAACACGATTCGTAAGTCGGGATGATTTGGATTGGGCGCGCGACACCGACAACTCCGAAAACAAAGACGGCTAGCCGAATGGCCGCTGTCCTTTTCGGCGTTCGCGCTTGCTACCCTTGTTGTTGGGGGCCTGATTGCCGGACCTTCAAGTTTCGCCCAGACGCCGACCCGCCCCTTGACCGACCAGGACCGAAAGGCCGGTGAAGCGCAAGCCGAATTGGCGCGCCTGCGGCAGGACCGCGATGCCCTTAACCGCGAACTGCAGGCGACCGCGCGCGAGATCCAAGCCACGGAAACACGCCTCTCGG
>JANNXS010000208.1:0-14401 GCA_031409695.1 Hyphomicrobiaceae bacterium
CGGTTAGTGCCGGTCATCACACGCCGCACCATTGCCGAGCGGGTCAATGTCGAGCGCATGCGCGCCAATGTTATCGAGGCAGCCGAACAGTGCGGCGTGCTGCGCGTGCCGGAAGTTCAGCTACCGGTCAGTCTCGAACAATTCCTCTCCCAGTGGGAGACCGGGCGGCGGATGATCTTCTGTGATGAGGCGGCGGTCGGCACGAACCCGATTGATGCCTTGCGGGCGCTTGGTGAAGGTCCGCTGGCCGTTCTGATCGGTCCCGAGGGTGGTTTCACCGCCGATGAGCGCGAGGGCCTCATAGCCAAACCCTTCGTCACGGCCATCTCACTTGGCCCCCGCGTCATGCGCGCCGACACAGCCGCGGTGGCAGCACTTGCCCTGGTCAATGCTACGCTCGGGGACTGGCGTTGAGGTCCGCCGCGAGCGCGGCAAACTCAGGCCAATGCAGCATTTCAACCCCTTTCCCGTCGCGAGTGCCTGACTGTACCGGCGGATGTGCCGAGATCAGATTGTGGGCCATGGCGGCACCAAGCGTTTCGATGCGGACACCGCGATATTTCTTCAAACGCCCAAGCAACAGCGGCGCAAGTTTCGGCCAGACAGCCAGGACCACCCCCTGCTTCCAGTCGTACCGGTTGGTCGGCGTCAGGATCATGGACGGCTGAAAGACACTCAGCCGCTCAAACCCAAGTGCGGCCAGCCCATCGCGCAACTCGCCTTTGGTGCGCAGATAGTGGTTCGACGACCTGGCGTCCGCCGCGACCGCCGACAGAAGCTCGAAATGGTTGACACCAACTTCACGGCAGGCGCGCGCAAAGTCGAGTGCCGCTGTCTTGTCGACGCGCACCAACTCCTCTTTCGACACCTGCGTCGGCTGCCCGACGCCGAGCGTACAGATAGCCGCCGTGTGGCCAAGAAGCAGGTGGCGATAGGTCGCCGGATCGAGCGGATCGACGATATGTTGGCTGAGCACTGGAAATTGGGTGTGCACAGGCGACGCCGGCAGCACAAGAGTGCGGCGATTGAGAAGCGTCAACCGTGTGACGCTTGGCATCGCGAGCAGGGCTTTCACGGCTTCCCCACCAACCGCACCGGAGGCGCCGAGGATCACGACAGACAAAAGGTGGTTTGCAGGTGCCGGTCTCTTGTTGTCGGGGGCACTTCCAGGGGCACTCATTGGGCGAACGGATCTTTCTCGCCGGGCGGCAAGGGCACTTCGAAGGCATTGATGAACATCGAGATCATCGAATAATAACCGAGGATGCCGACCAGATCGATGACGGATGTCTCGCCGAGCGCTGTGATTGCTGCGGCATAGGTCGGTTGTGAGACGCGCTTGGCATGGGTCAGCTCGTGGGCGAACGTGTAAACGATCCGCTCATCGTCCCGGCTGAACACCGGGGTTGCGCCGACCCGGATCGACTCGATCGCGGAATCCGAAATGCCCCCCTTTTGGGCCAGCGGCGCATGTGCAAACCACTCGAACCCGGCCTTCCAGGCCGCGCCCATCACGATGATGGCGAGTTCGGACAGGCGTGGCGGCAGCGATGAACCGAAGCGGCAAAAGGCACCCAATTCCTGGGCCTTTTCGGCAAAAGCTGGGCTCTTGACCCACACGCGCAGCGGGCCTTCAACGCGCCCGCGCGGGCCGGCAAGGATGCGATCGTGGACAGCCTTTTGCTCAGGCGTGAGACGCGCAACATCTAGGTCAGGCAAACGGGACATGAGGATCTCCGGGATCAATGCTTTTCGCCACGCAACAGGCGCGCACCGGCGCCGAGTGCAAACAGTTTACCCACAGCCACCTCACGCGACAACGGCGCAAGCCCGCAGTTTGTGCACGCCTGTAGGCGTTCAGCGTCGGCATGTTTAAGGGCCTCGCGTAACACGGCTGCAACGGCTTCAGACGTCTCAACTGTCTGGCTCGCAACATCAATGGCGCCGACCAGGATGGTCTTGTCCGACAACAAACGGATGAGCGACAAGGGGACTTTCGAACCTTGTGCTTCCAGAGACACCTGCCCAATACGGCTCTTGTTGAGGGCTGGGAAGATTTTCTCGTATTGCCGCCATTCATCGCCAAGTGTCGTCTTCCAGGTGTTGTTCGCTTCAATGCCGTAGCCGTAGCAGACGTGCACAGCGGTCGCGCACTTCAGGCCTTCGGCCGCGACTTCGAGCGCCGGGATGCCCCAGTCCTGGACCTCGTCCATGAACACGTTAAACGCTGGCTCATCGAACTGAATGACGTCGACGCCAACGGCCTCCAGCTCGCGCGCTTCAGCGTTGAGGACTTTGGCAAACGCCATGGCCATATCCGCGCGGCGACCATAGTGCCCGTCTGCGATGGTATCGCAAATCGTCATGGGCCCGGGCAGTGTGATCTTCAGCGCCTTGGTCGTATGGGCGCGCGTGATGCGCGCATCATCCACATGCACGGCAGTCTTGCGCACGATCGGCCCGGTGACCGTCGGCACATCCACCGTGTAGCGATTGTTACGGATGCCCATTTGGGTCTTCTTGGCCCAGTCGATGCCGCCGGTATGCTCAAGAAAACCATGCACGAAATGCATGCGGAACTGTTCACCATCCGTGACGATATCGATGCCCGCATCTTCCTGGATCTTAAGCCACAGCAGAGCCGCATCCCGCTTTGCATCGGCCAGCGCCGCACCGGATTGGCGCCATTGCGGCCACAGCTTTTCCGGCTCAGCAAGCCAACTGGGCTTAGGCAACGACCCAGCGAGAGTTGCTGGAAATTTGGGGAGCTTCGACATGGCAGACGGTCTCTGGCGGGGCGATCGGCGGTTGCTTAAACCAAAGCTCTCTCGCTGTCGCCATCCTGGGCGGCCTGTTCGGTATCGCTATCACGCCAGCGAACGTGGAGCATTGCAGTGCTCTTCGTTTGATGCTTGGGACATCCATTGAGAGGCGATGCTACTGCAAGCTGAACGCCGACCTCGTGACCTGCGGCAATTCGGCTGACATGCCCTGGTTCCCGCGGCCCGTTCCTCTAGGTAGCGTCTCCCAACAGAATCCGACAGAGAATCCCATGGCGCCGCCGAAAAAAGAGAGTCCCGTCGAACCCTTTAAGCGGGTGCTCGGCCTTACGGTCCGTGCCATCGCGCAGAACAAAAACGTCCAGGTGTCGTTTGGGCCCGGCAAGCCAGAGCTGGATGGGACCAATGTACAACTTCCCGAACCTTCCCGGACACCGACAGCCAAGGAACTCGCCGTTTTGCGTGGCTGGTCTGACAGCCTTGCGCTGACGGCGGCCATGCACAATCCACGCGTGCATCGCCGTCTGGCGCCCGAAGCGGGGCCAGCGCGTAACGTGTTCGAAGCCGTTGAGCGCGCGCGCGTTGAGAGCATCGGCACCAACCGCATGCCCGGCATGGCCATGAATCTGACGGCCAAGATCGAGGACATTTACGGCCACGGCCGCTACGCCGAAATCACCGAGCGCACCGACGCACCGCTAGAAGATGCGATAAACCTCATCCTGCGCGAGCGGCTGACGGGTTTGCCACCGCCAGCGACGGCGCAGGCGATGGTCGACCTATGGCGTCCCTGGGTAGAAGACAAAGCCGGCAAGACCCTCGATAAGCTCGGTAAAGCCGTGCTCAGCCAATCCGCCTTCGGCAAAGTCGCGCGAGACCTTCTCAAGGATCTCGAACTTGTCGAGGGCGAGGCCCAGGGCGAGCAATCCGACGGCGATGACAGCGAGCAGGAACAATCCGAAGGCGGCGATGCCGAGGCTGAGGAACAGCAGGAGGGGTCGGAAGCCCAGGATCAGGCCGTTGATGAGGAACGGGCCGAGGGCGAGGAGGGCGAGGCCTCCGAAACTGAGCAACAAACCGAGACCGATGTCGACTTCGACGATGCTGACGCAGACGACATGGCGGAAGCGCCCGAGAGCTGGCGGCCAAACCAATCCGTGCTCGATAACCCGGAGCTGTTTGGCTACAAGGTGTTTGCCAAGACCAACGATGAGGAAGTCGACGCCGAGGATCTCTCGACGCCCGATGAATTGGAGCGTCTCCGCACCTTCCTCGACAAGGAACTCAAGAACTTGTCGTCGGCCGTCGCGCGTTTGGCCAACAAGCTGCAGCGCCAGCTGATGGCGCAACAAAACCGCGCCTGGGATTTTGACCTCGAAGAGGGCATGCTCGACCCTGCCCGCCTGACGCGTGTGATCACGGACCCGATGGCCGCGTTGAGTTTCAAGCGCGAACGCGACACGGACTTCAAGGACACCGTCGTTACATTGCTGATCGACAACTCGGGCTCCATGCGTGGCCGGCCGATCATGGTCGCGGCCTGTTGCGCCGAGATCCTGGCGCGCACTTTGGAGCGCTGCGGCGTCAAGGTCGAGATCCTCGGCTTTACCACCAAGGCGTGGAAGGGGGGGCAGGCGCGTGAATCGTGGCTCGTCGCCGGCAAACCGGCGAACCCCGGCCGCCTCAACGATCTGCGCCACATAATCTACAAAAACGCTGACGCGCCCTGGCGCCGCTCAAAGCGCTCGCTCGCCTTGATGATGCGCGAGGGGCTGCTGAAGGAAAACATCGACGGCGAGGCGCTCGCCTGGGCGCACCGCCGCATGCTGGCACGCCAAGAACACCGCCGCATTCTGATGATGATCTCGGACGGCGCACCGGTTGATGATTCAACGCTGAGCGTAAACTCCGGCTCGTACCTCGAACTCCACCTGCGGCAGGTGATCGACGAGATCGAAAACCGTTCACCTGTCGAGTTGATCGCCATCGGCATCGGTCACGATGTCACGCGCTACTACAAGCGCGCAGTCACCATCACAGACCCCGGTGAACTCGCTGGCGCCATGACGGACAAGCTGGTTGAACTGTTCGCCGAAACAGATGGCCGGCAAGGTCGTGGTGGGCAGGCAAACGCTGGCCGCGGCGCCGCAGCCAAGGCAGCTGCGGGCAAGACTGGCGTAAAGCGTAAAGCGTAAAGCCGGTTGAGCCGATTTTTGACCGAGCGCGCCCGCCATCTGGCGCGCTATTGTGTACGTGAAGCCATCAAGCGCTGCCTTGGCGCATCGCGCAACCTGATGGTCACATGCTGCGCAATGCCTACATCGCCAACATCTTGATCCTTGTCCCGATCGCCTTTTGGACTCTCCTGTCCGCTCGTGCGGATGTGCTGGTGTTCCAAGGTAAAATGCCGTCTGGGCACGCCATGACGCACTTGGTCGGCTGTCTGTGGATGGCCATTTTGGTCTGCTCTTTTATCGGGCTAAGGTGCCCGCGGGAGATGATCGCGATCCTTGTCTTGCAACTCATCTACAAGAGGTTGTTCTTGGCCCTCGTTATATGGCCGATCGCGAGGGCGGGCGGCACAGAAGCGCTGCCGCCTCGTATCGCGACTTCGTTCGCCGCTATCGTGCTGATCTGGCCAGTTCTGAATTGGGCCGATCTCTTGCGTGCATGACAATCTAAGATTGCGCGTCACGACCCGTATCTCCCGAAAATATGAATAGAAATTAAGTGGACAAAACATGATTTATGGATACTTTATGAGAACAAAGCAATCAGATTGAACGGGTCACGGAAGACTTGGTTGCTAACTTGGCTGACCGCAAGGTCGGCCTGCGGGAGTTGTGTCTGGGGGTGCGTCATGGGTCGCGTGCAGCCGAGTCAATCTAAAAGCATGGGCCCAATAGGGCTCGCCGAGAGTGAAACAATCGGCGCGCAGGGTACGCTGCTTGACGTCGTGTTGAGCGTGCCTCCGCTCCCAACGCCACTGATGCGGCCGCGAGCCATGCAGCCCAACGTGGTCTCCCCACCGTGTTTGCAGCCCCAGTCGTTGCCAGCTCTCTCGGCCAAGACATCAAAGCCAACGGGCGTGGCCAAACCCTCGCGTTCAGCCTCAATTGAGGGCCCAGAAGGTCATCGCGAACGTTTGCGAGATCGTTTCCGTACCGGTGGTGCCGATGCCATCGCTGACTATGAAATGCTTGAGATGATCCTGTTCCGTGTCTACCCGCGCGGCGACACCAAACCGATCGCCAAACGCCTGATCGATCGTTTCAAGAGCTTCGCCGAAGTCATCCACGCACCGGACCATCTGTTACTGGAGGTCGATGGCATCGGCCCGCGGGCGGTCGATGAGTTGCGCCTGGTGCGGGCTGCCGCCTTGCGCATGATGCGGCGCAGCCTGGAGCCCGGCAAAAACAAGGACGGCAAAAGTAACGATAGGCCGCTCATGTCGTCGTGGGCGGCTGTGCTGGATTATCTCCACGCGGCGCAGGGCTTCGATAACAAAGAAGCGTTCCGCATCCTGTTCCTCGACAAGCGCAACAATCTTATCGCTGACGAGGTGCAGCAGCGCGGCACCATCGATCACACGCCGGTTTACGTGCGCGAAGTGATGGCACGTTCCCTCGAACTTGCGGCGACGTCTATCATCCTGGTCCACAATCATCCCTCGGGCGACCCAACGCCGTCACGCGCCGACATCGACATGACCAAAGTCATTATCGAGGCAGGCCGCCCTTTGAATATCTCCGTTCACGACCACATCATCGTTGGCCGACAGGGGCATGTGAGCATGAAGGCCATGCGGCTGATTTGACGCGCGTTGAGGCAGCCCACATTACCCAGCATCACTCCGCCAGACGGCTCATTCTGCGACACGGCTCATTCTGCGACACGGGCGCCCGCCCAATCGTACACGCCGCCGCTCTGTTGCGGCGTCAACGTCTCGAGCACATCGAGCAGATGAGCGGCTGATCTCTCTGCCGTGAACAGTTTCTCCGCCGCGACGTTGGTCTGAAACGGTTTCGACAAGGCGCTGTTCACTGTGCCGGGATGCAGGCCAACGCAAACGGCGAGAGGATGGCGAACGGCCAACTCGATGCTAAGCGTGCGGATGATCTGGTTCAGCGCTGTTTTGGAGGCACGATAGCTGTACCAACCGCCGAGACGGTTGTCGGTGATACTACCAACACGTGCCGAGAGTGCCGCAAACACCGCGCGGCGGTCGCGGGGAAACTTTGGCAGCGTGTGTTTGGCAATGATCGCTGGGGCTATAGCATTGATAGCAAACATCTCTGTCATCGTGACGGCATCAAGCGTGCGCCAAGTCTTTTCAGGCGCTATCGCTTTTCCGTTCGAGGTTGCCGCTTGGTGTAGAAGCCCCGTTGCAACAATGACCAAGTCCAAGTGTGCCACGTCGACAACCGCCGCAGCGACCGACGCTTCGTCCAGGATATCGACCGCGGCCCACGCGACTGTCTCCGGCAGTGCCGAGGGTCGATTGCGTGACCAAGCCGTCACTGTGGCGGCCGGGTAACGCCGTCGGATGTCTTCAAGCAGCGCGGCTCCAATGCCACCCGCCGCCCCGACAATCAGAACATTCCTCGGTGGCGGATGGACGGACATGGGATGTGCCTCACTCGATGATATGAACCGCGTCGTTTCAGCGGACGTAGCGAACCTACACATACGATCAACGGGGCTCATCAGATGCAGGCAAAGCAACCCGTTCATGTGGTCTGGTTCAAGCGTGACTTGCGTGTTGAGGATCACCAGCCGCTGCTGGAAGCCGCACGGCGCGGACCGGTTTTGCCTTTGCTGATGATTGAGCCGGACTATTGGAGACAGCCAGACACGTCGGAGCGGCAATTTCTTTTCCTCCGCGAGACTGCGATGGAGCTGGAGTCGGCACTCGGCGCCCTTGGCCAGCCGTTGATCGTACGTGTTGGGAATGCTGCGGACGTACTCGCAGAGCTGCACGCGACAATGGGCATTGCCGCACTTTGGTCGCACGAGGAAACCGGCAACGGATGGACGTTTGCACGCGATCGCGCCGTTGGCGCCTGGGCCCGCGCTCATGGGATTGCGTGGCATGAATTCCGGCAAGATGGGGTCACCCGTCGTTTGCGAGATCGCAACGGTTGGGCTCGCCGTTGGGATGGACTGATGGCTGAACCTGTCATGGACACGCCGCGGGCTTTGGAGCCGTTGGATGGGGTCGACGCACACGCTTTCCCGGAGCCAGCGAGCCTCGGCCTGCAGCCGGACGGATGCGTCGCGCGACAGCCAGGCGGCCGCGAAGCGGGCCTCAATATGCTTGAGAGTTTCCTGTTCACACGTGGCCGCGACTATCGCCGTGCCATGTCCAGCCCGCTTGATGGCGCTTCGGCCTGCTCGCGCCTATCGCCCTATCTGGCCGTCGGCGCACTTTCAATGCGCGAGGTCACGCAGCACTCCTGGACGCGCATGCGTGAGCTGAAGGGCGACGGTGACGTGGACGCGCGAGCCTGGCGCGGGTCGCTCGCGTCGTTTGCGGGGCGGCTGCATTGGCACTGCCATTTTATGCAGAAGCTCGAAAGCGAGCCGGCACTCGAATTTCGCGAACTGCACCCGGCGACACGTGGGTTGCGGCCATCAGAACCTGACCAGGAGCGGCTCGCCGCCTGGGCTGCGGGAGAGACCGGCTATCCCTTCCTCGACGCCTGCATGCGTTCGCTGCAAGCCACCGGCTGGCTCAACTTCCGTATGCGCGCGATGGTAACGTCGTTTGCGAGTTATAACTTGTGGCTGCCTTGGCGTGACACGGGTCTGCACCTCGCGCGCCAATTCACCGACTACGAACCGGGCATTCATTGGCCTCAGATCCAGATGCAATCGGGTACGACGGGCATCAACACCATCCGCATCTATAACGTCGTCAAGCAAGGCCACGACCAGGATCCGCTCGGTGTCTTTGTGCGCCGTTGGCTGCCAGAACTTGCGGCTGTGCCAGACCAGTTCGTGCAGGAGCCATGGCTTTGGGACGGCGCAGGCTGGATCGTCGGCAAGACCTACCCCTTGCGCGTTGTTGATCTCGCCTCAAGCACGAAGGCGGCCAAGGATCGGATCTTTGCCGTGCGAGGGGGGCGCGCGTTTCGCCAGGCGTCGGACGCAATCCAAGCCAAACACGGCAGTCGCAAAAGCGGCATTCCCACGACCAGCCAGAAGCCGGCAAAAAAGCGTAAACCGAAACCAGCCGATCAGATGGAGCTTGATCTGTGAGCCGGGACAAGGTTGCTGCCACGCAGCAAAAACCGAAACGCTTCACCAAGCAGACGTTGCCGGTAAAGACTTGCGCCGCCTGCAACAAACCGTTCGCATGGCGCAAGTAATGGGCGCGCGATTGGGACAGCGTCAAATTCTGCTCCGACCGGTGCCGGCGATCTAAAACATAGTAGGCTAAAACATAGTGGACTAAAACATAACGGGCCAAAACTTAGCGTAATCAACGCCGCTTTGGATCATTGGCGAGGTCAATCGGTTGGCCGTGTGGCGTTGCCTCGGCAGCACGCGCCCAGGCCGCCGCGAGGTCATCAATGGCCGCGTGGTTGGTCTGCCCCTTGGCAACCAAGATGTGTTCCAGCGCTTCAAGCCAATGCTCGTAGTAGTGCGACCCATCATCAATACCGCCATGGTCAGCTGCGTGCTCGGCGATCTCAGCTGAGATTGCTGCGGCCCACTCCGTCCAGGTGAACACACCGCGATCGTGCAGTGTCACCACCATGGCGAAGGCCTGCGCCTGCCAAGGCTCAGTGAACACCGGGCCGCCCGCATCGCACGGAAGCGGCGCGACGTTAGCGAGCGCCATCGCCACATCAGGCGCGCTCATGACACGAGACTCAGTCATCACTGGCCGGTTCAAGATAGGCCTCCCAGGCATCAATGCTGAAAACGGTCGCCGGATCGGCGTCGCGGCCCCACAACTCTTTGGCCTCAAAGCGGACGGTATAGAGCCAGTCTGGCTGCTCACCCAGGCCATGGGCGTTGGTGTCTGGAAACACGTGTGCGCCGTGCAGCCGGTCGATAGTGCCGACTTTTCCGCGAGCATACCGCGGCAAGCGCGTGTGTGTCGTCGGATGGATGAGGATCGTGCGGACGACTTCGCCCGATTTGAAGCGCGGTCTGCCGGTTTTGTCACGGGTGGTCGGCCCACCACGTGCAAGGACGCTCTGTACAGCCGCCGCTTCGAGCTTGCGTTTGGCGGGGGCCGCGGGATCGACGGGTCGTGCGGCCTGCAGGTCAGCGTTGGTAACAAAGCCATGTCGCAGCAATAGCTTCTCGAGCCCTTTGGCCCAGATCTCATAATAGCTTGACGATAGATAGTCCGCCGGGTGCAGCGTCTCGCGCGCGTGTCGGCTTTCATCAATACTCCAATGCCCCATGCCGCCCGCCGCCAGCGTCAACGCGAGCACGCGCTTCTCCCAGGCGCCGTGAAACAGCGGCTCGTCCTGTTCTGGGTTGATGGGGCCAAAGCCCATCTGCCCGCCGAGGTCCTGTGCGCCGTTCATGCGGCTTTCCTCTGCGGGACATTTGCCAGGCCGGTACCGATCATGCTGTCACGGGTCACGAGAGCGGCAAGCCCTTCCTCACTGAGACCATCGGTGTCGGCGGGCCGCTCCGGGATGACAAGATAGCGTGTCTCAGCCGTCGAATCCCACACGCGGATCTGTTTGGTCTTGGGCAGGCTCACCCCGAACTCAGCAATCACGCCGCGCGGGTCAATGACGGCGCGGGAGCGGTAGGGCGCCGACTTATACCAGACCGGCGGCAAGCCGAGGACAGACCATGGATAGCAGGAGCACAACGTGCATACGACCAGATGGTGCGTGTCCGGGGTATTGAACACAGCAACCATGTGTTCACCCTGACGGCCCGTGTAGCCGAGCTCCGCGATTGCGGCTGTTGCATCGGTTTTCAAGCGCTCAGCAAATGCCGAATCCGACCAGGCCTTGGCAACGACGCGCGCACCGTTGCGCGGTCCGATCTTGGTTTCATAAGTCTCAATGATGGCATCCATCGCCGCCGGATCAACCAACCCCTTGCCAACGAGGATCGTCTCAAGCGCACGCACGCGCGCCTCAATTGGTGTCAGGTGGCTGTGGTCATCGTGGCTATGTTCATGAGTGTGATCATGGCCGTGCGTGTGGTCATCGTGCGTCATGGCTATGCCTTCGCACCTTTGCGTGGACCACTCGATGTAATCAGAATTTCCACGCTTGGACAACGACTGTGGCTACAACGACTGTGGTGGTATCGCCCCGTCTCCCGCCAAACCAGTGGGGCCCGCCAAACCAGTTGCGGCCGACCCGTGTCTCGTGACACCGTTCGCCGACCACAATTCCAGACCTGGGAAGAGCGCCATGTCCGCCCCTGATGACACCTTTTCCGGCGTGAAACGCGTCGAGGAACGCCACAAGCTCAACGAGACAAGCCTTGCCGCATGGATGACAGCGCACGTCGCTGGCTATGAGGGGCCACTTGAGGTGCACCAGTTCAAGGGCGGACAATCGAACCCGACCTATCGGCTGGACACGCCCGGCACCCGCTACGTGTTGCGCCGCAAACCGTTCGGCAAACTACTGCCGTCCGCCCACGCGGTTGACCGCGAGTATAAGGTCATAACGGCTCTGCACAAAGCCGGTTTTCCGGCCCCGCGGACATATGGTCTGTGCACGGATGATTACATCATCGGCTCGATGTTTTACATCATGGCCATGGTCCCCGGTCGCATCCTGTGGGATGGCGCACTTCCGACGCTGACCCACGCGCAGCGCGGCGAAATTTACACAGCCGAGATCGGGACGTTGGCGAAGCTGCATTCCTACGTGCCGGATCAGATCGGACTTGGCGACTATGGCAAACCGGGCAACTATTTCGCCCGCCAAATTGACCGCTGGTCGAAACAGTATCGTGCGTCAGAAACGGGCCGCATTGAGGAAATGGAGCGGCTAATAGAATTCCTTGCCCGCACTGTACCGCCCCAGGATCGCGTGTCAGTCGTCCACGGCGACTACCGCCTCGACAATATGATCTTTGACGCCGAGGCGCCGAAGGTAATTGCCGTGTTGGATTGGGAACTTTCGACGCTCGGCGATCCCCTAGCCGATTTTAGCTACTTTCTGACAACCTGGGTCATGCCACCTGCAGCACCCGGCTCTGCCGGGGCACGCGGCATTGCGGGCTTGGACCTGAAAGCGCTCGGCATCCCAACCATTCCTGAAGCTGTCGAACACTATTGCCGCCTGACAGGCCGCAGCGGCCTGCCTGAACTCGACTGGTATTTCTCCTACAATCTGTTCCGCTTGGCCGCGATCCTGCAAGGCATTGCTGGCCGCGTGCGCGATGGCACCGCAGCCAGTGACGAGGCCTTGACCACCATCAAGCGTATCGGGCCGCTCGCCGAAGCGGCCTGGGGCTTTGCAAAAAAAGCTGGCGCATGAGCGGGGGCTCAGCCCAATCCTGCCCGCTTCAACTCCTGCACAATCTGTTCCAGCGTCTGCAAACAGCGGGAGCGGTCCTGTTTGGTGAAACCCGCGTTGTAGGTCTGGACAACATTGGCCTCACGCAGATCCTGCATGAGGTTGCGCGTCGCGAGCGTCATGCCAATGTTGGCATCGGTGAATGGCTTGCCCGCGTGCGACGTCACGCGGGCCCCAGCCTTCACAGATCGAGCCGCCAACGGAATATCTGCCGTGACCACGATGACGCCCGGCTTGGCACGCTCGGCAATCCAATCATCGGCCTTGTCGGGGCCGTCGGGTACAAGCACCCGATGCACCTTCGGCCCGAGTGGCAGCCGCATGCCCTGGTTCGACACGAAGTGCACATCCAGCCCATGGCGCTCAGCCACCCGCGCGACCTCGTCCTTCACAGGGCATGCATCCGCATCGACAAGGATCTCGATCATGTGGAAAGTATAGCACAGCCAATGCGTGCGTCACGTCGGCGGCCCGGTTGCCGTTGTACAGTTGCCATGGCGCGCCCGATCGGGTTCTAAGCTGCCGTAGAGATGCGGCCACCTCGAAGCGGCCACCCACAATCGAAACGCCACCCCATGAGCCGTCTTCAAGCTGATCTGCTGTTGCTGATGACGGCTGCAATCTGGGGCCTTGCCTTCGTGTTTCAGAAAACCGCCATGGCCGACATCGGTCCACTGACCTTCATCACAGCACGCTCGGCTCTGGCGACGCTCGCGCTGGCACCGTTCGCGTGGCTCGAGGTGCGGCGCGCGGCTGAGCCCGTGGACCCGTATTTTGCGCGCGTGGTTGGCCTATCCGGCGTCTTGTTCTTCTTGGGTGCCACCCTCCAGCAGGCTGGCCTCGTCACGGCAACAGTCAGCAACACTGGCTTTCTGACAGCACTCTACGTCGTCTTCGTGCCGCTCATCGCGTGGGCTTGGTACAAAGTCGCGCCGTCACCGATTGTTTGGCCCGCGGCCGCGGCCTCCTTCGTTGGCACCTGGCTGCTCGGCGGTGGCTCGGTTGGTGCATTGACCGCCGGCGACATCATGGTTGCCGTTTCAGCGCTGTTTTGGGCGGGACACGTGGTCTCGACGGGCATCGCTGCGCACTACGGCCGACCGATCCTGTTCACGTGTCTGCAGTTTGCCATCGTCACCCTGATCGCGCTTGTCGGCGCGCTCATCTTCGAGACCATTTCGCTGGCCGCGATCTGGCGTGCCGCACCTGAAATTGCCTACGTCGGTCTACTGTCGAGCGCTTTGACCTTCACAATCCTGACATTGGCCATGCGTCACACGCCGCCGTCTGAGGCGGCGTTGATCGTATCAACGGAAAGCCTATTCGGCGCGCTTGCGGGGGCCTTGTTGCTCGGCGAACGCCTGACGCTGATCGCATGGACCGGGGCGGCGCTGATCATCCTGGCGACCGTTGCCATACAGATCGCCCCACATTTCGGTGACAAAGCGAAAACGGGCGTCGGCCGTTAGCCCGCCAACCAGCAGATTCAGCCCTTCAATTTGGCGCTAAGGTTCGGTCGATAAGATCCATAAAGCCCGGCTCTACAATGGCCATGCGGATTGGTACGACCATCGCTGCGGCGCGCAATGCCCCCCGCGCGCCGTCCAAGCCCGCAAGACGCGCCATGTCTTTTTCCGTGGTCACAAGAGTTGCCGACAGAGCCGTGGCCCGCGCCAGCAGGCCGCGCGCTTCCTCCTCGCTGAACGGATGATGATCGGGATACGCCACCGCCTCAGCAACAGTCGCACCGATATCGTGCAGCATTCGGAAAAACTTCTCCGGCGCACCGATCGCAGCAAACGCGAGGACAGGCGTTGCAGCCAACCACGACGTTTTTCCAGCGGGAGCGATGGTGGCATTGAACACCGGCCCGGAAAAACCTGCCAGTGCAGCCGGTCGCTCAAACGCCCCCGCCATGAACGAGAAGCCACGATTGACGACGACGACGTCTGTCTCCCGCAATTGAAGCCCAAGTGGCGCGCGCAACGGCCCAGCTGGCATAACCGCGCCGTTGCCGACGCCGCGTTGTGCGTCCAGCACCGCGATCCGCAGCGACTTGCCAAGCGCCGGATTCTGCAGACCGTCGTCCATCAAAACGTGCGT
>JANNXS010000209.1:0-22179 GCA_031409695.1 Hyphomicrobiaceae bacterium
GCGGCTCGCCAAGGATTTCGAAAACCTGACGCGCACGCACATGGCGTTCGTCGTGCTCGCCATGATCCGTCTCATGCTACGGCGCATCATGCGGCTGGCCGAGGATTGATTTTCATGGCGAAAATGCCGGACGGACTCTAAGCCTCGTTGCCTGGTATGGGGCCGCCAAGCTCGGCAAACCAACGCTGTTGATGTTTCATGGCAATGCCGGCACGGTCGCGCAGCGGGCACACTATTATCGGCTGTTCCGCGCTGAAGGTTGGGGCTTCCACGCCATGTCCTACCGTGGCTTTTCTGGCAATCCAGGCGCGCCGTCCGAGATGGCGAACGTTGCCGACGCGCTCTTGGCCTACGATAGCCTTCGCGCCAAAGGCATCGCTGCCGACGATATCGTTTTGTTTGGCGAATCGCTCGGCTCAGGTGTTGCGATCCAGGTGGCAGCCTTGCGCCCTGCAGTCGGCGTGATCCTCGACAGCCCCTATTCCTCAATCGCAGATGTGGCGAGCGCGATCTATTGGTATCTGCCAGTGCGGTTCGTCTTGCTCGACCAGTACCACTCGACCCGACATATCCAGCACGTGCGGGCCCCGCTCCTGGTATTGCATGGAGAAGCTGACCGCCTCATTCCGGTCGGGTTCGCCCGCCAACTGGCCGAGGCCGCACCGGGACCGTCCGAGATCCGCGTCTACCCCGGCGTCGGGCACGTTCGTCCTGTGTTCCATGGTGCCATGGAGGACATCAAGGCTTGGGTTTCGGCGCTGCCTCGGTCGCGGACGGTTGTGCCCCCGGCTTCAGCGCAACCTGAGGCGGCGCCCCCGGTCCAAGGCGGATAATCACAACAGCCAAAATGATCGCCGCGATCGCCGAGCCGAGCAACAGCCCGTTGGCCCGCTTATAGTCGGCCGTGAGGCCTTCACGCTCACAAAAGGTCCGCAGTTCGTCGCTGACGGGCGATGTCGGAATGCCCATCTTGCGGGTGAAATTCAGCATTGTTTGAGGCGCATTTGGATACTCTTTGTCGAGCCTGAGTTTGTCCAAGGCGTTTAACCGTTTGCTGGCGCGCGCAAACACAAGCCCACAAAACAAAAACAGAACAAGTAGAACTGACGAAAGCATCGGCTCGGCCCATGGAATGCGTGTGCGGCTTGTACCGTGCAGTTCAGTTTGAAGCCACCTTTGTGTCACATCCGCATGCGACATTTCGATTGCGGTATCGGCGCAGGAAGCTGGGGGCATCAGCGGTCGACGCGGGATCAGTTCTGGATCATGCGGCGGCAAGTCGATAAGGATGTTGGCGTTCGGCGTGGCCTATGGCCTTGCGGAGCGGCCATCGGTGACCCGGAAGAGCGAAACTCCATTCATGTCATCTACGTATATCGACCTTGCCGCTTTGGCGATCGCCCTGATCTCAGGGCTTCTCGCCATGTACCGCGGGTTTAGCCGTGAAGTGCTATCGATCGCATCCTGGCTGGCGGCCGCAGGCGCCGCCGCCTGGTTCGTGTTGCAGCGCAAAGACGACGCTGCGTCGCTGGCCGCCAATCTTGGGCTGCCCAGCCCGGTTTTTGCCCAGATCGGGGCTGGTGCCCTGATATTCCTGACGACGTTGATTGTGGTCCACCTGATTACATCGCACCTGTCGGATCTGGTGCTCGACAGCCGAATCGGGATGATCGATCGAATTCTGGGGTTCATCTTCGGCGTCGGGCGGGCGTTCGTCCTGATTTTGATTCCTGCTATGTTCTACGATGCCGCCTTCGAAAAGAAGGACCATAAATGGGTGACGGACTCCACCAGTTATGGGCTGGTGCGGCCCGCTGGCGAGAGTTTGCGTGCCTTTATCACCCCGCGTATCGACGCTTTCACGAACAAAAAGCCAGAAAAGACCTGAGGTTTCCGGTCCGATGAGCTAATCCGAGCCGCTTCGATGGCATCTTGCGGCCGAACCGCGACGCATGGCACCATAGGGGATGCCAACAACCTCCCGCCGCAAAGTTTTTGAAGCCGGCCACCGCCGAAAAATACTTGTCATTGCTGACGAGTCGAAAGAGGTGGAGCCCGCGCTGTTTTATGCGGCGTGCCGCAGCGAGCGCACCAATGGTGGGGTTGTGCTGCTTTACGTCATCGAACCAGACAATCAATTCTGGGGCGGTGTCCGGCAAGTTCAAATCGAAGAAGAGACCAATAAAGCCAAAGCTGTGTTTCGCCTGATGCGGCTGAAGCTGTCAAAGGAAGGCCTCGACAAAGTGCTTATCGAGGAGGTGATCCTGGAGGGCAAAAAAGTTGAGCAAATCATCAAACATATCGAGGCTGACAGAGATGTTGCGATCCTTGCGCTCGGCGCGGCCGTCGACAACAAGGGACCCGGGCCGCTGATCGCTTCTCTTGCCTCCGGTACCAACGCCGGCCAGTTCCCGATCCCGATCACCATCGTGCCCGGCGGACTGACACTGGATGATATTCGCGCCATGGCATGACTTCCCACCCGATAGGTGCGTTGCAAACCGATCGGGTGCCGATGGCGTAGGCAAAATGCCTGAAGCCGTTGATGCTGCTCCCATTCCTACTTATCCTGTGACCGGAAACCTGTGACCACGATTCCCGACATCCGCGCGGACTTTGAATTGCTCGACAGCTGGGAGGACCGCTATCGCTATGTGATGGAGCTTGGCCGCGCACTGCCGGCCTATCCAGAGAGCCTGCGCAACGACGTCAACAAGGTACGCGGGTGCGCCTCGCAGGTATGGCTCGCAACCCACATCGAGGGCGAGGGACCGGCGGCCAAAATGACCTTCGATGGCGATAGCGACAGCCATCTTGTGCGCGGTCTAGTCGCAATTCTGTTGGCTGCCTATCAGGGGTTGTCGGCAAAGGACGCACTTGCTGTGGACGCTCATGGCGTTTTGACCTCACTCGGGTTGGCTGAGAACTTGACGCCGCAACGTTCAAACGGCTTTGCGTCCATGGTTGCGCGTATTCGCGTCGATGCAAGCCGTCTGGCCGGATAGACGTGCGTTGAACACCAAAGCGCTGGAAACTCCGGAGCTTTGAAAACCTCTTCGCGGACTGGAACCAGGCGTGACCAAACACTTCGATTCGATCGTCATTGGCCTTGGTGGCATGGGCTCGGCGTCGCTATGCGCCCTCGCGCGCCGGGGCCAAAAGGTACTTGGTCTTGAGCAATTTGATCTTGGCCACGAACTCGGTTCCTCCGGTGCTGGCATCCGCATCTTCCGTTTCGCGCAGTATCTGCATCCGGCCTACGTTCCGTTGATGCGCTTTGCGTTTGAACACTGGTCAAGGCTCGAGCGGGACGCCGACGAGCAATTGCTGTTTCGTACGGGCGGTCTTGATATGGGCCCGCCCACGGGTGAGGTCGTCACCGGCGCAAAAAAAGCCTGCGCAGTCCATGGCCTGACGCACGAAGTTCTGACCGCGCGGGAAGCCATGCGACGCTTCCCGGCTTGGCAGCTCTCCGATGACATGGAGGCCGTTTACCAGCCCGATGCCGGGTTACTGTCGGCTGAGCGCGCAGTCCTTGCACACATCCGCGTCGCACTGCGCTTGGGCGCTGAAGTACAGGTCCGTGAGCGCGTCACCAAGATTACGGAAACAGGCGACCACGTTGTCGTCGAGACAAGCCGGGGGCGTTATGAAGCCGGAAAAGTGATCCTGACCGCCGGACCCTGGGCCGCGCAGTGGGCAACGTCAATCGGTGCCAAGGTTGTGCCTGAACGTCAGGTGGTTGGCTGGTTTGCGCCGCGGGCGTTTGAATTGTTCCAGCGCAGCACGTATCCGGTGATCATTTTCGAGGACGAAACGGGTCCGTATTACGGCCTGCCCGAACATGACCGTCCAGGCGTGAAGGTCGGACGCCACGGCCACCGCAATGAAGTGACGAAACCGGATGATATCCGTCGAGACATCGACGCTGAAGATGAGGCGGTGCTGGCCCGCTTCACGCGCCGCTACTACGGCGACCGACTGGGTAACGCACTCACCTATAAAACCTGCATGTACACAAACACGCCCGACAGCCACTTCGTCATCGACCGCTTGCCAGAGCACAGCCGCACGTGGCTCGCCGCGGGCTTTTCCGGCCATGGCTACAAGTTCTGCGCTGGCATCGGCGAAATCCTCGCTGATCTCGCCATTGAGGGCGCGACCAAGCAGGACGTTTCACTGTTCGGTGCCGGACGGTTAGCGGCGTGAGACTGCCTATCCCACCGGTGGCTCAACCGGTGCCTCAACCGTCGGGCGGCCGACGGACACGTAGTGGAAGCCATGCCGACGCATGTCTTCGAGCCGATATATGTTGCGCAAGTCGACAACCACGGGCGCCCTGAGTAGCGACTTAACTCGCGCCAGATCGAGCGCACGGAACGCGTCCCACTCCGTCGAAATGACCAGCGCATCGGCGGCTTCGATACAGTCATAGGGGCCTTCGGCATAGTCGATCTCGGGCAAGACGTGGCGCGCCTGCTCCATGCCTTCGGGATCATAGGCGCGGACGTTCGCACCCAAGTCCATTAGTGCGGTAATCACCGCAATGGCCGGCGCTTCACGCATATCATCCGTGTTCGGCTTAAACGTTAGACCCAGCACAGCGACGGTTTTGCCGCGAACGTCGCCACCAAGAGCCGCCACGACTTTGCGCGCCATGCCGCGCTTACGGTTGGTGTTGACGGCATCGACTGTTTCGACGATGCGAGAGGCGACGCCATGATCATGCGCGGTTTGTAGCAAGGCACGCGTGTCTTTCGGGAAGCACGAGCCGCCGTAGCCTGGTCCCGCGTGCAGGAACTTCGAGCCGATGCGTTGATCTGAGCCGATGCCGCGCGCAACCTCTTGGACGTCAACGCCCACGGCCTCGCACAGATCGGCCATCTCGTTAATAAAGGTGATTTTGACGGCAAGGAACGCATTGGCTGCGTATTTGATTAGTTCCGCTGCGCGCCGCCGCGTGATCTGGATCGGGGCCTGATTGAGAAACAAGGGTCGGTAGACGTCGGTCAGCACATCAGCTGCGCGCTTGTCCTCAACGCCGATGACGATTCGATTGGGATGTTTGAAGTCTTTGATTGCCGCGCCCTCGCGCAGGAACTCCGGGTTGGAGGCAACGGCTAAGTCGACACCTGGCCGCGCCGCGCGCAGGATACGTTCGATCTCATCGCCGGTGCCAACCGGGACCGTGGACTTGGTGACAACGACCGTGCCGGCATCGAGATGCGGGGCGATACTTTTGGCGGCGGCGTAAACATAGGTAAGATCTGCGTGGCCATCGCCACGGCGTGAGGGCGTACCGACGGCAATCATGACGACAGCGGCATGCTTTGCGGACGTGGCAATGTCCGTTGAGAACGCCAGTCGTCCCGCGGCAACGTTGTCCGCCACAAGACGGTCGAGGCCTGGTTCATAGATGGGCATCTTGCCCACGCGCAGTGCATCGATCTTGCCAGCATCAGTATCAACGCAGATCACGTCGTGTCCGAAATCCGCCAAACACGCGCCCGAGACGAGGCCAACATAGCCCGCGCCGATCATCACGATCTTCATCTCTTCACTCCGCTGGCATTGCCTGTCTCGCCCAGAACCGGGAGAGCGGTCCAAGCACTCCTGCACTCCTAACTCATCTAGGCCGGGCTTGTCACACGTGCTATCGGCGTCTTGAAACAACCTTTAAACGTCATGACCTTGTCACAAAAATCAGATCCCCAAAATTTCAGCCCGAGCGCCCGCCTGGACGTGATCACCACGCGTGGATTTTCAGGCTATGCCTTGCTTGACAGTGGCGCCGGGCGGAAACTTGAGCGCTTCGGTTCGGTCATTGTTGATCGGCCGGAGCAACAGGCGCTGTGGCAGCCTCGCAATCCCGGCCTATGGCAAAAAGCGCATGCAACTTTTGCCGCCGACGATGAGGACGAGAAGGGCCGTTGGCGCGAGTTGAAGCCCGTGCCGGAAACCTGGGACGTGACTGTCGATACTGTGACGCTCAAGGCGCGACTCATGGCGTTTCGCCACCTCGGTCTGTTCCCAGAGCAACTGCCCCATTGGGAGTGGCTGCGCGATGGCATTGCGCTGCAGGCGACCGCTTCAAAACCACGCGTCCTGAACCTGTTTGGCTATACCGGCGCGGCTTCTCTGATCGCAGCCAAGGCCGGCGCTGAGGTCACGCATGTCGACGCCTCCAAGCCGGCCCTGAAATGGGCACGGGAAAATCAGACCGCATCAAAGCTCGATGGAGCCCCGATCCGGTGGATTGTCGATGATGCACGCAAGTTCGTCGCACGCGAAGTCCGCCGCGGTAAGACCTATGACGCCATTCTCCTCGACCCACCGAAATTCGGTCGTGGGCCCGAAGGCGAGTTGTGGGATATCTTTACCGACCTGCCGCCGCTGCTGAAGGACTGTGCTAAACTGTTGGCACCGGGGTCGTCGCGACTGGTTCTGACGGCCTATGCCATCCGCGCCTCCGCCCTGACGCTCGACTGCCTCGTGCGTGAAACTCTGCCCAACGGGACACAGACCGCCGGAGAGCTGGCGCTGGCCGAAGAGAGCGGTACACGGTTGATCGGCGCCTCGCTCTTTGTCCGATGGATCGGCCTGGGTCAGGCTGACTTGAGCAGGAGCGGGCGTGATGTCTGATTTTCCAGACCGCATCACCTCGCTGCAGAATGATCGCGTCAAGGCCATCCGTGCGCTCGAAATGCGCAAGGAGCGGCGCGACACTGGATTGTTTGTTGCGGAAGGCGCCTCCGTCGTCATCTCGGCCCGGGACCATGGCCATGTGCCACAGACGCTGGTTGTGCGCGTGGCTGGCGACGAGACGATCAGCCGCACGACGCGAGAGCTGATCAACTGGGCATTGTCGGCTGGTTGCGATGTCCTCGACGTCTCGTCGCCGGTGATGGAAAAGTTGGCCGCCAAAGACAATCCGCAGACCATTCTTGCCGTCTACGCCCAAAGCTGGGCGCCCTTGCCGGCGCCATCCTCGGTCAACGCGGACGAAACATGGCTGGCGTTGGAGGCGATCCGCGATCCCGGCAATCTCGGCACCATATTGCGCACGGCCGAGGCTGTTGGCGTGTCGGGCGTTATTCTCGTTGGCCAGTGCTGCGATCCGCATTCGCGTGAAGCCGTGCGCGCCAGTATGGGCTCGATCTTCGCCCTGCCCATCGTGCGTGCCAGCGAGACTGAGTTGCTGACGCTTATGCAAGCCTGGCCCGGCGACACCGTCGGTACGCACCTGTTGGCCACGGCCGATTTCCGCCGGGTAACCTATCGCGGCCCGACCCTGCTGGTCATGGGTGGCGAAGGCCCTGGGCTCACGGAGGCAACAACGCGCGCCTGTTCGCTGCTCGTGAAGATCCCCATGGCCGGTCGCCTCGACAGCCTGAACCTTGCTGTTGCAACCGCGCTGACATTGTATCAGGTCTGCGGCGGCCGTCTGCAGATCGCGCCTTAATCGGGTCGATGCCGTTGCATGTATGGCGCTGGCCCTCGACACCCGGCCCTCGACACCCGGCTTGTTCACTCGGCCGCGCCGTGGCACACCTCGACCGTGGTCCCGTAGCTCAGCAGGATAGAGCGTCGGATTCCTAATCCGAAGGCCGTTGGTTCGAATCCAATCGGGATCACCACCCCGCACTCAACCGGCGTCCCCCGTCCAATCATTGCGGCCAGCGTCCGGCAAGGTGTCCTGAATTGATACCACAATAAACCTGTCGTTAACGCGCCGCCGGTAGGGTCATACCAGCGTGTGTGTGCGTGCTTTGTCGGCAGTCGTAAGGCTCGTGACGTGACCCGTACCGCTCGTATTTCCCGGATGATCGCTGGTGCCGCGGCAACTGTTGCTGCGGGCGCGCTCGGCAACGTGTCTCAAGTGCAGGCCCAGGGTGCGAATACAGCAACGCAGGTCTCGCCGCTGCCCACCCGCAAGGCTGAACCACAGCGCCGCCTCCCAACACCTACGACAACCGACGACGACGATACGACACCTGCCACGCAGCCGAACATCGTGAAACCCGCCGGGGGAACGGACACCGGCGACGGCACTGGGCTATCTGGGTCAGGCCAATCCGGACCAAACTCGGGCGACGCAGACGACGGCGACGATCCAGCGAGCCTCCAGGCACGCCGAAACATGGATGGCCAGCCGATGGTCGGCCGCGAAAGCGACCCCAATCAAGACGGCATCCCACAAGTCGGCGAACCCGAACCGCTGATCAAAGACGGCGAACCCGATACCGGCCGCGATCCACGCAGCAAAGCCGACATTGACGCTTTCGAAAGACCGGCGGCTGGCTACGATGCCGTGGCCTTCCAGATCGAACTGGACCCGATCCTCGACCGCCGCCCGACACGACTTGCCCGCTTTGAGCCCTACGACCCCATCGGCATCAAGCGTGGCACGTGGATTATCTTCCCGGAAATCGACGTCAGCGTCGGTGCGACAAACAACGTGCGTCGGTCTCCCAACGGCCGGGCGTCGGCTGTGTTTGAGGAGCGCCCAACGGTCCGCGCGGTGACCAATTGGCGCGTTCATGCCCTTGAACTGAAAGCCACGGGTCTCGCCTCTGCCTTCCCAGGGTTTGCCACCGAAAACGACACCGCCGCATCGCTTGAAGCCCGTGGTCGATATGACTTTTCCAAGCGCACCAATGTCGAGGTGTTGGTTTCGACGGCGTTGTCACAAGAGGCGCGCTCGGCGCCGAACGCCGACGACGCCGCGCGCAATCGGACAAACATTGTAACGACCCGCGCCGCGACCTCGTTTAACCATCGCTTCAATCGTCTCGCCGTGCAGCTGCGGGGCGGGATCAGCGATGTCGATTACGGCCGCGGCACGACGATCACGGGAAGCGCCATCGACAACCGGTCTCGCAACTTCGAGCAACGTGATACAGGCGGGCGCGTGACATGGGAATTCACACCGACGCTGTTTGCCTTCACCGACGTCGCTCTCAACGACCGACATTACGCGACCACCCCAGTTGACGGCATCAAGCGCGATTCATGGGGCTATCGTGCTGTCACCGGCATTTCCTTTGGCAACGTTGGCCGCATCTGGCGCGGCGAACTCGGCGTTGGGTTTGGCGCCCAGACTCCGGGGGACGCACGCATCTTGTCGACCAGCGGCGTGATCGTGGATGCGAACCTTGCCTACCGGGCAAGCGAACTCACGTCGTTGTTGTTCACGGCGCGGACCGACTTCAACGATTCGACCACGGTTGGCCAATCAGGCTCTTTGGCGCGGACCGCAGGCGTCGAATTGCGCCACGCCTTCCGCCGCCATCTGATCGCAACGGCCGCCGTCACCCACACGATGACGGATTATCAGGGCGTGTCGCTCCGAGAACGTGACACGACAGCAAACCTTGGCGCCGAGTATTTCCTCAACCAGACCACAACGCTCTATTCGCGCTACAGCCATACCTGGTTCGATACGACGACGCCGGGCGGCGACTACGCCATCGACAGCATACGTTTTGGCGTGCGCATCCGGCAGTGATGCATCATCAATCCGCTCGAACTCACTGGCTCTGGACGGATCAAGTATCCTGGCGGCCTGTTCCTACCGAAACACCCACCCGCGTGCCAAAAGAGCAGGATACTGACAACACCGTCCACGGAGATTTGTGATGTCGATCCGCTCAACCCCGTATTTTCTGGCCGCGATCGCCGCCGCCACCCTTTCCAGTGCCACGCTGGCCCATGCCGACCGCAGTGTCCTGGTGGTGCTCGACGCGTCGGGCAGCATGACACAAAAACTTGCCGATGGTCAGACGCGTTTCGACGCCGCCAAGGTGGCCATCGGGGAGCAGCTGTCTATGACCGCAGACGCCCAGCGCATCGGATTGCGCGTCTACGGTCACCAGTCGGCGACAAGCGCGCGCAATTGTGACGACACCGCGCTTGTGACGCCGATGGGCACAGCCCGAACCACCCGCTTGGCAATTGTGAATGCCATGAAGCCACTGTCAGCGCAGGGCTATACGCCGATCACGCTGTCGCTTGAGAAAGCCGCGGGCGATCTGATGGCCGAGACAGCCGACGAGAAAGTCATCGTGCTAGTCAGCGATGGTCGCGAAACCTGCAAAGGCGACCCGTGCGCAACCGCCAGGGCTATGGCAGTGGCCGACGCGTCGCTGGTCATTCACACGATCGGTTTTGGCGTTGATACGGCTGCGCGCATGCAACTGCAGTGCATCGCCAGTGTTGCGCGCGGCAAATACTTCGACGCCGACAGTGGCAAATCATTGGGTGATCGGCTCGGTCAGGCAACGCTGCAGGCAGCCAATCCAGCGCCTTCGACGGCATTGGCCCAGATCACCGACGCCAAACCTGCGACAGGTCGCATCTACGTGCCGAAGCTGGATGGTCCCGGTGCGGAATTCGACATCCTCGATCCCGTCACGGGCGACGCCGTTGAAAGCACCGGCCGCATGTACAGCGGCGGCGCTGTCGTGAAACCCGGCATCTATAACCTCCGCCTGTTGAACGGACTGTGGCGCGGCATCGAAGTCAAAGCTGGCGCAGCTACCGTTGTCCAGCCAGGTTTCCTCGTGTTCAAAGGCGGCAACGCCCTGCACCGGGACCTGTTCAAAATGATCGACGCCGAAACGGGCGAAGAACTTGGCGATAGCGTTATTCATGCCTTCGCGCGGCACGCCATGATCCCCGGCCGCTTTCATATCGAAGTGCAGGGCATGCCGCTGTTTAGAGACGTCGAGTTCAAGCCGGGCGAAGTGACCGTGCTCGACGTGGCTCTCGTACGGCTCGACGACGCAAAGTACGGCGATAAAAATCACCTATATCGGCTTTCGACTGAAGACGGCGCGTTCAGCCGCTCAATGATTGTCGGCCAGCCGACCACACTCCCGCCGGGGCGCTACAGGATACAAGATACCAACGACGACAAGCGCGAGCCTATCACGATTGATGTCAAAGGCGGCGCAACGAACGTGATCTATCCATGACTGGAGAGGACACAGGCAATAGCCAGGGCCGGCCCGAAGCTCATGCTTCGCGCCGTCTTCGCCGTCAAAACCGCAACCGGTTCACCCGCTTTACCTGCGGTAGCGCCTTGATCTCGGACAGTACTTTTTCGCTGACCGCTTCATCCGTCGCGACGATGCAAATGGCCTCGCCACCGGGGCCGTCGCGGCCGAGGTTCATGGTGGCGATGTTCACGCCCGCCTCACCCATGACACCGCCGAAGCGCCCGATGAAACCCGGCTTATCGGCGTTACGGACAAACAACATGTGCGGCGCCACCTCGAATTCCATATCAATGTCGCGCACCTGGATGATGCGTGGGCGGCCGTCGGAAAACACCGTGCCAGCAACGGCGCGGTCGTAATCGTCCGTCTCCACCGTAAGCTTGATATAGCTCTCGTAGATGCCGTCTTGGCCGCGCTTGGTTTCTTCGATCTTGATACCGCGCTCCTGGGCAACCGTCACGGCTGAGACCATGTTGATGCTGTCGGCGAGCATGGGTTTTAAGACCGACGCTACGGCAACCGCCGTCATGGGCTTGACGTTCAACTCAGCGACAGCGCCCGAGTAGGTGAGCTTGATGCCTTTGATGCGCACATCCGTCAGCTGGCCGGCAAACAAGCCGAGTTGCTCGGCGAGCTTGATGAAAGGCGTCAGGCGCGGCGCCTCCTCCGCCGTGATGGACGGAAAATTGACGGCATTCGAAATGGCACCTTTGAGCAGATAATCAGACATTTGCTCGGCAATCTGGAGCGCGACGTTTTCCTGCGCCTCACCCGTGGCCGCACCCAGGTGTGGCGTACAGATCAGATTTGGAACCCCAAACAGCGGATTTTCTTTGGCGGGTTCATCGAGGAATACGTCGAGGGCGGCGCCGGCCACGTGGCCCGACTTCAGCGCGTCCAACAGAGCTTTCTCATCGATCAACCCACCGCGTGCACAGTTGATAATGCGCATGCCTTTCTTGCACAGAGCCAGCGCGCGGGCGTCCACGATGTTGCGTGTCTTCTCGATCAGCGGCGTATGCAGGGTGATGAAATCTGCGCGTTTGAACAGGTCATCCAACTCGACCTTTTCGACGCCAAGTTGCTGCGCCCGCTCGGGCGACAGAAACGGATCAAAAGCGACAACACGCATCTTCAAGCCAATGGCGCGGTCTGCAACGATGGCGCCGATGTTGCCGCAACCGATGACGCCAAGCGTCTTGTTGTAGAGTTCGACGCCGAGAAAGCGGTTCTTTTCCCACTTGCCAGCCTGTGTCGAGCGATCAGCTTCGGGGATTTGGCGGGCCAGCGCCATCATCATGGAAATGGCGTGTTCAGCCGTGGTGATTGAGTTACCGAACGGTGTGTTCATGACGATCACGCCTTTGGCGGTCGCGGCTTTGATGTCGACGTTGTCGACGCCGATGCCGGCACGACCGATGACACGCAGCTTGGTCGCGGCCTTGAGCAGCTTTTCGGTCGCCTTGGTGGCCGAGCGAACCGCGAGACCGTCATAGTCGCCAATGATCGCCTCCAGGTCCTCTTTCGAGAGGCCGACCTTCATGTCGACCTCGATGCCGCGCTCTTTGAAGATGGCAACGGCTGCGGGCGATAAGGCATCGGCGATAAGAACGCGGGGTGTGGCGGATTTGGACATGGTGCACCTGTGAGAATTTTGCGCATTCGTTGCCCACCCAAAGCTGTCACCCCACCCACCGTGCGCCGCACGCGAAGCATGACGTGGGTGGGGCCCAGTATTCCGCTTGCTCTGCGATCGCGGGGTTGGCTGGTGTTGCGACGGTCGCAATCCTATTGCGCCGGTCGCGACCGCTGGACCATGGGTCCCAGGCACGAGGCCTGGGATGACATTGGTGGGTGAGGCTATGGCGTCAGCTTAACTTCGCTCTCTCCGTTAGAAACGCCCACTCGAGCCACGGCACCAACGCCGCGACGTCGCTCTTCTCGACAGTTGAGCCGCACCAGATGCGCAATCCAGGGGGAGCGTCGCGATAGTAGGCGATGTCGTTGGCGGCGCCTTCCTTGTCGAGCGCGCCTGCGACGGCCTTAGCAAAGGCTGCCTGCGCGTCGGCAGACAAGGCCGTGATTTTTGGATCAGTAAAACGCATACAGACGCTGGTGTTCGAGCGCGTTGCCGGATCGACGGCGAGATTTTCAACCCAGGGTGTCCCGGCCATCCAGTCAAACAGTACCTTCGCGTTGGCATCCGCACGCTCGCGCAGGCCAGCAGCGCCGCCAACCGTCTCGGCCCAGGCAAGGGCATCGAGATAGTCCTCGAGTGCCAGCATCGATGGCGTGTTGATCGTCTCGCCCTCGAACACCTCTTTCATAAACTTACCGCCTTTGGTGAGGCGGAAGATCTTCGGTAACGGCCACGCTGGCGTGTAGCTTTCGAGCCGTTGCACGGCGCGGGGTGACAGGATCAGCATGCCGTGTGCGGCTTCGCTGCCGAGCACCTTTTGCCAGCTGAACGTGAACACATCGACCTTCGACCAATCGACGGCCTGCGCGAACGCCGACGACGTTGCATCGACAAATGTCAGACCTTCGCGGTTCGCTGGTATCCAATTGTAATTCTGAATTTTTACGCCCGAAGTCGTGCCATTAGCGGTGAACAGCACGTCATGCGTGAAGTCGATCTGGCCCAGGTCCGGCAGGTGGCCATAGTCCGCTTTGATAACGCGCGCATCTTTCAGCTTCAGCTGTTTGACAACATCTGTCACCCAGCCTTCGCCGAAACTCTCCCAAGCCAGGGCATCAACAGGGCGTTGCCCCAACATGGTCCACATGGCCATTTCATAGGCGCCGGTATCGGAGGCGGGCACGATGGCGCAGTGATAATCGGAGGGCAAGCCAAGCAGCGTTTTGGTCTTGTCGATGGCGAGTTTCAGGCGCGCCTTGCCGTCCTTCGCGCGGTGCGAGCGGGCAAGAAAAGCATTATCGAGGGCTTGGAGCGTCCATCCGGGACGTTTGGCGCAGGGGCCGGACGAGAAATGCGGAATGCGCGGCTTTAAGCCCGGTTTGGTGATCTCAGACATAACTATCCTTCCAGATAGATGCCTCTCGGTGGGGAGAGGTGGCCCGCAACGCGGATACGCGAAGCGGCCGGGTCGCGTCAATGTGTGCAAACCGGGCGCGCAAACCGGGCGCGCAAACTGCCCCGCCCCGTTGTCGGGGGTCGGCCTGCGGCCTATAGAGTTTCAATTCCCATCCATCCAAACCCGGATCACCCTGATGACCGACGCCTATGTGCCACCTAAAGTATGGACGTGGGACAAGGAGAGCGGTGGCCGTTTTGCCAATATCAACCGTCCCATCGCAGGACCAACGCACGAGAAAGTACTGCCCGACGGCAAGCATCCGATTCAACTTTATTCGCTCGGCACGCCCAACGGCGTCAAAGTGACGATCATGCTCGAAGAGCTGCTGGCGCTTGGCCACACGGGCGCTGAGTATGATGCCTGGCTGATCAAAATCGGCGACGGCATGCAGTTCGAATCGGGCTTCGTTGAGGCCAATCCGAACTCAAAGATCCCCGCCATGATGGATCACAGCGTCAAGCCGGTGCAACGCATCTTCGAATCCGGATCAATGCTGGTCTATCTCTCGGAAAAATTCGGCGGCGCGTTCCTGCCGACGGATTTGGCCAAGCGCACTGAGACGATGAACTGGCTGTTCTGGCAGATGGGCAGCGCGCCATTTCTCGGCGGTGGATTTGGCCACTTTTACGCCTACGCGCCGATGAAAATCGAATACGCGATTAACCGCTACGCCATGGAAACAAAACGGCAGATGGACGTTCTCGACCGCCACCTCGCCGTGCACACGTACATGGCTGGCGACGTCTACACGATTGCCGATATGGCGATCTGGCCGTGGTATGGCGCGCTTGCCAAAGGCTTGCTGTATGAAGCCGGTGAGTTCTTGGCGGTCCATGACTACAAGAATGTGCTGCGCTGGGCCGAAATCGTCGGCGCCCGGCCGGCGGTGAAACGCGGCCGCATGGTCAACCGCGTGACGGGCGACCCGAAATCCCAACTGCATGAGCGCCACGATGCGAGCGACTTCGACACCAAGACGCAAGATAAGATCGGCGGGTAAGCGGCGAGGCCTTTGCGGCAAATGGGTGCCTCGTTGACGTCAACCGCACACCTCGTCCGGCAGAACATCGCGTCTGGCGACGTGATTGTTTTGCGTCATGCCGCAGAGCAGTTGAAGCGGCGGGATATTGCCGTTGAGACTGTCTTGGCCGGCGCAAGGTCCGGCGAAGTGATTGAGGATTATCCCCATGATGACGACGGGCCGGCTGTGCTGATGTTGCAGCTCGATCATGCAGGCCGTGCGCTGCACGTCGTCTGGCGCATCGAGGCGGCGACCGCCGGCCCGGTGCTATTGGTAACGGCGTACCGTCCGGACCCCGCACATTGGGGCCGCGATTTTCGCAAGCGCCTAACGCCGGACACAGACACGAGCGGCACAGGGTCACTGCAAAGTACTGGGCAAAGTACTGGGCAAAGTACTGGGTCTTGGAAAAGAACGGGCTTAAAATAGTACAGGATCTCCCCATGCGCCCGACCATCGACGGCCCAACCATTAACGGGCAACGTGTCCTCGCCGATCTGCATGCGCTGCGCGCGATCGGGACACATAAAACGGGCGTTCATAAGCCGACACTATCGGCTGAACATGTGGCGTCGCTCGCCTGGCTTGAGACGCGCATGCGCGAGGCGAACCTCATTCCGGTGACCGATGGTATCGGCAATGTGCTTGGTCGCGCCAGCGGTTCACGTCGCACGCTGCTCGCGGGCTCGCACCTTGAGAGCCAGAACTATGCCGGCTGGCTGGATGGACCACTCGGTGTCGTCTACGCACTTGAGGCTGCCCGCGTCCTCAACGGCGACGCGCGCTTTGGCGGCGCTGTCGATGTGATCGCATTCTGCGACGAGGAGGGCCATTTCGGCCATTTCCTCGGCAGCCGGTCTTTTGTCGGGGGCGTCACCGGGGGCGTCAGCGAGGCCGACATCGATGCAGCCATCGACCGCACCAGCGGGCGCACCATGCGTGAGGGCCTCACGGCGGCAGGGTATGCTGGTCGCCCACGGCTCACTGTCGAAAAGGGTCGCTACGCCGGATACATCGAAGCGCACATCGAACAGGGCGAAAATCTGGAATCGTCGGGCCTTAAGATCGGCGTGGTCACGTCCATTGTTGGCATTTGGCAGTACCGCATCATCATCGACGGGGTGCAAAACCATGCTGGCACCACGCGCATGGCCATCCGGAAGGACGCAGGAGTTGCCGCCGTTCGCTTGCTGACCGACCTCCACGACTGCTTTCCGCGCCACATCGGACCGCGCACCGTGTGGACCGTTGGGCGCATCACGCTGGAACCAGGCGCACCCAGTATCATTCCTGGCCAGGCCGAAATCCTGTTCCAGATCCGCGACGACGAGATGGCAACGCTGCAGCGCCTCGAAGGCGTGTTGCGAGAGACAGTTGCGACGCATAGCGCGAAAGGGCCGTGTCCGATGAAAGTCGAGAAACTGCGCGCGAGCGTGCCGGCGCATATGGATGCCGGGTTTCAGACGGCGATCGAGCGTGCCGTCGAAACCACCTGTCCGGGTAAATCGATGCGCCTCCCGAGCGGTGCCGGCCACGACGCCCAAGTGCTTTCAACCGTGATGCCGTCCGCCATGCTGTTCGTGCCGTCGATTGGCGGTATCTCGCACCACTGGACTGAGAACACGGCGGATGCCGACATTATTACGGGTGCAGATGTGTTTGTCTCAGCGTGTGCCGAAATCCTGGCGGCAGCGTAGGCCTTATGTTGTTACCCACCGCTTCAACGCGGTGTCATCGCTCTCGCGGGCATCGACCCAATGGCCGACACCGTCCGTGCCGGTTTCTTTTTTCCAGAACGGGGCGCGCGTCTTCAGGTAGTCCATCAGGAATTCGGCCGCCTCGAAGGCCGCGTGCCGATGGGGTGATGCCGTGACAACCAGTACGATGTTGTCGCCGGGTTTCAAAGCGCCGACCCGGTGGACAATCAAGCTTGCCTGCAACGGCCAGCGCGCGTTTGCCTCGGCCTCCACCGCCGCGAGTTCGGCCTCCGTCATGCCCGGATAATGTTCGAGCATCATCGACGTGATCGGGCGTCCTCCGGACATGCCGCGGACGGTGCCCGTGAACGTGACCACGGCGCCAATATCAGTGCGGCTGGCTGAGAGTGCGCGCACTTCGTCAGAGAGGTCGAAGTCCTCCGTCTGCACGCGTATCATGCGTCATCCTCGTCGCCGCTGTAAGTGCCGAGAAATGGGAAGCTGTCGACAACGCCATAGGGGCCACCACCACCGTCGCGGGCCGACATCAAAACGGCCCGTTGCGGCCAAAAATCAGGAATCTTGAGCGCGCCCGACAGTTCGAGGAACTTGGCAACGATCACAGCCGACTCGCCGTCGAGGCGGGCGAGGGTGACATGCGGCACGAATTTGCGGACCCCGCGTTCGAGCCCGACGGTTCGGGCAGCATTTTCATGGGCGCGTTGGAGTTCGTCGAGTTCGGGCGTGCGCTCGACCGCTGCGTAGACGACGGTCGGGTGCTTGCCGCCGAACACACCTGTGCCGACAATCCGAATGCGCGGAGGCGGCAGTTGGATGTCAGCCAGCGCATGGGCGTATTCTTCGCCCTGGCGCCGCGAGATTTCTCCGGCAAACCGCAACGTTAGGTGCAGATCATCGGGCGCGACCCAACGCGCAGTCTCAAACGGCGCTTTCAGGGCCGCGAGCCGGAGGCGCGCCGTGTCTGGCAGTTCGAGTGCGGAAAAGAGACGGGGCATAGCCGCTCTTACACGCTGGCAAGGGTCTGCAAAAGGTGCGTTTGCCGGAACAAGGTCGCCAACCAAGCCGCCTGGTCACCATGTCAGGCCGCGGCACAGGTCCGCCCGGTTGAAACCGTGACGTGCCACCCCGCACCTGTTACCAGAACCGGCCGCTTGGTATTGCCAATAGCAAGACAAGGCCAACTGCAGAACGAGAACCGGCATGGCCAACGATCAGCATATCCGCACCATGACGATCTCTTCCTCAAAGCGTGAACTGCGCCTGTTCGTTATCGCGGGCGAGCATTCAGGCGATGCGCTCGGCGCCAAGCTGATGGAGCGCATCAATCAGGATGCACGCGGGCGTGTCCATTATCTCGGCGTTGGCGGCGACCTGATGCAGAAGCACGGCCTCGCCTCGCAATTCCCCATTTCTGACGTGGCCGTGATGGGGCCGCTGTCGATCCTGTCGCGCTTGCCGCGCATTTTGCGCCGGATTTATCGCACCGTGGACGCAGCGGTGACGGCCGAGCCAGACGCGCTTTTGATCATCGATAGCCCAGAGTTCACTCACCCGATCGCCAAGCGCTTCAGGCGCAAACGGCCAAACGTGCCGATCATCGACTATGTCAGCCCGAGTGTCTGGGCTTGGCGTCCTGGCCGGGCCAAGAAAATGCGACGCTACGTTGACCATGTGCTCGCGTTACTCCCGTTCGAGCCAGCGGCACATGAGCGTCTTGGTGGGCCGCCGTGCACGTATGTCGGCCATCCCTTGATCGAGCAAAAGCCGTGGATCGATGGACTCGATCCCGCACCGTTGGCCAAACGCCTTGGCATCGGCGAGGGGCAACCCGTGTTGGTGGTTTTGCCGGGCTCGCGCCGCTCGGAGGCGGGCCGGCTGATGCAGCCGTTCGGAGACGCGCTGGCGTCCCTGCGTGTACGTGGGATCACACCGGCAGTGATCATTCCCGTGGTTGAGCATGTGCGTGATCAGATCGAGGCTGGCGTCGCCCAATGGTCCGTGCCAGTGCATCTTGTTACGGGCGATGATGACAAGTTCCGCGCCTTCAAGCTTGCCAAGGTGGCGCTCGCCGCCTCCGGCACTGTGACCCTCGAACTCGCGTTGGCCGGCACGCCTATGGTCGTTGCCTACAAGATGGACACTCTCGCGTGGCGCTTCCGCTTCCTCATGAAGGCGCACTCGATCGTGCTTGCCAACCTCGTACTCGGCCGCAACGCCTTCCCCGAGTTCCTGCAGGATAAAGTCAACGGCGAGGCACTGGCCGACACACTCGCGCCACTGCTCACCGACAGCCCTGAGCGCGCGGCACAACTGGCGGCACTCGGCGAAATTCCTTGCCTCATGCTCCTTCCCGGTACGACGCCAAGCGAGGCTGCGGCCCGGATTGTCATCGAGCTCGCGGACGGCGGCCGAGCCGTTACGTCGAAGGCCTGACCGTAAGGATCAAGAAGGCGTGGCCGCGGAAAGTGTGGCGGCGAAACGGCTTGACTACAGAAATCCCGTTGAAAATGGTCTGCATCCGCGTCGCAATCGATTACGCCTAAAGTGCGAATCGCGTCCGGAGCAAAAGCGCGTATAGTCTTGGAGATGATCGCCACGGTCGGGGGGCCGGAACGGTGGTCAGGCCAAGCTTCAAGTTGCTCAGCGCGTGAAATCGCGGCAGTGCAAAAGAAACTTGGGGGATAGCTGCGCGCCCGCGTGGGTTGCCAGTAACTCGTAAAAAGCTGGTCCGGTGGCAACATCTGACCGGCTTTTTTCGTTTCAGGCACACGCGCTCCTGGCCCCCTGCCGTGCTAGCGCCCCGCGAATCCCTGTTTCTGTAGCCAGAGGGCTGCGCTAGGCTGTGCCCTAAACACTAACACGGAGCAGTGGCGTGAAGGTTCTCATCATCGGTGGCGCGGGCATGGTTGGGCGAAAGCTCGCAGAACGGCTTGCCAGGGACGGCCATCTTGGTGGCAAAGAGGTCAGCGAACTCACGCTTTACGATGTTGTGGCGGGACAGGCGCCGGCCGGCGCCCAGTTTCCCGTGCACATCAAGACCGGCGACCTTCCGGCGACTGGCGAAACGAACATGCTGGTGGCGAACATGCCCGACGTGATCTTCCACTTGGCAGCCATTGTCTCGGGAGAAGCCGAACAAGAGTTCGACAAAGGCTATCGCATCAATCTGGTCGGTACGCAGAACCTGCTTGAGAGTGTGCGACACGCCTATGTGGGCAACGCGAAGAAGCCGCGCGTAGTGTTCACGTCGTCGATTGCCGTATTCGGCGCACCTTTCCCAGACAAGATCGGTGACGAATTCCTATCGGCACCGCTGACCAGCTATGGAACCCAAAAAGCCATCGGCGAACTGCTGGTCTCGGACTATACGCGCAAAGGCATGCTCGACGGTATCTCGATCCGGCTGCCGACCATTTGTGTCCGCCCGGGCACGCCAAACAAGGCTGCGTCTGGCTTTTTCTCAAACATCATGCGTGAGCCGCTGGCCGGCAAGGAGGCCGTTCTGCCCGTGGGCGAGGACGTCTTGCATTGGCACGCCTCGCCGCGGGCTGCGGTCGGCTTCCTGCAGCACGCAGCCACCATCGATGGGGACAAACTTGGTCCGCGCCGGGCGTTGAGTATGCCGGGCCTGCCAGTGACGGTCGGGGCGCAGATTGAGGCGCTGCGCAAGGTGGCGGGAGAGGCGGTCGTGAAGCGTATTCGCCGAGAACCTGATCCATTCATCCTGAGCATTGTGTCTGGCTGGCCACGCAACTTCGACGCCAAGCGTGCCCTCGCGCTTGGCTTCAAAGCCGAGAACTCGTTTGAGGAGATTATCCGCGTGCATATTGAGGATGAACTGGGCGGCAAGATCGCCTGAGGAAATAGACAGGTGCAGCAAATAGGCATTCGTCGCCTAAACGCGCCTTTCGGCCCTCTCCCCGGGAACGATGGAGAGTGACGGATAGTCCGTGTCACGGGCGTGATACGCGCTTCAAGTCACGAGCTTCAAGTCACGAGCTTCAAGTCCGGGCGAAGGTGACGGTTTGCTTGGTCTCGATGCGCTGGGCCTTGCCTTCGGCCACCAGCCAGTTGGCGTGCGCCAGCGTCTCAGCCATGGCCATCATCAGCTGACCGTTGGCAACGGCATTGGCAAACAACTGCTTGGCGAGGTCGGCACCGGTCTTTGGTGTATCCATAAACGTCAGCAATTCATCGAGGCGTTTTTGATGATGCGCTTCAAGTTGACCGATGCGTGCGTGCAGTCCGTAGAACGGCAGACCGTGCGAGGGCAACACCAGCGTATCAGCCGGCAGTTTGGCTAAGCGCTTCAGTGAGGCCAGATAATCCTTCAGCGGATTACTAAGCGGCTGCGACGTAAACACGCCAACAACAGGCGAGATCTTCGATAGGATCTGGTCGCCGGCAATCAAGATTTTATCCTTGGCGCAGTAAAACGAGGCGTGCTCTTCGGCATGGCCACCGTTGACCAGCACCTCCCAAGAGCGCCCGCCCATGGCGAAATGGTCGCCGTTGCGCAGGGTGACCACACTCATGGGTAGCGGATGATTGCGGAACGGCGATGCCTCACGGGCTTGCATCATCTTGGTGACGCCGCGCTCAGAAATACCGTTGCGCATGAAGCCGCGTTTCTCGGCCTCGGCCATGGGCTTTAGGCCCTGTTCGCGCCAAAGCTGCGGCGCAAGCCATTCGGAATAGGTCATGTGGAGGCGGATATCGAGCATCTCGCACAGCCAGCCGGCGAGACCCACATGATCGGGGTGGCCGTGGGTACAGACGAGGCGCAACACAAGCTTGCCGCCGAGGCGTGTTGAAATCACGTCCTGCCAGATGGCGCGGCCTTGCTCCGTATCGGACCCGGTGTCGATGATCGTCCAACCGTCGCCATCCTCAAGCAGCCAGCAGTTGACGTGGTTAAGTACAAACGGCAGCGGCAGGCGCAACCAGATCAGCCCCTTGGAGATTTCAATGCTATGACCGGGGTCGGGTGCGGTCTCGTGGAGATAGACAAGTGGCTGATCAGCCGTCGGCAGAACTGCCGGCACATCCCGCATGATCCGATTCCTAAGTTGACGTTCGCGTAAGCCATTACCGCGGCGCACAGCGATGGCCAAGGCGGCAAGCCGCATAGGCCCCCGGCGCCTTAGGTATACCCCCAAAAGATATCACGTTAAGGGCACGCGATCTGAGGCAAACCAGTTGGGGTAAAACCATTGCGCCAGCTTGACGCCAGAGCAATACAATTCTCAACTGCGAAACCACCCCAACTGTCATCCTGCCCCTCATGCCTTTGCGTGCGATGCACGACGTGGGCAGGACCCATGGTGAGGCCGGGCATTGCG
>JANNXS010000210.1:0-5232 GCA_031409695.1 Hyphomicrobiaceae bacterium
CATTCAGGTGGCACCTAAATATGCGCCATATGGTGTTCGGATCGTTGGCGGTCTGTTTGCTTTGCCTCAGTTGTAAGGATGACGGGTTGCGCGGGCTTAGCGTCAGCGAAACGACGGGTGGATGATGCGCGCCATCGACACATCGGTGCTGGCGAACTGATCATGCGCGAAGGCGATACGCCCGACCACTTCAGCAATGTTGTCGCCGGGGTCATAAAATTGACCTGCACATTTCCGGACGGACGTGAGAGCATCCTCGGGCTCCAGCTCGCCTCTGACTGTCTCGGTCGCCCCTACCGAGCCGTTTGTGGTTATGACGTCCACGCGGTCACGGCCGTGCATCTGTGTTCGTTCCCACGCCGGCTCTTTGAAAGCCTGCTGCAAGAGTTCCCAGACCTTGACCGCCATCTGTTCAAGCAGAGTTTGGACGAACTCGACGCCGCGCGGGAATGGGCGGGTGTGCTGACACGTCACGCAGCCCGCGAACGCCTGTCTTCATTGCTGTTAATCATCATGAGACGGATCGAAGCTGCCGGCTGCGCAAATTCGGCCCTGGCGGCCAATGTCATGATTGACCTGCCCTTCAGTCGACTGGAACTGGCTAATTATCTTGGGCTGACCGTTGAGACGGTAAGCCGCCAATTCACACAATTGAAAAACGACGGCATCATTTCCCTGACAAGTGCGCGTGAATTGGTGGTCTTGGATCAACGCGCCTTAGAGGCTGCGGCTGGCGCTTGAGCCAATTGCAGGCTTTCTTTGACAATCAATTCTTCATCACTCGCTCAGTTCCTGATCACACTGGGCCCTCTGTGATTAGAGTCTCTGTGATTGGGCAGGTGCTCTCTGACTTGCGGCAACACAGCACAGACATTTACCTGCCCCACTTGATCCAAATCAATTCCTCAACCGGTCACAAGTCTAATCTCCCAGGGTGAAATGACCGCAAAGCGCTGGCGTCAGTTCAGCGCAGCCGGACTCTCAGTCTGATATGGGGAAACACATTGAATACGCGAGAGGAATGGTCGGCGCTCAGCGATGTTGGCGCAGCGCTTGTTGTGGTGTGTACCGGTGCCATAGGCTTGCTTTGGGCGGTGATGTCGCCTGAGCCGGCGATGGCGTTTCATGGGGTGGTGCTTGCATTGGCGGCCGTCGCCGGCGGCGCTTTCATCTTAGCGAACTTGCGCGGCGCACCCCCGTCTGCCCCGACACCAACCGAACCTGGATACTTTGATGGTCCAGTCAAGGTTGCCACAATCGCTGCAATCGTTTGGGGCATTGCCGGGTTTATCATCGGAGATATCATCGCTTGGCAGCTCGCCTTCCCGAAATTGAACCTTGACTTGCCATGGTTCAGCTTTGGTCGGCTGCGCCCACTGCACACCTCATCCGTAATCTTCGCCTTCGGCGGCAATATCCTTATTGCGACGTCTCTCTATGTCGTTCAGCGCACGTGCCATACGCGCCTTGCCGGTCGTTGGTCGCCCTGGTTTGTCGTCTGGGGATACCAACTTTTCATTGTCATTGCTGGCACCGGGTACCTTTTCGGAATCACGCAGAGCAAGGAATATGCTGAACCGGAATGGTATGCTGATCTGCTGTTGACCTTGATCTGGGTGGCATATCTCCTAGTTTTCCTCAGCACACTCGCCAAGCGCAAAGAGCCACACATCTACGTCGCCAACTGGTTTTACCTGGCGTTCATCGTCACCGTCGCGATGTTGCATCTGGTCAACAATGCCAGCATCCCAGTCTCGTTCGTTGGGTCTCAGAGCTACATCGTCTATGCCGGCGTCCAGGATGCAATGACGCAATGGTGGTATGGCCACAACGCCGTTGGCTTCTTTTTGACCGCCGGCTTCCTCGGCATCATGTACTACTTCATTCCCAAACGCGTGGAGCGCCCGGTTTACTCGTATCGCCTGTCCATCGTGCACTTTTGGTCGCTGATCTTTCTCTACATCTGGGCCGGACCGCATCATCTACATTACACAGCCTTACCCGACTGGGCGCAGACGCTCGGCATGGCCTTTTCGATCATGTTGTGGATGCCGTCTTGGGGCGGGATGATCAATGGCCTCATGACGCTGGCAGGCGCGTGGGACAAGCTGCGCACCGACCCTGTCGTTCGCTTGTTGGTCGTCTCAGTCGCCTTCTACGGCATGTCGACATTCGAAGGTCCGCTGATGGGCATCAAAGCCGTCAATTCGCTTAGCCACTACACGGATTGGACGATCGGACACGTGCACTCGGGCGCGCTTGGCTGGGTCGCCATGGTCTCATTCGGTGCCATCTACTGCCTGGTCCCCTGGTTGTGGAACCGGCGCGGTCTTTACTCGATCAAGCTTGTCGAGTGGCACTTCTGGATCGCCACCATCGGCATCCTGCTTTACATCACCGCGATGTGGGTCTCGGGGATCACGCAAGGCCTCATGTGGCGTGCCTACGATAAGCTCGGCTTCTTGCAATACTCGTTTATCGAGACCGTCGAGGCCATGAAGCCCTACTACATGATCCGTGCGATCGGCGGGCTGTTGTTCGTCGCTGGTGGCTTCATCATGGCCTACAACGTCTGGCGCACCATCCGTGGCGATGCCTTGCAGGATGAGGCGGATCAGCCACGCATTGCAGCCGCACCCGCGCTCCGACTCCAACCGGCAGAGTGAGGTCCGTCGTGAAACACGAAATCTTTGAAAAGAACTCCCTCATCCTGCTGCTCGGCATCTTGCTCGTCGTGTCGATCGGCGGCCTTGTGCAGATTGCGCCGCTGTTCTGGATTGATAGCACGATTGAAAAAGTGAAGGGCATGCGGCCCTACACGCCGCTTGAGCAGGCGGGGCGCGACATCTACATCCGTGAGGGTTGCTACGGCTGCCACAGCCAAATGATCCGCACACTGCGAGACGAAGTGGAGCGCTACGGCCACTACAGTCTTGCGGCTGAAAGTATGTACGACCACCCTTTTCAGTGGGGTTCTAAACGTACCGGGCCGGATCTGGCGCGCGTCGGCGGCAAATACTCCGATCAATGGCAGGCTGATCATTTGATCAATCCGCGCGCGCTTGTGCCGGAAAGCATTATGCCCGGTTATCCCTGGATGGCCGCGACACCACTGCGAACAGACAACATCGCAGCAAAACTCAAAGTGCTTCGCGTCGTCGGCGTGCCCTACAGCGACGAGATGATCGCCAAGGCACAAGCCGACCTGAAAGCACAGATTGATCCCGACAGTCGCGCGGCTCGCGATCTTTTGGTCCGCTATCCCAAGGCCAAAGTGTTGCAGTACGACCGGCCCGCTTTAGCCGAACCAACGGAGCTCGATGCCTTGATCGCTTATCTTCAGATCCTCGGTCAGATGGTCGACTTCACCACCTTCGATGCCGCCGGTCCAAACCTTCGCTGAGGTAGCAATGACGTACTCTACCGTCGCCACGATCAGTCAAGTCACCTCGCTGTTGATGTTCATCGCCATGTTCGCGGCTGTGCTTGTCTACGCACTTAAGCCAGCAAACGCTCAACGTTTCGACGATATCCAGCGTCGATCGCTTGACCTGGATCGCACGCTTTCAGCGCAGGGTGTACCGGCAGGCACAGCCATTCAGGGCGCACGGTCCGGGGAACCCTCATGAGCAAACATGAGATCGACGATGTGACCGGTGTCGAGACGACCGGTCACGAATGGGACGGCATCAAGGAACTCAACAAGCCGCTGCCCCGCTGGTGGTTGTTGACGTTCTATGCGTCCATCGTGTGGGCAATCGGTTACATGATTGCCTACCCGGCGTGGCCAACACTGACGGGCTTTACCCCAGGTGTGCTTGGCTACAGTCAGCGCAGTGTCGTTGCCAATGAAGTGAAAGCCGCTGAAGCGGCACAAGGTGGCATACGCATACGCCTACAACAGACGGCGCTCAAAGATATCAAAGCAGATGCCGATCTCTTGCGCTTTGCCATGACGGCGGGTGGTGTCACGTTCCAAACCAACTGCGCGCCCTGTCACGGTCGCGGCGCACAAGGGTTCACCGGCTACCCGAACTTAAACGACGACGATTGGCTGTGGGGTGGGACCATCGAAGACATCCACCAGACCATCCAATACGGGATTCGTTCGGGCGACAAGCGCGCGCGCGACTCACAGATGCCACGTTACGGCGTTGAAAAACTGCTTACAGATGGCCAAATCACCGATGCCGCGGAGTATGTACTGTCACTGTCGGGCAAGAGCCATGATGGCGTGACGGCGGCACGCGGCGGGTTGATCTTCAAGGAGCAGTGCAGCGCCTGCCATGGCGATGACGGCCGTGGCAAACCTGACCAGGGCGCGCCCAATCTGACAGACGATATCTGGCTGTATGGCGGCAGCCGAGAGGCCGTTGTCGCGAGCATTCGAACCGGTCGCGGCTCAGGCATGCCGTCCTGGGTCGGTCGGCTAGATCCCGTCACGGTCAAAGCCCTGGCTGTGTATGTGCACAGCCTGGGTGGTGGAAAATAACCTGCAACGGTTGGAGATCGCGCCATGTGCTGCTGTGATTGCCTGCTGGTCGAAGCGTTGATGGAAGCGGCGAGAGCGGACGAACGTCGATCGTTGGAACACCGCCCGCAAGACAGTGCCGGGCCAGCTGTATCGCCGCACAACGCGCCTATTGATCGGATCCCGCGGCGCTTGTGCGGTTGGAGTATGTTGGCACTCCTGCACCGCCGTCGGCAAATCTCGGTTCAAGGGGCACTCGCCTCGTGACCACCGTCCTTGATCGACGAAAAGACCCTAAAGCGACGCCGCTGAGCGCAGCGGACGCCTTTCCCGTCGAAGCCGTCAATCGCCCACAGGATCGCACGCTTTATGCGACACGTCACAAGATCTACCCCCGTCTCGCCCATGGCTTCTATCGCCGCCTGAAATGGATCGTGATGGCGGTCACGTTGGGCATCTACTATGGCCTGCCCTGGTTGCGCTGGAACCGTGGTCCAGACTTGCCAGATCAAGCCGTTCTGCTGGACGTGGCGAACAATCGTTTCTTTTTCTTCTTCCTCGAGATCTGGCCGCAGGAGTTCTATTACGTCACGGGCCTGCTTGTACTTGCAGCCTTGGGCCTATTTTTGATCACGTCTGCGGCCGGGCGCGTCTGGTGTGGGTACACGTGCCCGCAGACGGTGTGGACCGATCTGATGATCGTCATTGAACGGGCTTGGCAGGGTGACCGCAACGCCCGCATCCGCCTGGATAAAGAGCCA
>JANNXS010000211.1:0-3420 GCA_031409695.1 Hyphomicrobiaceae bacterium
CACCCTCATAAAGCGCCCGAACCGACGGGCATATAGACGTCAGACATTGGAGGGCGGACAATAGGGGACGGCCCTCGAGGGTGCAAGTTTGTGCGTGGAATGAGCGTTAGCGTCGCCCCTTGAGCGTGCTCAGCTTGCTGACGCTGCCGCCGACGATGGAGGCCTGATAGACGGCGCTTGCCAGCATGTCGTCCATGGGTTGCTGGGTGAACCAGGCCGCATTTTCGGCGCAGTAGGCGGCGCTGCGCGGGATCGTGTTGGTCGCCAACACAGGCAAACCCGCTGCTTTGAACTTGGCCTCGGCCCCGCCGCTGAAAATTCCGTGGGTGACAAGCACAGTGACGTCTTTTGCGCCGCGCGCCTTCAATTCGATGGCAACGCCTCGAATAGTGCTGCCGGTGTCACACATATCATCGTAGATCACGACATGTTTGCCCGCGACCGGCCCGCCGATGACCGAGACAACCTCGGATTTGTTGGCCTCGGGTCGGTTCTTTTCAAGGATGGCCACCGGCAGATCGCCGAGTTCAGCCGCAAAGCGACGCGCGCGCACGACGCCACCGAAATCCGGCGCGACAATCAGGACATTGCTCAGGTCCGGAAAGCGCCGACGGCACGCATCGGCGTAAAGTGTGATCGTGGTCAGGTTATCGACGGGAATCGAGAAGAAACCCTGCACCGCCTCGGCGTGCATGTCGAAAGTGATGACGCGTTCAATGCTGCGGTTCATTTCAATGACATCGGCGACGACACGGGCTGAGATAGGAACGCGCGGCCGATCTTTCCGGTCCTGACGAAGATAGGTCATGTAGGGCAGGACCAGCGTGACGCCGGCAACGGACGCGCGACGCATGGCGTCATTGGCCAACATCAAGCGCACCAGTCCGTCGTTCGGTGTAGGGGTCTGCATCGGATGGAAGAAGAACACATGCTGTCGACGGACGGTCTCGGGCAATCGCGGAAGAACCTCACCGTTGGCGAAATCAAGATATGCCATGCGGTGATGGGGAAATCCGATACCGTACTTGCGCTTGATGATATCGAGGACGCTGTCGGCCAGTTGCTCCATCCCAGGCGACGACACCACGACGTAGGGGCTCGGCTCAGCTTCGGTCGCAGACATGACGCTCTCCCGGTACCACCGCGTCCGCTTTGCACGGGGATGTCAGCGGAGCAAGGTGGTAGCGCCACAGATCATCATTTCCACCAAGCCTCGGAGATAAACGGCTGCCCCGCCGTCACAACTTCGCCGACGCGTGGCGTGACAATCTCGGCGCCAAGCCCTTTGGCTGCAGCGACGGCCCGCTCAATCGGCTCGTCCCAGGCGTGGAAAGCCAGGTTGAATGTGCCCCAGTGAACCGGCAATAAGCGCTTGCCGCGCAATGCCATGTGGGCCAGGACCGCGGCCTCGGGCGTCATATGGATGTCGATCCAGGTCTGGCTTGGCCCGTAGGCGCCGATCTTGATGAGGCTGAGGTCAAAAGGCCCATGCCTGTCGCCGATGGTTTGAAAATGATCGCCAGCGCCCGTGTCGCCGCTGAAAAAAACCCGATGCGCCTGGCCGGCCATCACCCACGAAGACCATAAGGTCGCATTCCCATCTCGCAGTGCTCGACCGGAGTAGTGGCGCACGGGTGTGCTCGTGAATGTGACGCCGCCGAAGCTGTGTGATTGCCACCAATCGAGTTCGCTCACCTGCGCCGCCGGCACGCCCCAGCGGTCAAGATGTGCGCCGACGCCGAGCGGCAGGACAAAGTGCGTGCCCTTCGACGCAAGATGCTTCACCGTCCGCATGTCCAAGTGATCGTAGTGATCATGCGAAATCAAAACGACATCGATCCGCGGCAGCGCTTCAAGGTCCAACGGAGGCGGATGAAAACGCCTTGGGCCAATGCCAGCAATCGGTGTCGCATAAGACGAAAGCATGGGATCAACGAAAAGACGCAGGCCGTCGAGTTCCAAATAGACTGACGCATGGCCGAACCAGATCGCGCGCAGGCCTGGCGGCGGCGATCGTTCGAAGCCTTGCGTCGACATCGGCAATACGGGAATCGGGCGCGGTGGATAGCGCATTTCATTGCCGCTGAACTGGCGCTTGGCCATGTCCCACGCTTCGCCGGCTTGGCGTTTGGCCTCCGGGACAGCGTTTTCGAAGCGGCCGTTCTTGTACCGTGGCGAGGCTTCGACGCGCATGCGTCGCGCATCTGTGATCGTGCCGCCGAAGGTCGGAGCGAGATACAAAACAGCGACGGTGATGACGAAAAGTCCGACCACGAGACCGACGATACCGAGCATGGCTTTGCGCAGGATTGTCATCAAACAAGGGTCTCCAAGGGTGCACGTCTGCAGCGCGACAGATGACCATTACCGAGATCGCGCAGCTCAGGCGGGGAGGCACGGCAGGCCGCCTCCGCGAACGGACAGCGCGGCGCGAACCGGCAGCCGGGGGGCAGGCGGTTCGGCTGAGGCACCATGCCAGCGATGGCATTCAACCGTGTGGCGCTCTCGCCAAGCCGCGGGATCGAGCCAATCAATCCGACTGTGTAGGGATGTTGGGGGGCCGAAAACAGCACGTCCACCGGCGCGCGCTCGACGATTTCGCCGGCATACATGACGACGGCCTCGTCACACATTTCAGCCACCACACCGAGATCGTGCGTGATGAGCAGGATCGACGTGCCGGTTTCATCGCGGAGCGCGCGCAAGAGATCGAGCACTTGCGCCTGGATGGTGACATCGAGCGCCGTTGTCGGCTCGTCGGCGATCAGCAATGCTGGCCGACAGGCCAGCGCCATGGCAATCATGACGCGCTGACGCATGCCGCCTGACAGTTTGTGGGGATAATCCGACACCCGTTGCTCAGGCGAGGGGATTTTGACCCGCCGCAACATCTCGACGGCCTCCAAGTTTGCCTCGCGCTGCGAGAGACCCCGATGCCGCACAAGCGTTTCACCGATCTGATCACCAACCGTGTAACTCGGATTGAGCGACGTCATCGGCTCCTGGAAGATCATGGCAAGCCGGTTGCCGCGCAGATCGCGCATGGCGGCATCGTCAAGGTTCAGGATGTCGAGGCCGTCGAACATGATCGAGCCGGTCACGACGGCTTGGTCCCTCGGCAGAAGGCGCATGGTCGCGAGCGCCGATACGCTTTTGCCGGAGCCGGATTCACCGACAATGCCAAGTGTGCGGCCCTTCTGTACGTCGAACGAGATGCCCGACACAACCTCTGTCGTGCCGCCGCGACCGTCGCGAAAGCCGATGCGCAGGTTTGCGATTGAGAGCAGGGACATCGATAGCCGTTAACTGGAGGCGAGGATGGCGACAGTGGGCTGAGCGGTCCGGTGCGTCAATGTCGGGGTCGGGGTCGGGGTCGGGGTCGGGGTCGGGGTCGGGGTCGGGGTCGGGGTCGGGGTCGGC
>JANNXS010000212.1:0-3513 GCA_031409695.1 Hyphomicrobiaceae bacterium
AGCAGTGTTTGCACCCAATGAGGGGTCCGTCCAGACAGCGAACTGCAAGTCGGATATGCTATTGGATAATGGCGTGTTCTGTCATCCGGCCGATGAGGCCGTGAACATCGCCAAGCACACAAAGGTCACGGATTTTTGCACCCTTGAAGGTAAAAATCGGCATGCCCGTCAACCCGACGCGTCAGCCATCGCGCATTGTTGTTCAGCAGCCTCGTTCAAATCTTCAAAAATAGCTTGCGACGATACATCCAAAACAACAGCGACCAAAGAGCCGCCAGGATAACCACGCCGCCGAGCAGCGACTGATATACTGGGCCAACGATCGGCAATGTGACCAACCCGACATGCGCCTTGACCAACTCCCGCAAAGGATCGCGCAGGACCTCAGTTAAAACATACGCGGCGATCGAATTCATGCCGATGACGAGCAATGGCCAAGCCCAACGTCGCCAACACCGCCAATCAAGTACCGTGTAAAAAGCGGCAAGCAACCAGAAGCAAAAACCGCCACTCACCAGAACCCACGTCGGCGTCCATATGCGCTTGACCACCGGACAGAAACCAAGCCACCCGATCAATGCCCCAAGCACGACCCCAACAGCCCCAGTGATCATGAACCAGCGCACTTTCTCGAAATGGCTCGAGGGCGAACGCAAGACATTGGCCGCGATCAGGCCAAGAATCATTGTCGCGAGCGTCGGGATGAAGTTCAGCGTGACGTAGCCACCCTCATTCGAGACGAAAGGCGTTTCGCGGGGGAACAGGTTCAGAAACCAAACATCAAACTGTGCAGCAAAGTTTGCAGTCTTGCCCCAGTGGGCAGCGAAGCCCGACGTGGTGTTGCTCAAATCTTTAGCAGTGCCAACGGTTGTCGCGTCGAGCCCGGCCGGCGGAGATGGATGCAAGGCAAAGGCGAGCCAATAGGCAACCAGAATAGCGGCGAATACGGCCCACAACACGCGCTGGCTCTGCCAACCAAGCAAGACCAGAAACCCATAGCCAAGGCCGATCTGCGTCAGCGTATCTTCGAACGTAAAATAGGTCAGCGGCTTGCCGATCGAGCGGAGAAAAATTCCGAGAAGGATCAGGATCAAGGCACGTTTGAACGCGTGCAGGACGATGCTGGCCTCGCCATGGCCCTGCCGCTCGCGGCTTGCGATGGAGAACGGCAAGGCTGCACCAACCAGGAACGAGAACGACGGCTGGATGAGGTCGTGGAGCGATAAGCCAACCCAATCGACGTGCGACTGATGATAGGACAGCCAATTCCAGATCGCACTGGTCTTGAGTGTGCTGGCCACTTCGGAGAATTGCAGCACCTCCGCCATCATAAGCAGCATAACAAAGCCGCGATAAGCATCAAGGGTCATGAGACGCGCGCCCGAATCTGGCGTCGTTGGACCGGCGAGTGTTTCCACGGCCATGAGCGTGCGATCCCCCCCGTCCACAGAGCGGCGGACCGAAACCCTCAATCAAAAAGCTGACCAACTGTCCAGCTTGTGGCCACGCATTTGTTTGGATGATTAACGTTGCCGCAGGTGGGCATCCGATGGCGGCCAACTTCACGCGAGCCGCCATAGTCTCCACAGGCGCCGCATCAGCACGACCAAAAGGCAGCACAAAAACTCTGCGAGCGTGCGCGTCTTGACGATGGCCTTCTTTGCCATAGAGTTTGCGGACGCGAGCAAGCGCGCTCCACGTTACCCGACGATGCATATCGAACGAGAGGCTCACGCCCCACCCATGCCCCAATCCGATCGTCCCGCCCCCTTCGGTCCGCAGCGATGGTTTGAGGATTTCTTTGTCGGCGAGGCATTTTATATCCCATCGCGCACATTGACGGACGCGCACTTTCTGGCGTTCCAAGCGGCCTCAGGCGACAATCATCCGAGCCATTATGATCGCGAGTATTGTCGGCGGCATGGCCACAAGGATTTGCTCGCCCATGGCTATCAGGTTGTTATTCAGACGGCGGCCGGAGCTGGCATTTTTCCGTTCCTGGTCGAAGACAGCCTGCTTGGGTTTATTGAGCAATCATCGCGCTTCTTAAAGCCTATTTGTGCCGGAGATACAGTCTATCCGTCGCTTCAAGTGGCCGAACTGAAACCACAGCGAACAACCGGCGTTCTGACTTTGCGCTCAACTGTACACAACCAGTTTGGTGACTTGGCGATGGATGGGCTCCAAAGCTATCTGATCAAGCGTCGAACATCAGCCACATAAGACGGAGTGCGCCATGCCTCGCCTGCACTTCACCGTTGCCGACCATATCGCGGAGATCGTGCTCGACGCGCCGCCCGTCAACGCGCTCGATGTCAGCCTGCTCGACGCGTTCATCGCGGCGCTGCGCCAAGCCGGCGCGGATGAAAATGTCCGCGCTGTCGTCATCGCAAGCGCGGTCCCGGGCATTTTTTGCGCCGGTATCGATCTCAATGCCATTGCCTCCGACGATCCGATGGCCGCGCGTCGGCTTTTGGAGCGCCTCTACATCGAACTGGCCGACGTCCAATTCAATCTTGGCAAGCCGTCGATTGCCTCGGTTGCAGGTGCCGCCCGCGGCGGCGGCATGACACTGTCGATCTCGTGCAATGTCATCCTTGCTGGCGCCTCGGCGACTTTTGGCTACCCCGAGGTGGACGTCGGGGTGATACCGGCCATCCACTTCGCGCACTTGCCGCGCATTGTCGGTCGTCATCGCGCCTTTGAACTTCTGTTCTCGGCGCGCGCCTTCTCAAGTGCTGACGCGCAAGCGCTTGGCCTTGTGTCGCGCGTCGTCGACGATACGAACCTGCGCGACGAAACCCTTGCACTGGCGCGGGTGTTCGCCAGCAAAGACCCGCTGGTTATGCGCATGGGCCATCAGGCTTTCATGCGCCACAACGACTATCGCACCGAAATCGGACACGTCACCGAGGCCTTCTGCAGCGTGGCGGCAATGCCCGCTGCAAAAACTGCCGTGCGCACTTTTCTCAATCGCGGCAAGAACAAAAAGGCATAGCCAGTGCGGCCGCAAACCAGTCAGGCGTCAGAGCAAACAGCCGGGGGCATCGCACAAAGCCAAGACACAGACCCGAGGACATCGGACGTTGGCATCGAAAGCGGCTCGAAACCGTCCCCGGAAACTTGGCCCGGAAACTTGGCCCTTGCCTCCCCTCACAGTTGACAGTAACACGGACGACACGGCGGTCTTGGCCCTTCCTTCACTCACCGAGGGCCGATATGTCTTGGTCTGGCTTGCCCGACCAAGCCGACGACCGGAGAGGTGGCTGAGTGGTTGAAAGCACCGCACTCGAAATGCGGCGTGCTCGCAAGGGTACCGGGGGTTCGAATCCCTCCCTCTCCGCCAAACAGTATTGATTTTTATAGATGATTCGTTTTTGCGACTTTCTCGCACGGGCTCACCTTAAGTGTATGAATTTGAGACTATCCACCATCGAAAGCTGTCTCGGATCGTTGCAGCCGAAGGGCGTTGTCCATCTGCTGGTCAGAGGCACCATTAAAGGCTCGTTTTTG
>JANNXS010000213.1:0-1757 GCA_031409695.1 Hyphomicrobiaceae bacterium
ATTCCGATAGCGCCAAGCATCCATGACCGGAAAATCGGCCGTGTCGCCCGCGGTGTCTGCGTAGCGAACCACATCCAGCCACTTTCGCCCCCAACGTTCGCCGTAGCGGGGGGAGTCGAGCAGTCGTGTCACCAGCGCTTCGTAAGCGGCCGGTGAATGATCTTGCTCAAATGCGACGACATCCTTGTAGGTCGGCGGCAAGCCCGTGAGGTCGTAGGTGAGCCGGCGAATCAGCGTGCGAGGATCGGCAGAAGGCACTAAGGATTTTCCTTCTTTCTGCAGCTTCGCCAGCAGAAACCGATCGATCAGGTTGGCCATGTCGGCGGCGGGAATTTCGGGACGACGAACGGGCTTCCATGCCCAATGATTCTTGCGTCCGTCGTCAGTGGTGCCAGCCAATTCGTCGGGCCAAGCGGGACCTGCGTCGATCCATGCGCGCAGCGTTTCAATCTGCTCGGGGGAGAGCGGAGGAATCTTGCTATCGGCCGGCGGCATCCGCAGCTCGGGATCGGGGTTGCTAATGAACCGAATCAGCGAGCTTGCGCTGGCCTTGTGCGGCACAATTGCCGGTTCGCCGCTATCCCCGCCCTTGAGCGCCGGCTCGCGCACATCGAGCCGATAACCGCTGGTCTGTTTTTGCGGCCCGTGACAGGCGTAGCAATTTTTTTCCAGGATCGGACGCACATCGCGCGCAAAATCAGGCGGCGCCGCTAGTGCGGGCACTGGCACTCCAGCAACCAACATGCCTAGCAGCACGAAGCGACGAAACGTCATCTCTTTGTCCCATAAAAATTCGCTATCAACCATTTTTCATTTAAATCGCATTGGAGGCTGCCAGGAAAACAACAATTGTCGATGCTGTCTTCGCCACTCGAAGCCTCATGGGCCTCTTTGAATTGCCTGAAAGGAAGTAGGAAAAGTTCTGGATATTTTAACCTACCCGCCGCATCACGGCCAGCGCATATCGAAGTCATTTCCCCAGTAGGACTTGCAGCAAGTAGTCGGTATTCCAGCCGGCCATTTGCATTCTGCCGCGGAGGCTTTCGCCAGGCTTCTGTCCCTTCTTCAGGAGCGTGATGGCGAAGCGCCGGAGCCAACTTAGGTTGTTGACCAGGGTTCGTTCGGCGGTCTGGTTCTGATCCTCGCGGAAGTTGACATCGAGTACCCAGTGCATGGCCTCGATGGCCCAATGCCCGCGAACCGCTTCGGCGAAGCGGCGACCACTGAGGTGTCGATTCAAGATGTAATACCGCGTGTCATCCGTTTCCTTTCCCGCCGCATCGATGGTGACGCGTGTGGCAAAGCCAACGGCCTTGATCGAAGGCCATTGCTTGCGCAGGGCGAAGTTGCGCGGCACCTTCATGATGCCATACGTTCGCTCATCGATCTGACCGTGGCCCGTCGTGGATGTTTCGTGGACGCGATACTGCAACTCTTCGGACTCGGTTTCCAGTTGTTGCCAGACGATCTGCTGCACGGCCTCGGAGAGCGTGAGTTGATTATCTTTGACGGCGGTGACATACTTCCCCTGGCCGTGGTCGATCTGCTTGACGATCTCGCGTTGGCAACCCATCGCGTCGATGGTCACGATCGAGCGGGCGAGGTCGATCTGTTCCAAAACTAGCGGAATGGCCGTGATTTCATTCGATTTGTCGTGCGTGGCGACTTGGCCCAAGGCGATGCCTTGCTCGCTAGCCCAAGCGCTGACCAGATGCAGCGGTCCCAGTTCGCGCGACCGATCATGCGAGCCACGGCAA
>JANNXS010000214.1:0-2844 GCA_031409695.1 Hyphomicrobiaceae bacterium
CCCCAGGATAGTGCCGAGAAGCAGGACTGTGAGGCCCGCTCGACCGCGCGTTGGCTGGCGGCGCACGGTCCGAAGTATGCGCATTTACAGCCGATCTATCTCGGCGATGATCTCGCCTCACGCCAGCCGACGTGCGAGGCCGTGCAAGCTATTGGTGCGCACTTTCTGTTCATGGCCAAACCGGCCTCACACAAGACCTTGTATGAATGGCTCGATGGCGCCGACATGCCGTCATGCGAGCAAAAGGTCAAACAGGGCGCACGTTTCGTGACGCATCGCTATCGCTGGCTCGAAGGCGTGCCGCTGCGCGACGGCCGCGATGCACTCCTCGTCAACTGGCTCGAAATCGAAATCGTCGTGTCGGAGACGCGCTTCCAGCACGATGCTGCGGGCAAAGTCACCTATCGAAACAGTTTCGTCACCGATCTGCCGGTAACCAAGGACAACGTCGTCGAACTTGCAGCTTGCGGACGATCACGCTGGAAGATCGAAAACGAGACCTTCAACACGCTGAAAACCAAAGGCTACAATCTCGAACACAACTTCGGTCACGGCAAAGACAATCTGTCGGCCGTCATGGCCACGATGAATTTGATCGCCTTCGCCATGCACACCGTCGCCGACCTCGTCGATGCAGCCTGGAAAGCGGCGCGGGTAGCCGTCGGCACCCGCAAGCGCTTTTTTTAAGGAAAATGCCCGTCCACGACCTGCATGACGACAGATCTTTTATCGGATCAAATTGCGGCGCCCTATCCCCTCGATAGGGGTAGGGATCGGCTCTCGCCGACCCCTCCCTCCGAACCGTACGGGCGGTTTTCCCGCATACGGCTCTCCAGTCGGTGGTTTCTTCATCGAGGCTGTCTCGCTGTTTGCCAGGCCGTTTTAAGTGCGAACAGACCGGCATTCGCGAAGAAGGCATTCGGCCAGCGTTGATGGTCGGCGCGACAGACGCCGAGGCCGGACCGCTTGTCCTGCTTGCGCAGGAGTGCGCGCAACCGCCGTCGGACGAAGCCGTCGATGATGCCGAAGGTGTGGTGATGAGCGTGCTTGAAGTACCCGAACCAGCCGCGGAGTTTTGGGTTCAGATCGGCAATGATCCTCTGGAGGCAGTCGCCCCTGGATCGACCGGTCTTCTCCCGGATACCGTCTTTGAGCTTGTCCATACTCTTTTTGCGAACAAACCGCTTGCCGGCTTCGAACCGGTAACCGAGGAACTCGAACCCTTGCCCCGGTTCCCGGCAATCGCCGACATGCGTCTTCTCAGGATGCAGCGTCAGGCCGTTCTCTGCGACCCACGAACGAACCACTTTCAATGCAGCGTCGGCGTCACTTCGTGACCTACACAGGATCACGAAGTCGTCCGCATACCGCACCATCCGGTATCCCCTCGCGGCCATCAGATGATCCAGGGGATCCAGATAGATGTTGGCCAACAGCGGGCTGATCACCGCACCTTGCGGCGATCCCTGCGCAGGTGTCCAACGTTCTGTTCCCTTCAGGATATCGGCCGTCAGCCAACCGCGGATCAGATCGAGAACCTTGCCGTCGATGACTTTGCTCTCGAGCCTTTCCATGAGACGGCCGTGCGGGATCGTATCGAAGTAGGCCTGTAAGTCGGCATCCACGACGCATGTGAACCCCTCCTTGAGCAGACCATCGACCTCGCGCAGCGCGTCATGACATCCACGCTTGGGACGGAAACCGTAGCTTCCTTCCGCGAAGCTGTTTTCGAAGATCGGTTCAATCACGAGGCGAACAGCCTGCTGAACGATACGATCCTTAACCGTGGGAATCCCCAGCGGTCGCGTTCGTCCATCGCCCTTCGGAATGTCCACTCGCTTGACGGCGTCCGGACGGTAACTGCCGTCCTTCAAAGCCGCCGACAGCTCCAGCAGATACTCATCTGCCTTCGCCGCGAACCTCGCAATGTTTTGCCCATCCACACCGGCCGCGCCTTTATTGTCGCGAACTTTCGCCCACGCCAAAGCTAGCGTCTTCGGTGCGAACACCTTGTCCATCAGACTGAACCATTTACCTCCATGGACCCCGTTGACCAGGGCCGACAACATACGGTCCGTCCAGACTCCGGCTTCAACCCCCGCAATGCGGTTGACCTCTGCATCGTGCGCAGCCGTTGCCGACATTCCCGATGCTCTGCTTGCCGTCGTCATGGTCGTCACGTCTCCACCTTCCTGCCCAGCCTTCCCTCGGACCAGTTTATATTATCTGGTCTTTTCGCTCCCCCTTTGGACCGGGGCGCCACAGTACTATGCGGGCTCTGACTCCCGGCAGCGTCGCACACGCCGTCGGGTCTCTCCGCTTGCTTTGCTCTGCCGTCCGAACATCCCGCCCCCAACCACGTCATGGCCCCCACCGTCGCCGCGTCGTGCGTGCGTCGGTGATCGAGGCTCGCGCCCCAGGCTTCGCCACGAATGAGCAGGCTCGCCGGTCCACACCGCCGAAACGGGTTCGTCATCCTGCGGGCTGTTCGTTCGCCTCGGGTTGCTCTCCACCCCGCCTCACGGCGACGCAGTTACCTCCGGCTACATGTGTCACGACTTCACATCGGTTGGACTTTCACCCTCCTGACAAAGCAACATCACGGACGCACTCATCCCCGCGCAGGCGGGGACCCAAGTAAATTACAGCAAGTGATTGGTTTGCTTGGGTTCCCGCCTTCGCGGGAATGACGAGGGGAGAGGGCTGCGATGAATAGATCCGCCGTCGGATCGCGATTCACTTATTCATCGGAGCGTCCTTAGTGTTGAAAGTCTCCTTAGGCGCGATCACTTGACCGGGATTTCACCGCTACCGTCCTTGGGCACCACGAGCAGGCGCGAATAA
>JANNXS010000215.1:0-6562 GCA_031409695.1 Hyphomicrobiaceae bacterium
CGGCAGACATGCAGGTGGTCGCGTGGACTGCGGCAGGGCTAAGACCCAGCGTCGCATCTCACCTGTCATGCCGGGCGTGGCGCTGGGTTCTGATGTGGGTCCTGCCTGCGCGGCCGTCACGCTGCCCACAGTCGCAGCCGCAGTGGCCGTCGCCGTGGCTTTCAGGAAATCGCGCCGGTCCATGATCCCTCGACGGTGAGTGAGTTCAGTGTGCTGTTGGCTTCAGAGTGGACAGATATTTCAGGCGGCATTGCGGTCGAAAGCTGCAGGCTCGCGCGATCGGTTGAGCCTGATTGGTCACATCCGGCAGGTCACGCCTTTGGCGTTGTCGCCTCGAAGGCTGGGACAGCGGCCGCGAACCGGTCGAGCCACGCGACCAGCTTGGGATGGTCCGCGCGCCAGGTGCCGCCGTGGCGAAAATCAAGGTAGCCGAGCGCACATGCGAGCGTCAGGTGACCGTAGTCGGGGCTCGAAACCCAGTTCGGCGGTGCCGCTTCAAGGTGCGCCAGCGTGCCTTTGACCTTCGCCCATTGCCGGTCCGTCCACGCGACCACCTGCATGTCTGCCGGGCGAAACCGAGTCTCATAGACCAGCAACAGCGCCGCATCGATCAGACCGTCGGCGAGCGACCCAAGCGTCAGGGTTTTCCACCGCTCGGGGCCGGACGGTGGGAACAGCACAGGGCCTGCGCCATGGGCGTCCAGGTATTCGCAGATGACGTGGCTGTCGAAGACGGCCTGACCATCGGCCACAAGGCACGGGATTTTGCCCAGGGGATTGTAGCGGTTGAGATCGGGATCGCCCTTGTTTGTGTCGGCTGGCACCATCTCGAGCTTGGCTGTCAGCCCCTTCATGGCGGCTGCGATTTTCACCTTGCGGCCGTAGGGCGACAACGGGCTTGAATAGAGTTTCATGCGTTGTGTCCTTAGGGTTTAGCCGATCACGCCGAAGGTGCGCTTGTCGAACACTTCAAGCACGCGCGCCAAGTCGTGACCACGCTTCAAAATTAAGCCGGCCGCGTTCACGATGCTGTAGGCGCCCTGTTTACGTGCCAGTTTTGGGGTTTTCTCTATGCGGTAGAGCGGCACTTCGCTGGTGCGGCGAAACACGGAGAAGGTCGCCGTTTCGCGGCCGAAGTCCATGGCATAGTCGCGCCATTCGCCGGCCGCAACCATACGCCCGTAAACATTCAGGATGGCGTTCAGGTCCTGGCGATTGAAGGCCACTTGCGCGGGCACGCTGGCGGCTGGCGCCACGGACTGGGGGCGTCTTGCCTCAAGTCTTGCCTGCAACTGTATCGGGTCACCTTCAGCCACGCGCTGCCTCCTGTTTTGTCGCCGCTGCATCATGAACCTGCGCGACGCCGCGTGCAAGATCGCGAATGCTGCCACGGGAGCCGCCATGCTCTATTGACGGCGGCCTCTGTCATAGTGTGCGTTTTGAGGGTCGCTTGACCATTTTCGACGCCAGTGGTGTGGCCGGTTTGGCCTCTTGCGTGCGTCGGCCTCGCTGCACTGTCTTGGTTTCGCGACCGTCAGCGTGCAAATGCCCAAGCGGTAACCGTCCGGTCTGTTTCAGACGATCCAGGACGACGGATGAGCGGACGTGAGCGACACTCTCATGGGCCAAGAACACGTCGTTAAGAATCCGAGACAAGGCCTTCAAGTCGGCCAACACGAGCTTGACCACGTAGTCGGCTTCGCCGGTCAACGAATAAGCCTCCTGGACCTCGTCGAGCCCTGCGATCAATTCAAAAAACCGTGCCGAATTGAACGGCGAATGGGTGGCGAGTGTGACCTGGACAAACACAATCAGACCGAGCCCGATTGCGTCCGCATTTAGGTGGGCGTGGTAGCTGGTGATCGTACCAGCCTCTTCCAATGCAGTGCGTCGGCGTGAGCACTGGGAGGCGGACAGGCCGACGATGTGGGCCAGCTCGAAGTTGGTCAGGCGGCCGTCGGTTTGCAGGGCCGCGAGTAGTTTGATGTCGAAATTATCCATGCGTGATCCGTGCGTGGTTCATGACTTTCGTGCAGTATCCACGCAAAAAATCCGAAAATCATTCGGATTTTGCGAAGATTGTGCACCAGAGTTGCGGTATGATCGTGACTAGCCGGACTTGAGAATGCGCACACGATGGAGTGCCCCATGGGCCCGTTTCCGCACGATGCCCCGCCAGCTACCATCAGTGTAGCCAATCCGGCCGGCACCGACGGCTTCGAGTTCGTCGAATTTGCCCACCCCGAGCCAGCCAAACTCGCGGCACTCTTCGAACAGATGGGTTACACCGAAGTCGCGCGCCACAAGACCAAGGATATCTCGATCTACCGGCAGGGTCGGATCAACTATGTCCTCAATCGTGAGCCGAACTCGCATGCGGCGCGCTTCGTTGCCCAACATGGGCCCTGTGCGCCGGCCATGGCGTGGCGCGTGGTTGATGCTGGGTATGCGCTCAAGCGCGCGCTTGATCTTGGCGCTGTGGAATACACTGGCCTTGATAAGTCTCTCGGCGTGCCAGCGCTGGTCGGCATCGGGGGGTCGCTGCTGTATCTGGTTGAAACGTACGGTGCGAAGGGTTCCGCCTTTACGGCTGAATACAACTGGATCGGTGAGGTTGACCCACAGCCAAAAGGCGAGGGGTTCTTCTACCTCGATCACCTCACGCACAACGTCATGCGCGGCAACATGGACACCTGGTACAAGTTCTATGCCGAGACGTTCAATTTTCGCGAAATCCGCTTCTTCAACATTGAAGGCAAGCTGACCGGGCTGACCAGCCGCGCGCTCACCTCGCCGTGTGGAAAGATCCGCATTCCAATTAACGAGAGTTCCGACGACAAAAGCCAGATCGAAGAATATCTGCGCCAATACAAGGGCGAGGGCATACAGCATATCGCCGTTGCGACCGATGACATCTACACCTCAACCGATGCCATTGCGGTGCGCGGTTTGACGTTCATGCCGGGGCCGCCAGACGTCTACTACGAACAGTCCTTGGCACGCGTAAAAGGTCATAGCGAGCCTCTGGATCGCATGCGCCGGCACGGCATTTTGATCGACGGCGAAGGCGTCATCGATGGTGGATCAACGCGCATTCTGCTGCAGATCTTTTCAAAGACCGTGATCGGACCGATTTTCTTCGAGTTCATTCAGCGCAAGGGCGATGACGGCTTCGGCGAGGGCAACTTCAAAGCCTTGTTTGAAAGCATCGAAGCCGACCAGATCCAACGTGGGGTGCTGAAAGGCTAAGCCAAGCTGGCCGTCCAGGTTCACAAAAGTTTGCGCCTTCTACGCCCCATAGCGACCGACGATCGATATCGCGCAGACGTTGCGGCTCGGGAAACCGCCGAGATTGTGTGTCAGGCCAATGCTCGGATTGTCTTTGCGCTGACGCTCGCCGGCGCGGCCCTGCATTTGCAATTTCATCTCGTAAATCATGCGCATGCCTGAGGCGCCGATGGGGTGGCCGAAGCATTTCAGGCCGCCGTCGATCTGGCAGGGAACTTTGCCGTCGGCGTCATAGAAGCCGTCGAGGATATCGTGGATGGCGCGGCCCTCGGACGAGATGTGCAGGTCCTCCATGGTCACAAGTTCGGTCACGGAGAAGCAGTCATGCACCTCGATCAGGCTGACTTGGTCGCGTGGTTTGGTGATGCCGGCTTCATCATAGGCACGCTTGGCGGCGATTCGGGTGGTCGCAAAATAGCTGCCGTCCCAGGCGTTGTATTGGGCTTCCTGGCCATTTGAGGCAGACACCTGTAGCGCTTTCACCGAGATCAGGTCGGTCTTGCCAAGGCTACGTGCGATCTCGGGTGTCGTCACGATGGCACATGCCGCACCATCTGAGACGCCGCAGCAATCATAGAGACCCAGGGGCTCGGCAATCATCGGCGAATTCAACACCGTGTCCATGGTTATCTTGTTGCGCAAGTGGGCTTTCGGGTTGCGCGACCCATTGTCGTGGCTCTTGACCGAGATATGCGCCATGGCCCTTTTGAGATCGGCCGGTGACGACTTGTATTTAGCGCGGTAGGCGGCCGCGAGTTGCGCAAATGAACCGGGCGCTGAGATATTCGGCCACGTCTGATCGTTGAAGGTGCCGCGACCCCGTTGGGGCAAACCGCCATAGCCTGTGTCTTTCAGCTTCTCGACGCCCATGGCGAGTGCGATATCGGCGGCACCGGAGGCGACCGCATAGACCGCGCCGCGAAATGCTTCTGTCCCGGACGCGCAGAAGTTTTCGACGCGTGTGACCGGGATGTAGGGCAGGCGCAGCGCGATCGCGAGCGGCGTTGCGGATTTGCCGACGTGCTGCTCTTCGATGGCGGTCGAGAGCCAGGCTGCGTCAATCTGTTTGGTCTCGATGCCAGCTTCTGCCAGTGCTTCGCTGTACGCCTCAACCATGAGGTCGTCTGCTTCCTTGTCCCAGCGTTCGCCGAACTTCGAGCAGCCCATGCCGAGGATGACGACTTTGTCCTTGATACCGCGTGGCATGGCGAAGGCTCCCGTTACCGATCATGTCCTAGCCTAGCGCTGGTGGGCGGATTGCGCAAATGGACGCGCTCGTCGGGGTCATGAGCTCGTCGCTATTCGTAAAATCGAAGCGTCCGCACCCTGGACCCGTGCTTCAAACGGAACCGCGTCCCAACATGGTCGTGAGGCGCTGGCGCGATTCCGGCAATTCAAGACCGCGCGGCTGCAACACGCGGGTGCTAAGAAAATGCGCCGTGAGCGCGAACCCTGCCAGCAGGTCGGATGGCGTCATGTCGCCCTTTGCGCCCGGGCGCAAAAATGGCGGCAGTCCCAGAAGTCGATCTTTGTACGGCTCGCCGGCCGTGCCCGAGACGGCGCGGCCCGACTTCGGCGAAACATAGATCAGATCCTCCAGGGCGCCCGTTGAGGCACAGTTTGTCAGATCCATGCCAAAGCCGAGATGATCGAGGAGCGCGATTTCCCAGCGCACCATCAGGGCCGGCCAAACGCTTGAATCATCCAGGAAGCCGAGGACAAATACCGTGATTTCAAACAAGCTCGGCTGCGGATCGCGTTCCGGCAAGAGGCGCGCGAGAGCGGCCAGGGACAGCAGTCCAGTCAGCGCCTTGGCGTCATCCATGGCGTCGGCCCCGAAGGCGTGACGTGGCTCAAGTGAGACTGAGCCTAGATGCTCTTCGAGCCGCGCGGTCCACGTGACGTCGACGTGATTGCCGGTCTGCAACACGGGTCGCGCTTTCCGCGAGCGGCCACCGTGCACGAGACCGAGATGGCGACCGTGGTCGCGGGTGAGCAGTTCGACGACCGCGGCCGTCTCGCCGTGCGCGCGCACGCCGATCACGATCGCCTCGTCTGCCCACTGCATGCTCTGTGTTCCCTGGCCGATCGTCGCTTCGAGTGCCTCAAAACAACGTTGCACGGACAGCGTTTATGGCCAACGCAATCAGGCACACCGTCGAGGTGATGAACAGCGCAAAGCGGACGGGAATAGCGTTCGACGTGATCTGCCACAGACTGTGGGCAATGCGCAGCCCAACGTAGCCCCAGGCAAGCATGATATTGGTGCTGCCGCCTTGCCCGCTACCTTGGCCGACAAGCGCGAGGATCATAACGGTCGCGTAGAAGAGGGTCGGCTGTTCCATGAGATGGGTGTAGTTGTGCGACGGCCAGGACGCACGCTCCGGCACCACACGATCAACATCCACGCCGCGCGCGCCGGTGCGTGGCAGTTCCCGAAGCTTCTCTTTTGGCAGTTTACTCAACCCTGAAAAGCGCGCGAACGCCATGTAGCCGAGCACAATCAGTGACCAGAGCACCAGAACGGCGGCCGGCGCGAGAATTTCCTTAGACATGGTAGTAGTCCCCCATTGGATGACCGACCTCTACGCCAAATCCCGCGGCCGTGCACGCGTGCCTCGCTGAACCGTTTGCTCGCGGTCCCCGAATTGGCCAAACCAACGCGTGCAACTTGCAATTTAACCGGCGTCGGACGAGAGTTAGGGCAGAGCGCGGCAGCAAAGCTGCGCCAAGCCAGGGCAGGAGCAGGAAACATACCATGACGACAAAGCGCGTTGTACTTATCACCGGTGGCATGGGTGGGCTTGGGGAGGCCATCTGCAAAAAAATGGCGGCCATGGGTAACACGGTCGTCACGACTTATTCGCCGTCAAATAAAACGTCCGGTCAGTGGATCGATGAGATGAAAGCCGAAGGCTTCACTTTTCACGGCTATCCAGTCGATGTTACAAATGCCGAAGATTCTATGGCCAAATGCGCCGAAATCGCCAAGGTCCACGGTAACATCGATGTGCTCGTCAACAACGCCGGCATCACGCGCGACGTCACTTTCAAAAAAATGACCAAGGTTGATTGGGATGCGGTCATGCACACCAACCTCGACAGCGTTTTTAATATGACCAAGCCAGTCATCGACGGCATGGTCGAACGTGGTTGGGGCCGCGTCATCAATATCTCCTCCGTCAACGGGCAAAAGGGTGCTTTCGGACAAACCAATTACTCAGCCGCCAAAGCCGGGATGCACGGGTTTACCAAGGCCTTGGCGCTGGAAGTG
>JANNXS010000216.1:0-1722 GCA_031409695.1 Hyphomicrobiaceae bacterium
GCTGATGGATTTCAGCATCTCTATGCTCTTCGACGCCGCCGACTCCGACACTTCGCCGATGTTCAGCTTGCCTTCATCGACACCACGCCCTAGGTCGTCGAATGCGGTCCCGCCCGGCTTCACATGCGCCAGGTCAGTGCGGTCCAGATACGACACCGCCAGTTCGCGGAAGATGTAGTCCAGGATCGAGGTCGCGTTCTTGATGCTGTCATTGCCCTGAACCATCCCGGCGGGCTCAAACCGGGTAAAGGTGAAGGCCTCAACAAATTCGTCCAGCGGCACGCCGTATTGCAGGCCAACCGAGACCGCGATGGCGAAATTGTTCATCATCGCGCGGAAGCCCGCACCTTCCTTGTGCATGTCGATGAAGATCTCGCCCAAGGACCCATCAGTGTATTCGCCGGTGCGCAGGTAGACCTTGTGGCCGCCGACGATGGCCTTTTGGGTATAGCCTTTGCGGCGTTCAGGCAGTTTTTCGCGGTTGGAGCGGACGATTTCCTTGATGATGATCCGCTCGACGATCTTTTCGGCGAGGACAGCGGCCTTCTCTTGCTGTGAGCCGTTGGTCATCGCCTCTTCGGCCTCGTCATCATCCTCGACCAGCGCGGACGCCAGCGGCTGGCTCAGTTTCGACCCGTCGCGATAGAGCGCATTGGCCTTGATCCCCAGCGACCACGACAGCTCATAAGCCGCCAGCGTTTCTTCGATGGTGGCGCTGTTCGGCATGTTGATCGTCTTGGAAATCGCGCCCGAGATGAAGGACTGCGCCGCCGCCATCATATAGATGTGGCTGTCGACCGACAGGAACCGCTTGCCGGTCTTGCCGCAAGGATTGGCGCAGTCGAAAACCGAATAGTGTTCGGGCTTCAAATGCGGCGCATTTTCCAGCGTCATGGTTCCACACACGTGATCGTTGGCGGCGTCAATCTGGGATTTGGTGAACCCCAGGTGGCGGAGCAGATCAAACGTCGGATCGTTCAGCTTTTCCTCGGGAATGCCGAGGGTGCCCTTGCAGAAATCCTCGCCCAGGGTCCACTTGTTGAAGACGAACTTGATGTCAAACGCCGAAGGCAACGCCGCCTCGACCTTTTCGATTTCGCGCGGGCCGAAACCGTGACCGATCAGTGAGGTGTGGTTAATCGAGGGCGCCTGACCAAGCGAGCCATGGCCGACCGCATAAGCAACAATTTCGGCGGCTTGGCTGGTGGAGTAGCCCAGCTTTTCCAGCGCGGCCGGAACCGACTGGTTGATGATCTTGAAGTAACCACCACCCGCCAGTTTCTTGAACTTGACCAGCGCGAAGTCCGGCTCGATGCCGGTCGTGTCGCAATCCATCACCAGACCGATGGTGCCGGTCGGCGCGATGACGGTGGTCTGCGCGTTGCGGTAGCCATGCGCCTGACCCAATTCCAGTGCCTCGTCCCAGGCGGATTTCGCAAGAGCCACAAGGGTTTGGTCGAGGCAATTCGCCTGATCGAGCGCCACCGCCGGGACATTCAAGCCTTCATAAGCTGTACCATGAGCTGCGGCGCGGTGGTTGCGGATGACGCGCAGCATGTGGTCACGGTTGCGGGCATAGCCCGAGAACGCGCCCAATTCGCGGGCCATTTCGGCGCTGGTCGCGTAGGACACGCCGGTCATTAGTGCTGTCAACGCGCCGCACATCGCGCGGCCTTTGACCGAGTCGTAGCCCAGTCCCATGTTCATCAAAAGGCCACCGAT
>JANNXS010000217.1:0-15381 GCA_031409695.1 Hyphomicrobiaceae bacterium
GCCGAGACCAATGACCATCGCTTCCAAGACGTGATCTGGCTGAAGGTAGATCGCGTCGGCCGTGACCTCGGCTGGGGTATGGCGGTTGCCGACATGCCAAGCGATCCGCGCAAGGGCCGTCGCGTCGTGCGCATGGATCTCCAGAAGTGGCTCTGCAGCGGCAACGACCCGGATCAAGCCCCCGTCATCAAGCGACAGGGCGTCGCCATGGGCAAGATACGTTGCCTCGGGGAGATCAAGCAGAAATTCCAACCCCTGGTCGGTTTTCAGAGCCACGCGCCGTTTGTGCCGGTCTGCACGCGCGAGCGTGATCGTGTCGGCTGTCGAGTGACCGGAGAGTTCGGACGCCCGGACGACGGTCGCCGCACGTTTCATGATGTGCCTCAATACATAAAATAGCGCTGCGCCATGGGGAGTTCTTTAGCGGGCTCACACACCAGCAGCTCGCCATCGGCGCGGACCTCATATGTCTCGGGATCAATCTCGATATGAGGCGTGGCGTCGTTGTGGATCATGCTTGCCTTTGAGATCCCGCCCCGGGTGTTGGAGACCGCGACGAGTTGTTTGCCTAGGCCAAGTTTCTTTCCGATCCCGGCATCAAGACCAGCTTTGGAAACAAACGACAGGCTGGTTGCTGCCGCAGCGCCTCCGTAAGCCCCAAACATCGGCCGGTAGTGAACGGGCTGTGGCGTTGGGATCGAGGCGTTCGGGTCGCCCATGGGTGCTGCTGCGATCATGCCGCCTTTGATGATACAGTCAGGCTTCACGCCAAAAAACGCAGGCGACCAGACCACGAGATCGGCAAGCTTGCCAGGCTCGACTGAACCAATGTGTTGCGAAACGCCATGCGCGATGGCCGGGTTGATCGTGTATTTGGCAACGTAGCGTTTGGCGCGAAAATTGTCATTGCCCCGCCCCTTGTCTTGCGCAAGCGCACCGCGTTGGGCTTTCATTTTATGCGCCGTCTGCCAAGTGCGTGTGATGACTTCGCCAATGCGTCCCATGGCCTGGCTGTCTGACGAGATCATCGAAAGCGCGCCAAGATCATGCAGAATATCCTCAGCGGCTATGGTTTCCTTGCGAATGCGACTTTCGGCAAAGGCCAGATCCTCGGGGATCTTTGGCGATAGATGATGACAAACCATGAGCATGTCGAGATGCTCATCGATGGTGTTGACCGTGAAGGGCCGTGTCGGATTGGTCGACGACGGCAAGACGTTCTTGAGACCAGCGACTTTCATGATGTCGGGCGCATGCCCGCCACCCGCGCCCTCGGTGTGGAACGCGTGAATTGTGCGCCCCTTGAAGGCGGCGATGGTGTCCTCGACGTAGCCTGACTCATTCAGTGTGTCTGAATGCAGCATGACCTGGATGTCGTGCGCGTCGGCGACGGTCAGGCAGTTGTCGATGGTCGCGGGCGTTGTGCCCCAATCCTCGTGCAGTTTCATGGCGCAGGCGCCGGCCTCGATCATTTCTTCGAGCGCTCCGGGTAAGGCCGCGTTGCCCTTACCCGAAATGCCGATGTTCATTGGAATGTTGTCGATCGCGCGCAGCATCATTTGAATATGCCACGGTCCCGGTGTGCAGGTTGTGGCGAATGTCCCGTGTGACGGCCCCGTCCCGCCGCCAAGCAGGGTCGTCATGCCCGCCATGAGTGCATCCTCGCACTGCTGCGGACAGATGAAATGAATGTGGCTGTCAAAGCCACCAGCCGTTATAATTTTGCCTTCACCCGCAATCACATCCGTACCGGGACCAACGATGATATCCACACAAGACTGGATATCGGGATTGCCGGCTTTGCCGATTTTGAAAATACGTCCCTCCTTGATGCCGATATCAGCTTTGACGATGCCCCAGTGATCGAGAATGAGGGCGTTGGTGATGACCGTATCGACCGCACCTGCCATGTTCGTGACCTGGGATTGGCCCATGCCATCGCGGATCACTTTCCCGCCACCGAATTTCACTTCCTCGCCGTAGGTGGTGAGGTCTCTTTCGACCTCGATGATCAAGTCTGTGTCGGCCAGGCGCACCTTGTCGCCGACGGTCGGTCCGTACATGCCGGCATAAGCGGCGCGGGAGATTTTAACGGCCATCGTTTGCTCTCGTGCAGTGTTACGTCAACTTGCCCATCACAGTCTGACGGAAGCCGTAGATGGTGCGTTGTCCCGCAACCTCGACCAGACGGACTTCACGCGTCTGGCCCGGCTCGAAACGCACAGCGGTTCCGGCCGCGATATCGAGGCGAAAACCTCGGGTCTTGTCGCGGTCAAAGGCCAGCGCCGGATTGGTTTCAAAGAAATGGTAATGGCTTCCGACCTGAATCGGGCGATCGCCCGTGTTCGCCACATCGAGCGTGACGGTCTTGCGACCTGCGTTAAGTTCGATCTCGCCTGCAGCCGTCGTGATTTCGCCGGGGATCATGGCATTGGTCCTTTGGCGACGCCGGGTGCAGGGCGTTCGTCCAGATGAAATGTTGCGCGGGCGCTCGCTTGGAGCCGATGCATGAGGTCCTCGGTTTAGCGGATGGGATTGTGGACGGTCACCAGTTTGGTGCCATCGGGGAACGTGGCTTCAACTTGCACATCGTGGATCATCTCGGCTATCCCGGACATAACGTCCTGGCGCGTCACGACAGTTGCACCATCGCGCATTAATTGCGCCACGGACTTGCCGTCGCGGGCGCCCTCGATGACGAAATCGGTGATCAGCGCGATGGCCTCGGGGTGATTGAGTTTAACACCGCGCGCAAGGCGGCCGCGCGCGACCATGGCCGCAAGCGAGATCAACAGCTTGTCTTTTTCGCGCGGCGTGAGGTTCATGGCGTCAATGGGTCCAGGCGACAGGCAGTGGCACAATATTGAGGGCAGCAACGGTGCTGCGCAAGGCATTTGCCATTTGATCGAGGCGGTTGCCAAGGAGACGCACCGTCAGCAGCCCATTCCAAGCGCTGACCCCCGAAAGGACGTTATGTGGGGCAAGGGCGTCGCGCACGGCATCACGCCGGGCCGCAGCTTCGGGTGCAACACAAACCAGCAAAGATGATAGCGCCGCACCGCCGCCGACGGCCGATTTCGCCAAGGCCGCCGCGATATCGCCGTTTAGCCGTGTCGCATCTGCAAACACCAGCCGGCCGTCGCGCACAATTCGCCATTGATCATTGAGGCAGCCGGAGTGCATGACTTCGCCACTCGCAGCGCGCCCATAGGCAGTCGTCTCGGCGATCAGCAGGCGTGACGCACCCGACAACGTTGCCGTGATACGGCGCGTCACGGCTGCCCCGGAGAACACAATCGTCGCCTGTGGCAACCAAGCCAGCGTGGCCCCGTTATCGACGTTAAGGGCCACATCAATTTCAGTCCGCGCATCGTTGGCCCGGTAAATCCGTTCTGCGGTCGCTGTGGTGATCACAAGCCGACAGTTTGCAGCAGCTGTTGCCGCAATTGCGATGTGGTCGCCGCCGACGACGCCACCGCCCGTGTTGATCATAACGGCCTCAAGGACGGGCACGCGTGAGGCCGGGCATTTGATCCGATAACCGCCGTATTCGTGCAGCAGGCCGATGGTGGTCAGCGCACCATCGGCACGCGTCGTTAGGGCCAGACCACCGACAGCACGGATGGTTTGCAGCGTGCGCAGCACATTTTGATCAGGACCTGAATGCTCAAGAACTGCAGCGGCAACAGACTCAGCTTTGACCATTTTTGTCCGCGTACCGGAGAGGACGATTTGACCGCGATCGAGAACGGCCCAGCGACCTGCATGGTCGCGAGCAAATTGATAATACCGTTCGACCGGCAAAATGGCCATACCGCTTTCATGGGCCGCTTTCATGGGCCGCTTTTATGGCGCAGACAGCTGCATGCACGGCCCAAAGGGTTTTGTCCCCTTGCCGGTTTTCGCGCACGTTCAGCGCAACATTTTGCTCGGATCGAAGTCGAGTTCCACGCCTTGCCAGAATTGATACTTGTCTGGCGGCAGAGTGTAGGGCTGACATTGCTTGATGGCACGCAGAGCCGCGTCCGCGGCGCTGCGGAACTCGGGCGACGGGTTGGCGTTCATCAAACGCGGCTCGCTGCGCAGGCGCCCATCGGTTGTCAGGTCGAATTCATACAGCGGGCGCATGTTCATCGCGTCTGGACCGGGCACGATCTGCCAGCACTTCTGCACCTGCTGGCGTAACATCCGGGTCAAAAGGCTGGCCTCATCCCCAGAGATCTGGGCATCACGTCCGTCCGGTGTGCCAGCACGCCTGCCGGGCGGCAGACGCTTGTCTGGCGAACGCTCACCGGCCGCGTTGTCGGCTTTAGGACGCGTGGTGGTGTTCAAGCTCGGCTTACCGTCTTCGGGGTTTTGCGCATTCTTAATCGCGTCGGCGATGGCGTTTGGATTGAATTCCTTCTTTTTGGCCTCCTCAGCAGCCTTGGCCGCAGCAGCCTTTGCGGCAGCAGCCGCTCTTGCCGCAGCCGCCTTAGCCGCCGCGGCGGCCTTCGCGGCAGCGGCGGCTTTGGCGGCTGCTGCGGCCTTCTCGGCCGCCAGTTTGTCCGCGGCGGCTTGATCCGCAGCAGCTTTGTCAGCCGCCTCCTTTTCAGCCGCAGCCTGATCGGCCGCCGTTTTCTCAGCCGCCTTTTCTGCAGCCTTTTCTGCGGCTTGCTTATCGGCTGCGGCCTTGGCCTGAGCCGCCTTCGCGTCGGCCGCGGCTTTTGCATCCGCTGCAGCTTTTGCCTGCTCAGCCTTGATCAACTCATCAAGCGACTTTTTCTCATCCGGCGTCGGACTTGTGTCTTTCAGCGGCGCTGGCGGGTCCTCTTTGACAATCGCGGCCTGCTTTTCGGGCGGCGGCGCCCCTGACGGCTGGGCTGGCGTCGCCTGCTTCACTGGCTTAGGCGGTTCTTTGTTGGCAGATCCCTCGGCGCCAGACGTCTCAAGCTTCTTTGAATCGCGATCGCCTTGTCTCGACTTCTGAGGGCCGGGCTCCATCAAAATGGAAACTTCAATGGCCTTTTCAGACGGCGGCTTGAACGACGGCGTGGCATGAATCGAAATCAGCGCCCACACCAAGAGCGCACCGTGCAAAGCCAACGATAGGACCAAACCAAGGTTCACGGTCTAATCACTTCTCTCGCATCACGTGGTTGCGATCAATCAAACCGCCCGTTTTCAATCCGGTCATTTCTGCGGCGTGCCTTTGAGCGACAATTTCTTGAATCCGGCTTCGCTCAGATTGCCGAGCACCTGATAGGCGACGCCATAGTTCGCGCCCTGGTCACCGGCAACGATGATTAGCGGATCGGTATCATTTGTGGCTTTGGCAATCTCACGCACTTTCGCGGCCAGCTCCTGCGGTGTGTAGGACACCTTGTCCTCCTTGCCGAGATAGACCTTGCCGTCTTTCGTCACGGTTACCGTTATCGGCTCGGTCTTTGGCTGCTCCAAGGGCTTGCCGCCCTTCGATGACGGCAGGTCAACCGGCAGGCCGGTTGCGAGCATCGGGGCCGTCACCATGAAGATGATCAGCAGCACAAGCATCACATCGACAAACGGCGTGACGTTGATTTCGGCCATTGGCGCATGGCGTCTGGCGCGGCCGCGGCGGCCACCACCGGGTCTTCCGGCTTTGAGGCTTGCACCCATGGCTCAGGTCCTCACGTCAATCTGCCGTGAAACGATGGCTGAAAACTCGTCGGCGAAGGCCTCGAGGCGCTGAGAGATCTGCGCACTCTTGGAGGTGAAGTGGTTGTAAAACACCTGCGCCGGGATGGCCGCCAGCAGGCCGATCGCGGTCGCGAAGAGGGCCTCCGAGATGCCGGGCGCGACCACATCTAGCGAAGTATTTTTCGAAACGGCGATGGCCTGGAAGGTGGTCATGATGCCGATGACCGTGCCAAACAGCCCAATGAAAGGCGCGGCCGAGGCGACATTGGCAAGGAACAACAACCGACGATCCAACTGCTCCATCTCACGGCTGATGGTGACGTCCATGACCTTCTCGACGCGCAATTGCACGCCGCCAAACGCCGCTTTTTGCTGCCCCTCGACCGAGCGTTTCCATTCGCGCATGGCCGAAACAAAAAGCGCCGCCATGGATAGGTTCTTGCCGCGCGATAGCCCTGCGTAAAGCTCATCCAGTGACTGGCCGGACCAGAACAGCTGCTCAAACGCGTCTGCGTCGCGGCGCGCGCGGCGAAACGTCAAGGTCTTCTCGATGATGATGGCCCAGGACCACACAGAAGCCAACAACAAGCCGATCATCACCGACTTAACGACGATATGCGCCTGCAAAAACAATTCGATCATCGAGAACCCGCCAGGGGCTCCAGCTGCGAGTACGACCAGATGCGTCGCGACCATCGTGTTCCATTCTCCCGCCGGCAGCCGCACCCGTGCGCTACACCGAATTGGCAAAAAACAACGTTCAGACCGCGCGCGCCTTCGTCATGGTCCGTCATTGTGACAGAAGCACGGCCTCGTGACGCCAAAACCATCGAGGTCAACTGCGTCGCCGCGCGCTTAGCGCAATTTGCCAGGGCTTGGAAGTCGAGCGCGCTCAGCTTCCGACGGGGCTCTGTGCCACTGGTACGGTGGTCCTGTTCATTGCCAACTTGGTCAATGGCCAACTTGGTTAATGGCCAACTTGGTCAATGGACTGTGTTTACCCGCTTGCGGCGGTGTGCGAGACACACAGTAAAGAGGCGCGTCGGATCCACCGGGATTAGCCGTACCGCTCCGTTTGCGATCGACAGATCTTGGGGTTGATCCCGGATCTGGTGGTTGACCGATGGCGGGGGCGAACACGACGAACCCTGGCCTTGACGAACCCTGGCCCTGACGAACCCTGGCCGCCACCAAGGACTGCGACATGGCATCGACGAGCGTTTTTAATGAGCCGGCCACGAGTGCACCCGCCCGAGTCCGCGGTGACAACAAGCGCCCGCCGGGTCGCGAGAAAGCTGAATTCGTCGGCAATTTGATGCTGGTTCCCTACATCGTTTTATTCGCCGTGTTCGTTGTCTACCCGGTTTGTTACGGCCTTTGGATCGCACGCCATCCGGCAAGCTACATCGCCTTGGCCGAGGACCCGATCTATAAAAAGGCCATCTGGAACACGGTCATATTTTTGTTCTTCGCCATCAACATAAAGATGCTCCTCGCGCTGCTGCTGTCGGGCTTCTTTACCGTTGAACGCTGGTGGGTGAAGGCACTTGCCGTCCTGTTCATTTTGCCTTGGGCCTTGCCCTCGATCCCAACCATCTTGTCGTTCCGTTTCATGCTGAACCCGGAATGGGGCATCATCAACGCGACGATCTTCAAGTTGACGGGGCTCGATGGGCCGAACTGGCTTAACAATCCGACGATCGCACTTGGCGCGGCGATCCTCGTGCACATCTGGAAGTCGCTGCCGTTCTGGACCATCATTTTGCTGTCCGGGCGACTGGCGATCCCGAAAGAGTTGTATGAAGCAGCAGCAGTCGATGGTGCCGGCGCCGCAAAGCGTTTTTATCACATCACGTGGCCGTCCATCTGGCAGCTGTATGTCACCTGCGCGATCCTATCGACGATCTGGTCGCTTGGTGATTTTAACAGTGTCTACCTGCTCACGGGCGGTGGACCGGCGGATCTCACGCATGTGCTGGCAACGCTCGGCGTCCGCTATTTGCGGCTGGACCAGGTGTCGTTGTCCATGGCGGCGATTGTGACAGCCATGCCGCTCGTGCTGCCGCTGGTCTACATTCTCATGAAGCGCCTGAGCAAATGAGCCGGCCGACATGCCAACTGTCACTCCCACCCGCACCCGGCACAATACCAAGGCCGAGACCCAGCCCCGTGCGTGGCAACGCATGCTCTCGGGGCGCCGGCTGGACCTTCTTGCCCCCTCACCGCTCGACATCGACATCGCCGATATCGCCCATGGGCTTGCCCGGGTGGCGCGTTGGAACGGCCAAACCGTCGGCGACCACGCGCTCTCGGTCGCCCAACATGCGCTGGTCGTCGATGACATCATCGGCGCGCGGCAACCCGGCTGGGTGAGAGACTGGCGGCTCGCAGCCCTTCTTCATGACGCACCGGAGTACGTCATTGGTGACTTGATCAGTCCCTTCAAGGCGGCCATTGGCCTTGACTACAAGGCGTTTGAAAACCGTCTACAGGCGGCCATTCATGTGCGGTTCGGACTGCCCGCGGAGTTGCCGCCGTTGGTGACAACTGAGATCAAAGCCGCTGATGCCATTGCCGCCTACTACGAGGCGACGGTGCTTGCCGGTTTCACGACCGATGAGGCGCAGAGATTTTTTGGTCAACCACAGCTGCCGGGTCCGCTTTCAGTCCGCCTTGAGAATTTGGTGCCGCTGCCGGTTGCCGCAGCGCAGGCCGCCTTCCTTGCGCGGTTTGCGGCATTGATCAGTTGACCACACGTCGCCCGCCACCACCGGGTGCACTCAGGCGCGGTGGTGAACCAACGGAGGTTTCGATGACAATGTTCGAGCCAGCACTTCTGAACGACCGGGCACTCATCGCCGTGACGGGGCCAGACGCCATCTCGTTCCTCGATAACATCGTCACGACGGCCGTTGACGCGCTCGTCCCGGGTGAGGCGCGCTTTGCGGCGGTCTTGTCGCCCCAAGGCAAGATCTTGTTTGAGTTTTTTGTCGTGCGCACAGAAAACGGGGTACTACTTGATACGCTTACACGCGCGTCCGTTGAGTTGATCAAGCGCCTAAAGATGTATCGCCTTCGCGCCAAGGTCATCATCGACGAGGTGTCCGGCAGCGTTGCGGTCTCGCCCACGCAATCCGCCGGGAGTTATCAAGACCCTCGGGACGCTCGGCTCGGCTTTCGATGTGTTGATGCGTTTGCGTGTTTAAAAGTTTCGCAAGCTGAGAGCTATCACGCAAACCGGATCGCGCTTGGCATTCCAGAGGGTGGCCGAGACTATCCACTTGGCGACACCTTCCCCCATGAAGCCAACCTCGATCTACTCGGCGGGGTATCCTTCACCAAGGGCTGCTACGTCGGCCAGGAGGTGGTTGCCCGCATGCACAATAAGACCGTGGTGCGAAAACGCGTCATCAAAATCTCTGGGTCGGCGAACCTCACCGAAGGCGCTGCGATTTTGATTGGTGACGTGGAGATCGGGCGCGTTGGTTCGGTCCATGGACAGCAGGGGCTGGCACTTTTGCGTCTTGACCGGGCGGCGGAGGCTGAGACAAAGGCCCAGGTGTTGATGGCAGCCGGGGTTGCGATTAGAGCCGACACGGATGCGCTGCAGCGCTACACCAAGAGCTTGGCTGAGCGACCGGTCATCGATCTTTAACCCCATTGAGACACCAGCATGACGTCGATCCCCGCAGACGCGCGAGCCGTGCTGACCATCAATCTCGATGCCCTCCGCAACAATTGGGCTGAGTTGAACAAAGTGACGGGGAAAGCCGAATGCGCGGGCGTGATCAAGGCCGATGCGTATGGACTTGGACTTGAGGATATTGTGCGGGCCCTGCGGGATGCTGGGTGCCGCACGTTCTTTGTGGCAACCCTGACCGAGGCCCAGCGCGTGCGCATGGTCCAGCCCGGCGCTGCCATCTACGTCCTCGATGGCCTGCTGCCGGGGGCGGCCGCGCATTACGCGGGGTTCGATCTGCGGCCATGTCTCGGTTCCTTAGCCGAGATCCGCGAGTGGGCAGCCTATTGTCAGGCGACGGGCAAACGGCTGCGCGCCGCAGTTAATATCGACACGGGCATGAACCGGCTCGGTTTGCCCGGCTATGAGGTCGACCAGTTGGCCGCTGAACGCGGGCTGTTTGACCAGTTCGAAATGGCGCTGGTCATGAGCCATCTTGCCTGTGCAGACGATCCCCTGCACCCGATGAATGCCCACCAGAAGGCCATATTTGACAAAGAGCGTGCCAAGCTGCCGCCAGCGCCTGCCTCACTCGCCAACTCGGGCGGCGTCTTCCTCGGGCACGATTATCACTACGATCTCGTTCGCCCAGGTATCGCGCTCTATGGCGGCCGGGCGCTGGAGGGCGCGCAAAACCCAATGCGCTGGGTGGTGCAGCTGCAAGCCCGTATTCTCCAAGTACGCATCGTCGAAGCTGGCGCGCCGGTTGGCTACGGCGCAACCTTCAAGACAGATCGGGAAACGAAGATCGCAACCATTGCTTGCGGTTACGCGGACGGGTTTTTGCGCGCCATTTCCCGTGTTGGGCAAACCTCGGGCGCAGTCGGCTTTGTCGGCGCGCACCCCGTGCCGATCATTGGTCGCGTATCCATGGATTTGATCACCGTCGATGTCACCGCCGTGCCGGGGCATCTTGCCCAGCGCGGGGCCTGGGTGGAGGTGTTGGGTGCGCGCACGACCATTGACGACCTAACCGATCGCGCTGGCACTATTGGCTATGAGTTGCTGACGCGACTTGGTAAACGCGTGCATCGGATATATCGGACCGGCGATCCTGACTGAGATCGGACTGAGATCTGACTGAGATCTGGCGATCAGCTCATCTTGCTCGAGACTTTGTTCCAGGTGTTCGCCAGGTTGTTGCCGTAGTTGGTCATGGCGGCAATCACGGCGCTGCACACCAGTGTCGCAATAAGACCATACTCAATCGAGGTCGCGCCGCGCTCGTCGGCCCAGTAACGTTTTAGAAACTTCGTCATTGACATCCGCCCTCCAACGTCCGCCTCAGACCCTAATGAACAGCTCTTGCGAAACTACTAATGGCGCCAACAATTTGCACGCCTGGTAGGCCGGAAAGACGCCCTCGCCATGAAACCGCTCTCGCCCGCTATTGTGGCTCTAATACTTGGGGCAGCAGCTATCCTGTTCAGTTGGGCGATGACCGGTCTGGTGCTGCGTCTGTTCACCAATGTCCGTCATCGCACGGAGCCCAACGAGCGCTCGATGCACGAGGTGCCAACATCGAACGTTGGTGGTCTCGCAATTGTCGCGACAGTTTTGGGTCTCGGCGCGCTTTTGATTCTGCCGACCACCGCGTCCCTCATCCTTGCCGGATGCGTTGGTGGCCTGGCCCTCGTATCGCTGATTGATCACTACCGCCCGCTCTGGCCGCTGTCGCGGCTGCTTTTCCAGGCGCTGGCCGTTGGCGCAGCTCTTTCCCTGTTGCCGCATGATTTGCGGCTTGCGCCTGACCTGCCCTTCGAGGTCGAGCGTGCAGCGCTTGGCGTTGCCTGGCTCTGGATGATCAATCTGACGAATTTCATCGACGGGATCGATGGGATCGCCGCGACCGGTTGCGCCGCAACATGCCTCGGTTATCTGGCAGTTCTGCTTTGGCCGCCCGGAGCGATTCAAGGAACCGGGGCAATTCAGGAAACCGGGGCACTTTCGGGCATGACGGGGCTCGGGATTGTTGGGGATCTTCCAATATCCGCATTGATTGCCGTGCTGCTCGCCGGCGCCTGCCTCGGGTATCTCGTCTGGAACTGGCACCCCGCACGCATTTTTATGGGTGACACCGGTTCAATTCCGCTCGGGTTTCTCGTGGGTTGGCTGATGCTGGATCTGGCGCTGCGTGGCCACTGGGTCTCAGCCCTTATCCTGCCCGCGGTCTTCGTGACAGACGCGACGCTAACGCTCCTCAAGCGCCTGATGCGGGCTGAGAAGATCTGGCGGCCGCATCGTTCGCATTTTTACCAGCGCGCTGTGCAAGGCGGCACGTCGCCAGCCTCCGTTGTGCGGCGCATGCTGATTGCCGATGCGATGCTGATTGTGCTCGCCGTACTAGCCAAGGCCGAACCTGGTATTGCCGCAGTTGGTGCATTGGCCACGGTCACGCTGTTGCTGGTCCATTGGGCAACCCTCGCGGCCCGCCACACACCTGCCCCCCCAGTCTGATGCAACGCCCTGACTTTATATCTCCACATCGCACCACAGGCAGGCGTGGTCGGACGCGGCTTCATAGGAGGTCTTCATTTCGGGATAGATGTCCCATAGTTTACCGTTCTTGCCACCCCAGACGCCCTTGCGCCAGATGCCGCCCTGGCTCATGCGGTCGTAGAGTTTCGGCGACAGGAGTAGATAGTCGAGTTGATCGTTGGCATGGCCATCCTTGAAGGTGCCAGGCCGGCCGTCGCTCATGAACCGCGGATTGGTTGCGCAGTCCTTGAGGTCACTGTCGCGCAACAAGGGTGCCAGCGGGTCAGCGTCGGCTTTGTCGTTCAGATCACCCAAAACAGCCACGTACTCCGCGCCCTCAAGTTTCAGCCGCTCATAAATCGTTCGTACTGTTTCAGCTTGTAACCAGCGCCGCGCATCCGACGCCTGCTGTGAGCCATAGCCGCGGCTTTTGAAATGGTTGAGCAGGATCCAAACGGTCGCGCCGGAGGGTGTCCAAATAGCGAATTCCAAACAATCGCGGCTGAACACCGGGTACCCCGTCGACGACTTGTCATCGACGTGACTGCGCATCCAGCCGACCTTGTAGCCGGGGCGCGTCATGAGGCCGACATCGATGCCGCGCGTGTCGTTGCCATCAACCAGCATTTTCTCGGCATAGGCGCGACCACCAACGGCGGGGAGCAGCTTGTCTGAGAATTGCACGAGGGCCGCCCGGCTCTCGCATTCGACCACGCCGATCACGTCGGCGTTGACGTCCCGGACAACCTGGGCGGAATTGCGGGTCGCAGCCTCGTTGACGAGATCGCTTTTCATCTCGACCCAGCCGGACCATTCGCTGCGCCCGCCGGCCACAACTTCCGGGCCACCGAGGGTCGAACGCTTGATCAAACGACCACGGTTCTGACGCAGCGTGACGAACCCACCGCCATCATCCTTCTTATCGATGCCAAGCACCTTCATAAGGGATAGGATGCGGCGTTTGTCGATGACGGAGTAGGTTTCTTCCTCAAACAAGCCGTTGATTTCGGCGAAGGCTTCAAGAACGGGCCGCCCCTCAGCCCAGGTGTCGAGGTTCAAAGCTCGCACCCGCGTGAACAAGTTTTCGACGTTGTAGGTGGCAATGCGCATCCAATTCCCCGATTCGGCTATTGCCGCGAGGGTAGCCAACCGCGGCCCGCAAATCCTGGGGCGGCCTGCGAATTCCACATGAATCAGAGCATTTTCCGACGAAGTAGCTTTCCGGTTCGTCGTAGAAAATGCGACCAACCAGCGACATCGATCAGCGCTCGAGGTCTGCGTTTGGTTTTGGCCAGAGTTCAGCCGCGCTTTAACTTGTCAGCCGCTCGCACCTGGTTCCAGATCGCGTCCATTTCCTCAAGTGTGCTCTCGTTGGGCGTGCGGCCGCGGCGGGCCAATTCGGCTTCAATCGCCCCGAACCGGCGGCGGAACTTGTCGTTGGCGCGCCGCAGCGCCGCTTCCGGATCAAGCCGTAAATGACGGGCGAGGTTCGCCATCACAAACAGCAGATCACCAAACTCCTCCTCGATTGGCGTGCCAGCCATTTCGCGGGAGGACTCAGGCTGGCACGTCACCTCGACCTCAAGCTCGGCTATTTCCTCGCGCACCTTGGCAAACACGGGCGCGATGTCAGGCCAATCGAAGCCGACGTTGGCTGCCTTCGTCTGCAGTTTTACGGCCCGTGTCAGCGCCGTCATGCCAGCTGGCACATCATCGAGCGCCGAGGGCACCGGAGCCAACGCCGCACCGCCGAGACGTGCACGTTCGGCGGCCTTCAGAGCTTTTTCTTCCGCCTTGATTTTCTCCCAGAACCCCTTGGCGGCGCCAGCCGATCGTGCCGCCTCATCGCCGAACACATGGGGATGACGGCGGACCATTTTGGCTGTAATGCCAGCCACCACGTCGTCGAGCTTGAAGGCTTGCGCTTCCTCGGCAAGCCGGGCGTGATAGACCACCTGCAACAACAGATCACCCAGCTCCTCCTTCAGATCTGGCATATCCTGCCGCGCGATGGCATCGACGACCTCATAGGCCTCCTCGATGGTGTAGGGCGTGATGGTCTCAAAAGTTTGCTCAAGATCCCACGGACAGCCCGTCACGGGCGTGCGCAACGCGGCCATGACAGCCGCGAGATCCGCAAGGGTGGCAGGTTTCGTGTCAGGCTTTGATTCTGGCTTTGAGTGGGGCATTGAGTGGGGCATTCCGGAACCTCGTGCGTGATCCCGGCTTGGACACGAGGCTTGTGGCAACTGGCAAGAGGAGATGTGCGGCCCCGTGCGACCCCGTCAACACGGCAACCCGATGCATCTGAGCCACGGTGTTCCCTACTTCCGCCTGAATGGGCACGACAGGCTGGACCGTGGCGCAAAACGCAGCAGAAGGTCATCGCGTTGGCCGTAGGCCGTGGAGCGGTGTCGGGAGATGGTGATGAGCGGGCGGCTCAGACAACGGCGATGTGGCTCACCGGCCCTTGGCCTCGGCCTAGTTGCATGGCTGCTGGCTGGCGTCAGTGGCGCTATGGCCGCCACGGGCGACACCATATTCACGATTGGTAACTACCCTGTCGAAGCGCGGGCCAGTGATGCGGTGACGGCCAAAAACCGTGCCGTTGCCGAAGGCCAAAAGGCAGCGCTACGCTCCTTGATCAAGCGTCTCGTCCCAGTCACAGCCTATGGCCGCGTGCGCAAAATGCAGCTGCCAAATGCGGCCAACCTTGTCTCCTCCACCAGCGTCCGCACCGAACGCAATTCGTCCACGGACTACATCGCCAGCCTCGATTTCGCCTTCCAACCCCAGGCCATTCGCAAGCTGCTTGACCAGGAGGGCATCCCTTACGTTGACCAGCAGGCGGAGGTCGTAACGGTGGTGCCGATTTGGCGTGCGCCAATCGATTCGGCCCAAAGCAACGGGCAGCTGCCGGCCCTGTTCGGCCCGACCGAGGGCCCCAAAGCTTGGACGGACGCTTGGAAGGGACTTGACCTCGACCACGCGCTCACGCCGGTCAAAATAACAACGTTGAAGCCGGAGATTGCCGCAGATGTGATCAAGTCGCTGGCCAATGGTGAAGGCAGCCAGTGGCGCACGTTTGCCTCAGCCTACGGCACCGACCGGTTGATCGCTGCGATTGCAGAGCCGGACATGGCGACCAAGAAGCTAAAGTTGACCCTGATTGGTGGCGACGCCGTCGGACCAATCGCCTGGCGGCCGGTCTATCGGCTCGACATGGCCGACCCCGGATATGCTCTCGAATTGGCCAGCGTGGTTTCACTGCGCGTGCTGGAGGGCCGCTGGAAGGCGATCAATGCCAAGGGCGGGGGATCGCCGCCACAGACAAATCCGGGCGCAATCCCGGGCGGTTACCCAGGAGCCGCCACCTCGGGCGGCAAGATCACGATTACCGTCGAGTTCCGCGGGATGGGCGAGTGGCAGGACATCTCGCGCAAGCTATCGGCGACACCGGGCATCGAAAACCTTGACGTGCTCGGCATGTCAGGCCGCAGCGCGCG
>JANNXS010000218.1:0-11185 GCA_031409695.1 Hyphomicrobiaceae bacterium
GCTGCAATTCAAAGCGCTGACGGTTGACGCTGCCGGAGGTGTCGACCGCGAGCACCAACTGCAGGTCGACCTGACCATCGGCGTGGGCTGGTGCCGCGCCAGCCGCGGTTGCGATCACAGCCAAGGCCGAGCGGCGTGTCATCGATAGTGTCATGTGAGCCTCCACAAAGCGATAGCGGGCGTTGCGACATCCGCCAGCGATCGCCGATGCACGACACTGTTGCATCGGGTTTGTGGTCGCGAAAGGGGGAAGGACTGTCTGCCGTGGAGACCCGTGGCGCCATTCAGAGCCGCCAAGGCCGATCCTTCACAACCTGTTTTCGCGCCCTGTGCTGGCCAGCACCGCGGACCGTTCGGGGGACGCGTAAACCTCTGTGCATCGGGGCCGGCGAAACACAGAGTTCACCGGCCAGACCGAACGCCCCGAGCCCCAGCGCTCAACCCATGGACCACCGACAATGACCAACCTCAAAGCTCTCGCCCTCGCCGCAACACTCATCGGCACGGCGCTCGCAGCCCAACCCGCCCAGGCCGGCGGTGGCCACCGCGGCTATAGCTTCGGTTACGGCTACAGCCACATCTACAAGTTCGTCCCGACCCACTACAATTGCTTCACCAAATACGTCTGGGTCTGGGACCACCACTACGCCCGCAACGTGCCGCGCCCGGTTCGCATCTGCCGCTAAAGTAAAGCGCACACTACGGGGCTCGGCGAAACGCGCCGGGCCGCGTTGGTGTCTGGGCTTCGTCGGTATCAAGCCGATCAGCGCCACACAGCCCCGCACTCACTATGTTAGCGGCCGAGCCGTATGACTTGCCCGCTTTCAGGCGATACCTTCCATCGAAACTCTGGCACCCGACGCGATTGACCCCGAGCGGACCTAAGCGCACCTAATCGTGCCGCAAGATCATTTTGTCTCCCGTCCGTCCAGGCTCCCTGGTCCTGGTCCCGCAGCTATAATCAGAAGCATCGCCCCCATAAGTCCTAAATTCTTCAAGAACTGAATCACCTGCTGCGCGGCTTCGCCCGACGTGGCCGCCCTCCATGGTGCGTGAAAGTAGTAGGTCGCGGGGATCAGGAACAGCACCAGCAAAAGCGCACCGAAGCGTGCCTGATAGCCTATCACCACCAACAAGCTGCCGAGCAACAGGAAGGCGATTGCGCCGGCGAGCGCGACGGCGGGCATGGGCACGCCGGCCGATGCCATATCCTGCGCAACCTTGCTGAAGTTCGGGATTTTGTTCCCAATGGCGCTTAGAGCGAAGATCGCCACGAGGCACAGCCGCCCGAAGATAGCCAACGGACCTTGCCAGAACTGTAACATCCATTTTTCCCTTCTTTTCTGCCAGCAGCCCCATGGTCAAAACGCACGTTGTCTGATTGTCCGTGTCGCCGTTAGTCCGGGAGTGGCCCAGCACGTCGCTGGCTCCCACTAGTCGATCTCAGACGACACCGACCGGGTGATGCCTCAGCTCGCCTGGCGCACTTCGATGGGCAGCGGCGTACCGCCGGGACCGCGTTGGTCGGACGAAACGCCGAGCGCGCGCAGTTTGCGGTGCAGGGCTGAGCGCTCCATGCCGACGAATTCAGCGGTGCGCGAGATGTTGCCACCGAACCGGTTGATCTGCGCCAGCAGGTATTCGCGTTCGAAAATTTCGCGTGCCTCGCGCAATGGCAGCGACATCAGGTGTTCCGCCCCACCATTCATGGGTAGTGGCACGTTGGAGCCGATTTCGTTCGGCAACATTTCAGCTGAGATCATCGAGCCCGGTTCGCCGCCCGAGAGGATCAGCAGGCGCTCGATGTTGTTGCGCAACTCGCGCACGTTGCCGGGCCAATCATGCGTTTGCAAAACGGCGATGGCGTCCTCGCCGATCTTTCGCGGGGCGAGGCCAGATGAGGCCGCCACGTGGTCGACGAAGTAGCGAATGAGGTCGGGGATATCCTCGCGCCGCTCGGCCAAAGAGGGCACGCGCAACGGCACGACGTTCAGGCGATGATACAAGTCCTCGCGGAAGCGGCTCTCCTGCATGTCGCGCTCAATATCGCGCGAGGTCGATGAGATCACGCGCACGTCGACGGCAACCTTTTGCGCGCCACCCATGCGCATGAATTTCTGTTCGACGAGGACGCGCAAAATCTTGCTCTGCGTCTCCATGGGCATGTCGGCGACTTCGTCGATGTAGAGCGTACCGCCGTGGGCCTCCTCAAGTGCGCCGACCTTGCGCGGGCCGGAAATGTCCTCGGTGCCAAACAGTTCTTCTTCGACGCGATCCGGCACCATGGCGGCGGCGTTCAGCACGACGAAAGGCCCGTCCTTGCGCAGCGACTTGGCGTGGATCATGCGCGCCGCCAGCTCTTTACCGGAGCCGGCCGCGCCGCGAATGAGAATGCGACTGTTGGCGGGCGCAAGGCGATCAATGGCGGAGCGCAGGTGATTCATGGTCGTCGATGTACCCACCATGTCAAATGACACAGCCGACCGCTCGCGCAGGACCTTGACCTCGCGTTGCAGCTTGGACGCCTCGAGCGCGCGCAGCACCACGAGCAGCAGGCGATCGGCCTTGAAGGGCTTCTCGATGTAGTCATAGGCGCCGCGGCGGATGGCGGTGACCGCCGTCTCAATGTTGCCGTGACCCGAAATGATGACCACCGGCAGATCCGGGTGCGCTTTCTTGATCACCGACAAGACCTCAAGCCCGTCCAGACGTGAGCCCTGGAGCCAGATGTCGAGCACAACCAACTGCGGCCGACGCTGTTCGATGGCCGTCAGTGCCTCATCGCTGTCGCGCGCCAAACGGGTCCGGTGGCCCTCATCCTCAAGCAGACCCGAGACCAGGTCACGGATATCGGCTTCGTCGTCGACGATCAGGATATCAGACGCCATTCGTAAGCTCCTTGCGTGTCCGATGCCTGACTGCGGTCAGACACCCATTTCAGAATGCGGCGACATCGACGGATTTATCCGCCAGGCCAAACCGCTGTGTGAGAGTCTCAGGTGCCGCCGCCGTCAAATTGGCCGGCGCCGGCAAGGTGATTTTGATGAGCGCGCCTCTGGGGCGCTCAGGTGTCGTTGGCGCGTCTTCAAGCGCCAGCGTGCCGCCATGCGCCTCAACGATCTTCTGCACAATCGCCAGACCGAGGCCGGTTCCTTTGCTCCCCTTTGTAGTGACGTAGGGTTCAAGCAGGCGTGCGCGGTTTTGTTTGGGCAAACCTGTGCCGTTGTCGATGATTTCAATGACAGCGGTTTCGCGTTCGCGGCGGAGCGTCGTTTCCACACGGCCAACGTAGCCGTCGGGTTTGTCGCGGCTGTCGGCGATGGATTGGACGCTCTCGGTGGCGTTTTTGATCAGGTTGGTCAGCGCTTGCGACAACAGGCGCCGGTCGCCCATCATCGGAATCGGTCCGTCCGGCATTTTGCATGCGACTTCGTACGCGCCGTTGGTCCCGAGTTGGAACAGGTTCACGGGATCCTTAAGTGCCTCGCGTAAATCCATCAGCGCAATTTCGGCCTTGGGCATGCGCGCAAACGAGGAGAACTCATCGACCATGCGCGCGACATCCCCCACTTGTCGGATGATCGTGTCGGTACACTTATCGAAGACATCGCGGTCGTTCTGGATGACGTTACCATATTTGCGTTTCAACCGTTCGGCCGCGAGTTGAATGGGCGTCAGCGGGTTCTTGATCTCGTGCGCCAACCGGCGGGCGATTTCGGCCCACGCGCTCGTGCGCTGGGCAACCGCGAGGTCGGTGACATCGTCAAAGGTCAAGACGGCGGCTTGGTCTTGGGACGGCATGCCCGCTGCGGGCTCAACCAACGCCTCGCGAATGAAGCGAGTTGCAAACGTCCGTTCTTCGCCAGCCACTTCAATGACGACTTCAGTTTGGGGTTTCTTGTCGCGCTGGGCCTCGTTCAACGTCAACAATGGCGCAAACTCAGGAATCGCCTCGACAAGCTTGCGGCCGAGCAACTCCGATGCTGGGCGGCCGAGCAGGGTTTCGACGGATCGGCTCGCGATGGTGACGTAGCCAGCCTCGTCAATGCCAAGGACGCCCGCCGAAACGCCGCCCAACACAGCCTCCATGAAGCGGCGACGCTCCGTCAACTGGTCGTTCGCCGTCATGAGGTCCTGGCGCTGGCGCTGCAACTGCTGCGTCATGTTGTTGAAATTCGCCGACAGCCGACGCAAGTCGCCCTCGCCCCTATGCAATGGCAACACGACGCCAAGATTGCCGCGCGCGACAAGCTGTGAGGCCGTAATCAAGCGCCGGATTGGCGCCACCAGGCGCGAAGCAAACCACAGGCCGGCCCAGATGGCTGTCGAAAGCGCAGTCAGCGCCACCATGTAATAAATCAAACCGTAGGTGACTTTGATCCGTCCACGCGCCTGGCGCAGTTCCTCAAAATCGATGACACCAGCTTGGGCGGCTCGCAAGTGACCAACCACTTTTGGCGAGACGCCCCGGGCCACGTACAGATAACTGTCGGGATATTTTTGCATGCGGGCCAAGGCTGCGACTCGGAATTTGTCCGACGGCATGATCAGCGGAACCTGTCCGCGCTCGGTCGCCTGGATCAGATCAATTGGCGGTGGCAGATATGGGATGCGATCATCCTCAACAGCGGCCAGCTGGACCACGGCCTTGCCGTTGATGACGTAGGCGACCGGCAAGTCGCGAAAGCCCGCCTGCTTAAACAGCATCTGGCGCAGCAGTTTTGGATCCTTGGCCACAAGCGGCTGGGCATCGTCCAGGTCCTTGGCCATGTTGATCACGTCGGAGCGGATCACGGCGCCATGTTCTTCGAGGTAGGCGTTGGCAACTTCGAGCGAATTCTCAACGATGCTTCGGGTGCGCTGACCAAACCAACTGTCAAGGCCGCGAGAGAATGTGACGGTCGCGCCAGTTGCAAGCGGGACGGCGGGTATCAACGCGATGACAGAGAATAAGGCCACAACCCGTGCATGCAGTCGCGCCCCCGGGATTTTCTGTTTCCAGGCTTGCCGAAGACCGCGGATTTGAACCCACAGGATCGCGATCATTGTCCCGATCAAGATCAGGTTCACTGCGATCATAATGGCGACGATGTCGTTGCGCGGTGTAACCGGCGTGAGCCCGGTCATGATCAAATAGGTCGCAAGGCCCCAGACCAGCGACGCAACAACCACAAACAAACCAAACGAGAACGCTTTATCGTCGGTGCCCGGCAAAGGCGGGGCATCGTCATGCACCATCGGGCCGGCACTGGAGCCAGCATTGGCTTCGGCACCGGGCCCTGTGTTCTGAGGTGCGCTTTGGCCAACCAGCCCCGTCCCGGACGCCTGCTGCGGGTCCGTGTCGGGCGTTTCGAGGGTGCCGGCAGGCTGTGTCATGCGCGGTAAACTGGGTCCTGAGTACGTGGTCCTGAGTACGTGGTCCTGAGTACGGGGGCCTGAGTGCGGGTGGGTCCCAAGCCTGCCGACAGTACCCGAGCGATCTGCACGGGCGATTTTGGCCGTTCGGTAGTCTGCAAGACATCCGAAAGCCGGGGCAATCGTGATATTTTTACAGCGCCTACAAATTTGTATCGCGGCGGAGTGTGGCATTTTCGCGACAAATGTGTCGAGGCTTTAGGCGTTGTGTTCCACAGCTGTCGATAGTCTGTGGAGAACGAACACATCACGTTCTACGACAATGTGTTGCGGATGGTGCTGGTGTGAACGAAACAAAAACTTGATATTCTGTCTAAAGCCCGGCCGGCAAGCGGTTGGTTGCGCTTATGCAACTTCTGCCGGTCGATAGGCATGGCCGCCGTCAAAGAGCTTGCCGACGTCACACCATGTGGCATTTGAAAAGTCAGACTGGTCGACGGGCCGTTGCCAGGACGAGCCCGCCGATCACGAGTAACCCGCCAGCGATGCCATCCAGAATAGCGAGCCGCTTCATGTCGAAGGACTGACGCGCTCGCCCGATGGCATAGGTGTAGCCGCTATCGACGACGATCAAGGTTGCGACAAAGGTGACGGCCAGGACGGCGAGTTGCGGCGACGTGGGCTCTTCTGGGTTTAGGAACTGCGGCAAGAACGCCCCAAGAAACAGCAGTACCTTCGGGTTTGAAACCGACACGATAAGTCCTTGGGCATAGGCACTGGTGGCCGACACTTTGGGGGCTAAGTACTCAGCATCAGCCTGACGGCTGTACCAGCCCAAGAGTTGGCGGACACCGAGGGCGACCAGGTACAATGCCCCCGCCCAGCGGATGACATCGAACCACTCGCCCATGAACACCATGACCGACGACATGCCGATGGCAGCCGTCGCCGCCAGGATGCTGAGCCCCGTTGCTGATCCAGCCAACGTCACAAACCCGGCGCGCATACCGCCCGACAAGGTGTTGGCAATGATCAGGCTCATGTTCGGCCCAGGCGTCAGCGCCAACAGCAAGCACGTCGCAATGAAGGCAAGCAGAACGGTGGTGGACACGGCAAAACCCCAGATGAGCGTTTTGCGAGCTTTGCGCGCGCGCGCGTTTGGGCGCAAGATCTTCAACTACCTGCTGCTGGTCTGCGGTACGCGCGATGCGACGCCTGTCGATGTGTGCCGCGATTGGATGGCCAAGCGGCTTGGCGCGATCTAGTACCAGTAAAAGACGACGCCACAGCCAGGATTGGAGCCCCACAATGCTTGCCTACACCATGCTCGGAACCAACGATCTCGCCAAGGCTAAGGCCTTTTACGACGCCGTACTCGGCGAGATGGGCTACGCGCGAACCATGGATTTCGGCGCCTCGCAGGCGTACGGCGCGAAAGACAATCCGCAGGCGCCGCAGTTCGCCATCGGCACTCCTCACGATAAAAATGCGGCGTCCGTTGGCAACGGCGTCATGGTTGCGGTTTATGGCGTCAGCGAAGACAAGATCAAGGCCGCCCACGCCAAGGCGCTTGCTCTCGGCGGCAAGGACGAGGGTGCGCCTGGGCCGCGTGGCGACCAGTTCTATGCGGGATACGTCCGTGACCTCGACGGCAACAAACTCTGCTTCTGCAAGTTTTAATATCATCGCCGGAAACAATCGCCCCGGCGGCCTTCTCGCTTCGGCCTCACCGCTTCCCGCTTTCCTGGGCTTTGCGTAGGGCTGCGGCGAGCGCGCTTTCGCCGGCGGGCACGTTGCTTTGCACCGGGCGTGCGCCACCGCCTGCGCCGGGCCGCGGCGGTGGCGATGCACTCATAGGCCCGGCGCTGCCCCCAGAAACGCCATGGGCACCAGCGACTTTGCCGCCTGCGATGTTGCCGCTCTTCATGGTGAGGGCGATGCGCTTGCGGGCCTTATCGACCTCCTTGACGCGCACCTTCACCACCTGGCCCGTCTTGAGGATGGCGCGCGGGTCTTTGACGAACGTGTCAGACATTTCCGAGACGTGGACCAACCCATCCTGGTGCACGCCGATGTCGATGAACGCGCCGAACGCCGCGATGTTGGTGACGACGCCCTCAAGCTGCATGCCGACTTTCAGGTCGTCGATCTTCTCAACGCCATCGGCGAACGAGGCCGTTTTGAATTCCGGGCGCGGATCGCGGCCGGGTTTTTCAAGCTCGGTCAGAATGTCCGTGATGGTCGGAATGCCGAACCGCGCGTCCGCATACTTGGCCGGTTGTACGGTTTTCAAGAACGCGCGGTCACCGATCAGAGCCTTGACGGGTTTTCCCATCCCCAGCGCGATCTTCTCGACGACCTCATAGGCTTCGGGGTGGACGGCCGAGCCGTCGAGCGGGTTGCGGCCATTCATGACACGCAAAAAGCCAGCCGCCTGTTCAAACGTCTTTGGCCCAAGACGCGGTACCTTTTTGAGTGCGGCGCGCGAGGCGAAAGCCCCGTTTTCATTGCGGAAGGCGACGATATTGTCGGCCAGCGTCTTGTTCAGTCCCGACACGCGCGCGAGCAGCGGTACGGACGCCGTGTTCACATCGACGCCAACGGAGTTCACGCAATCCTCGATCACGCTATCCAGCGATTTGGCCAGACCAGACTGGTCAACATCGTGCTGATACTGACCGACGCCAATGGCCTTCGGTTCGATCTTGACGAGTTCAGCCAGCGGGTCCTGCAGACGCCGCGCGATCGACACGGCACCGCGGATCGACACATCGAGATCCGGAAATTCGAGTGCCGCTAATTCAGACGCCGAGTACACCGACGCGCCAGCTTCTGAAACGATGATCTTCTGAATCTTAAATTGGTCGAGCTTTTTGATGACTTCGATGACCAGGCGATCCGTCTCGCGGCTTGCAGTGCCGTTACCAACGGCGATCAGTTCGATTCTGTGCTTCATGCACAGAGCGCCAATGACGGCCATGGAGCCGTTCCAGTCGTTGCGCGGCTCGTGCGGATAGATGGTGGCTGAATCGAGCAGTTTGCCCGTGGCATCGACAACAGCGAGCTTACAGCCAGAGCGGATGCCGGGATCAACGCCCATCGTCACTTTCGGACCAGCAGGCGCGGCCAGCAGCAAATCCTTCATGTTTTGCGCGAACACGGTGATGGCATCGCGATCGGCGATTTCCTTCAGCCGCGTCATGAGATCGACCTCGAGCGATACGCCGAGGCGCGCCTTCCAGGCCAACCGCACGGTGTCGCTGATCCACTTGTCAGCCGGTCGGTTCTTGTCGTTCAGACCGAAGGCGTTGCGGATCTTGTTTTCTGCGGGGTGCGCCGTGCCGTCCGGATACGGCACATCCAGGCCGAGATCGAGGATGTCCTCATTGCGCCCGCGCAACAGGGCGAGTGCGCGGTGCGACGGCAGTTCTTTGATCTTCTGCTTGTAGTCGAAATAGTCCGAGAATTTCTCGCCTTCGGTTTGCTTGCCCTTGCGCACGGAGGATGTGACAAGCCCCTCCTGCCAGAGCCACTCGCGCAACGCGCCAACCAGTGCGGCCTTATCCGCGATGCGCTCGATCATGATGGAGCGCGCACCGTCGAGTGCGGCCTTAACGTCGGCGACGCCCTTCTCGGCGTTGACGAACATCGCCGCCAATTGCTCGGGATTGAGGTTCGGGTCGGCGAGGATCTTGTCGATCAGCGGCTCAAGGCCGGCTTCAATGGCGATGGCCGCCTTGGTGCGCCGCTTTTGCTTGTAAGGCGCATAGATGTCCTCGAGTTCCACCTTCGTGCCGGCCCCATGCACAGAGCGCAGCAACTCCGGCGTCATTTTGCCCTGCTCTTCGATGGATTTGAGCACCGTTCCGCGGCGATCTTCGAGTTCGCGCAAATAGGACAGCCGCTCATCGAGGCGGCGCAACTGCGTATCATCGAGCCCGCCGGTCTTTTCTTTGCGGTAACGCGCGATGAAGGGCACGGTTGAGCCCTCGCCCATCATCTCAACCGTGGCCGCCACCTGCTCAACCCGCACGGACAGTTCCTGGGCAATGCGCGCATTTATCTTATCGGCGGTGGCGGTTGAGATGGTCACGTCAGCGGTCTCCTGTCGAACACACACCCTCTACCACCTCCACACCGTGGCGGGAGTGCGGTTTCAACAGGATTGCGTGGTGGGTCGAGGGCGCAAGCCTCGTCCAGGATGCTCGAAGGACTGAAAGTCCTTTGAATTCCCCCGGCACGGGCGACGGCTCGCGGGCGTACTTCACCGCGCTTGTGCTCCGTGCCAAACGGGGCTGGCTTCGCATCTAAAGGCTACAACTTCATGGATATCCGCCCGACATTTGCCGCGCCTGATGATGACCCACACATCTGGCTCGAAGACATCACCGGTGCCAGGGCTGTTGCCTGGGCCGATGCCGAAAGCGCGAAGACGCTGGCCGCGTTTGATTCGACCGCTTTTCGCGCGGATTGCGAGACGCTGGCCGCTCTGCTCGATCGCCCTGGCAAGTTGCCAAACGTCGCGCGTCGAGGCGAGCACCTCTACAACTTTTGGGCCGACGCGGCGAACCCGCGTGGGCTCTGGCGGCGCACGTCGCTCGCGAGCTTCCGCACCGACACGCCCGACTGGGAAACCGTGCTTGATCTCGACGCGCTTGCCAAGGCCGAGGGCGAGGATTGGACCTGGGCCGGTGGCCGCACGCGACCCGGCGCTCATGACCGCGCCATAGTCAGTCTTTCGCGCGGCGGCAGTGATGCCAGCGTGTTACGTGAATTTGATATGCACACGAAGGCGTTCGTCACAGACGGCTTCACATTGCCGGAGGCCAAGGGCAGCGCCACCTGGTGGGACCACGACACGCTGATCCTGTCGAGCGCGTTCGGCGGCGATGTCACGGCTTCAGGCTATGCCCGCACAGTCCGCGTCTGGCACCGCGGCGAAGATCCGGCCGCGGCCAAGGTGATCTTCGAGACCGAGAAAGACAACATGATGGCGGCGGCTGGCGTCGACCGCACGGCAGCCGTTGCCACGGTCTGGTTTTACGACAAGCCACGTTTCTTCGACACGCGGATGTGGGTTGGCGATCTCTCCGGTCCCAAACACGTGCTCGACGTGCCAACACATGCAACGGCCAGCGCACACGGGGATTGGCTACTTGTGAAGCCACGCAAGCCGTGGACGGTCGGCGACAAAACCTATGCGCCTGATCAACTGCTAGGCGTGTCGCTTGCGGCCTATCTCGCGGGCGAGCGGAGGTTCGCGACGCTCTACACACCGGGCGATCGCCGGGCGCTTGAAGGCTGGTTCTGGAACGGGGACACGCTGGTGCTCTCGATCCTGGACGAAATGAAACCTCGCTTCGACGCATACGTTCCCTCCGCGTCCGGGTGGTCGAAAGGGGCGTTACCAAGTCTCCCGACCCAGGGTGTCGTCAACATCGGTCGTATCGACATCGAGGACCAAGAAGGCGACGGCACGCTGCTGATGACTTCGGAAGATCCACTGACACCGCCGACGCTGTCCGTGATCGAAACAGGTCAAGCGCCGCAGATCTTGAAACAGTCCTCGCGTGCCTTTGACGCAAGCGGCTTGGTGTCAACCCAACACGAGGCCATCAGTGTCGATGGCGAGCGCATCCCCTACACGCAAGTCGGGCCCGCAAACAACACCGGCAACGCACCCGTACTCATGAACGGCTATGGCGGTTTTCGCGTTTCGCTGACGCCCTCCTACACGGGTGCTGCCATCGGCAAGCTCTGGCTCGAGCGCGGCGGCACTTTTGTACAAACCAACATCCGGGGCGGCGGCGAGTTCGGCACGCGCTGGCAC
>JANNXS010000219.1:0-3639 GCA_031409695.1 Hyphomicrobiaceae bacterium
TCACCCGACCGAACATCGATGCCATGTTGAACCCGATCATGCTGGCGCTGAATGCCATGCCGCGTATTGCCCTGGCACCTTTGTTTCTGATCTGGTTTGGCCTCGGCATGGGCTCGAAAATCGCGCTCGGATTTACACTGACGTTCTTCGTTGTGTTGACCAACACCGTTGCCGGGGGCCGCGGTGTCAATCCGGATCACATCACGCTCGCGCGCACGCTTGGTGCCAGTGAGTCGCAGATCTTCCGCAAGTTTGTCTTTCCAAGTGCCGTTCCCGTGATCTTCAACGGTTTGCGCCTCGGTCTGATCTTCTCGTTGCTTGGCGTGATTGGCGGCGAGATCTTCGCCTCTGATCACGGCATCGGTCAGGTACTCGCGCTCTACGGTGCGAGCTTCAAAACCAACGGCGTATTTGGCATCATTTTTATGCTCGCGGCCATCGGCGTCAGCATCACGCTCGGCATGACCGCACTCGAAAATCGTCTGCTGAAATGGCGCTGACTGATCAGATGTTGATTTGGGGGCGAGCGGGGTGCTTTTCGGTTCAACACACCGTCGACACAAAGTGTCTGGAGAGCCTCCAGCCATGACATGGCATACGGCAGGGAAGTTTGCGCTGACCGCTTTGGCTGTGACGCTCTCGGGCGTGTCGGCGTCATTGGCGGCCGACCCGCGCATAGATTTGCAGGCGGCGTGTTTTGCTCCATCCGCCCTTGCCGGTGATCCGCGCGAACGCCAACCCGTCCGGCTCGCTCGGCCGGCATCTTTTCGGGCTGCGACAGCCGTGCCAACTGGGACTGCCGTCGCGCCTCTGTTGCGCGGCGCCATTCGCCGGGTTGACCTGCCGGCGGGCAGTCCCAAACTGATCGCACTCACGCTCGATTTTTGTGAGCAACCGCAAGAGTTGGCCGGTTATGACGGCGCGATTATAGACATCCTGCGGCGCGAGAAGGTGAAGGCAACCCTGTTTATGGGCGGCCGTTGGATGGCGTCGCACCCGACACGAACATCGCAGTTGATGACCGACCCACTGTTCGAGTTCGGTACCCATGGTCTCGCGCACCGCAACACGCGCCTGCTGACTGGCGCCGACCTGAGGTCGGAAATCGTTGCGCCGAGTGCGATCTACGCCGAGGCCCGGACGAAGCTCGCAGCGCTGCAATGCGCGGCACCTCACAGCGCCGCCATAAGCCGCATTCCTGCAACGCCGTCGCTGTTTCGGTTTCCCTTTGGCGCCTGCGCACCCGAAGGGCTTGCCGCGGCCAACGATGCAGGCCTGCTCGCCATTCAATGGGACGTCTCAACGGGCGACCCGTCACCAACCACGTCGGCGCGCGAGATCGCCACCGCGATGATCTACAGGACACGTCCTGGCTCGATCATCATTGCGCACGCCAACGGCCGTGGCCACCATACGGCCGAGGCCTTACCGGCGGCCATTGCAGGCTTGCGCGCGAAGGGGTTTGAATTCGTCACGGTTGGCGAATTGCTATCAGCCGGGCGGCCTGTGATGGTGCCGACGTGCTACGACAGTCGGACCGGCGATACAGACAAATACGACAAGCTGTTTGCCCCCAAGCTATTTTCCCCTCGACCGGCGAGCATCGCCAACCCTTGGGCGCCTCGGACCCAACATTGATTTGCTCGGGATTTGATCTTGCTGTGGCGGATCCGCGGGGACCAGATCCGCATGTGACAACCGCCAAAGGGCGCGCTAAGCACCGCGCTCATATCCCGAATAGGATCGCACCCATGAAAGCCGCCCTTTGCAAATCGCTTGACGGACCGGATGCCATTGTCATCGAGGACATTGCGGCCCCACTGGCGCCGGGCAAAGGCGAGGCAACCATCCGCGTGCATGTGGCAGCGCTGAACTTCCTCGATACGTTGATGGTGCGCGGAAAATATCAGCATAAACCTGCGTTGCCGTTCTCGCCAGCGACTGAGTTTGCCGGTGTTGTCGACGCGGTTGGCGAGGGCGTCACACATGTAAAAGTCGGCGATCGCGTGTTCAGTTTCGGCCAGACCGGGGCGGCCCGAGAAAAGATCAATGCGCCGGCGGCAACCTTGGTGCCAATCCCGGCCAATGTGTCGGATGAGGTGGCGGCAGGCATAGCCGTCACCTACGGAACCGGATACTACGGCCTTAAGGATCGGGCGCAATTGAAGGCCGGCGAAACCTGTGCCGTACTTGGTGCTTCAGGCGGCGCGGGATTGGCGGCCGTCGAACTTGCCAAACTAATGGGTGCGAAGGTCATCGCCTGCGCCTCGTCGGATGAGAAGCTCGCCGTGTGCAAGAGCCGCGGCGCAGATATCCTGATCAACTATTCAAAGGGCGACTTGCGAGAGCAGTTCAAAGCCTTGGCTCCGAGGGGCATTGACGTCGTTTATGACTGCGTCGGCGGGCCTTTTGCCGAGCCCGCGATCCGCTCCATGGCCTGGAACGGGCGGTTCGCCGTTATTGGATTTGCCGCAGGCGACATTCCGAAAATCCCGCTCAATCTGCTGCTGCTCAAATCGGCGTCGCTCGTTGGCGTGTTCTGGGGCGCATCGATGCAGCAGGAACCGACTTTGAACGCCGCCAATATGCGCCAGATCGTGACGTGGGTGGCCGAGGGCAAGCTCAAGCCGCATGTGCATAAGGTGTTTCCGTTGGGTGACACCGCCAATGCAATCCGCGAACTCGACAACCGGGCCAGCACGGGCAAAGTCGTCATCAGAGTGCGTTGAGGGGTGCCGCTTGCGCTGACTTTACCGCCGTCCCTGATTTGCGCTGCTGGAAGTTACGATGCCCCCGACGACGCCAAAAAATTCTACCCCATCGGGTGGCAAGCTCAATCGCAAACCGGTCCCGATGCGTTATCTGCCAGCTGAGGATAGTTTTCTTGACCCCGCGCGCGAAGATGCGGCGCGGCCCGACGAGGCGCGCGTGGTCGTTATTCCGTTCGGGCTTGAGGCGTCTGTCAGCTACGGCGGCGGCACGCGGTACGGCCCGCAGGCGATCCTTTCGGCGAGCCACCAACTTGAATTGTTCGATGAGGAGCTTTGGCGCGAGCCGTATCGCGACTACGGCATTGCGGCTTTGCCCGAGCCAAAGATCGCCAAGGGGCAAGAGGCAGCCCTCGCACAGATTGAAGGGCTTGTTGAAAGCGTGGTTGCTGCCGGCAAAGTGCCGTTCGTCATTGGCGGCGAACACGCTTTGACAGCAGGCGCCATCCGGCCCCTTGCACGACGTCACACAGATCTTGTTGTCCTGCAGCTGGACGCGCACTGGGATCTTCGCGACGGTTATCTCGGCGAACACTATTCGCACGCAGCCGCCATGCGCCGCGTGCTCGATAACGCGAACATCTCACTGGTGTCGGTTGGCATCCGTGGCTTTAGCGCCGACGAAGCTCGTTTTTAAGAGGCCAACACGACGCGCATTCAAGTGCATCTCGCCGCCGACGAGCCGCGTTGGGACTTGAAGACGATGATGGCACCGCTCAACGGCCGCCCGGTTTACATCACATTCGATATCGATGCCCTTGATGCGCATGTGATGCCAGCCACCGGGACACCGGTTCCGGGCGGCATGAGCTATCACCGCGCGCTCGAAATCCTGCGCTGCGCCTCTGACGCAGCCGGCGAAATCGTGGGC
>JANNXS010000220.1:0-4772 GCA_031409695.1 Hyphomicrobiaceae bacterium
GACGCCACGGGTCCGCGCCGTGTGGCGACGATTCCAGTTGGGCCAGACGGCAACACGCAGGCGCCGCCAATACCCATGGCACAGCCGCAGACAATCACGATGCCGGGCCTCGCGGTTACTCTCCCGCCGCCACTCCCCCTGCGCGAGGCGCAATTGCCGCCGCAACAGCAACCGCCGGTACGCCAGCCGCTTGCGCAACCGCCTACCGCACAAGCCCCGCCGGTGCAGCCAAAAGTGATCACACCATCATCAAAACAGGCGGCTTTGCCTGATGGTCCGCCGCCGCCGCCAAAGAAAGTCGTCAAGCCGAAGGACAGCGATGCATTCTCGCCAAACGGGCCGGCAACTGGTGGCGTGACAAGCACGACGCCGCCTGCGGGTTCCAAATCTGCCCTTGGGGCTGGCGGCAACGGCTACGTTGCGGCCATTCTGTCGACGCCGAAGGGTAAGCTCGAGGCGATGAAGTCTTTTGCCGATCTTCAGGCGAAGTATCCCGATGTGCTTGCCGGCAAGCCAGCCGAAGTCCAGGAAGTCAATCTCGGAGAAACCAAGGGCGTCTGGTATCGTGCCGTTGTCGGTCCTCCAGGCTCGCGGTCCGGAGCTGCAGCCGTCTGCGAGCAACTTAAGGCCGCCGGCTACACGCAGTGTTTCGCCACCGCGTACTGAGCTGTCAGGTCTTGCATTGGTCAACGGCGGCGTCCCCTGGATGCCGTCGTTACTTTTTAAAATGACCCACATGGGCCGCCGCGATGCTCTACGCCTTCACTACAGGCTTTGCTGGCCTTCGGCTCGAAAAGGACGAGCGTGCGTTCCTGCGCGATGCACGACCAGCCGGCGTTATTCTGTTTGCCCGCAACGTCGAAACGCCAGATCAGGTCCGTCGGCTCGTATGTGACGCCCGCGCTGCCATCGGTGACGAAATTCTGGTGTTGATTGATCAGGAGGGCGGCCGCGTGCGTCGCCTGCGCCCGCCGCACTGGCGCGAAATTCCGGAAGCTGCCCGTTATCGCCGTTTCGCTGCCTCGAATGCCGCGCCTGCCCGCCGCGCCGCTCACCTCGTTGCGCAGTTGACGGCCGCCGAACTGCGCGATCTCGGCATCACATGCAATTGTGCGCCCGTCCTGGATTTGCCGATCAGCGGCAGTCACGAGATCATCGGTTCCCGTGCCTACGGCCGCGTTGTCGCTGACGTCGTAGACCTCGGGCGGGTTGTGATGGAGGGCTACGTGGCAGGTGGCGTGGTGCCGGTCATCAAACATATTCCAGGGCACGGGCGTGCAATGGCCGACAGTCACTTGGCGCTGCCAACCGTCGCCGCCTCGCGCACTGAGTTGGAAGCTACGGATTTTGCTCCATTCAAAACGCTCCGCCATGCGCCAGCTGCCATGTCCGCCCACGTGGTCTTTTCCGACATTGACCCCGACCATCCCGCCTCGACCTCCGCGATTGTGCACCGTGAGATCATTCGCGGTCATATTGGTTTTGACGGCTTTCTCATGAGCGACGACCTCTCCATGAAAGCCCTCGAGGCGACATCCATGCGCGCGCGCGCCGAAGCCGTCCTGGCGGCCGGCACAGACCTCGCTCTACACTGTAGTGGCAATGCCGAAGAAATGGCCGCTGTCGCTGCCGGCAGTCGCTCGCTCGAAGGCCGCGCACGCGAACGATTCGACGCGGTCCTCGCCATCACCCAAACGGTTTCACCTTTCGACGTCGCCGAGGCCGAAGCGTGCCTCGCGGACGTCCTCGCAGTCGGGAGTGCAGTTGTATGACCTGTGCACTTCCCAGCAGTTCTGTTTCGGATATCGAGGCCAGCACCTGGGAAGCGCCCACAGGCGACGATGCCCCGCGGGCCGAAGACATGTTGGTCGTTGCGCTTGGTGGGTACGAGGGCCCGCTGGATTTGCTGCTCGCCCTGGCACGCACGCAAAAAGTCGACCTGCGTTATCTCTCAATTGTTGCTTTGGCGGATCAGTATCTGGCCTACATTCGCGAGGCCAAAAATCTGCGTCTCGAACTCGCAGCCGACTATCTCGTTATGGCTGCTTGGTTGGCATTTCTGAAATCGCGCCTGCTGATCCCGAAACTGCACATCGAAGACAACACGCCATCAGGCGAAGATCTCGCGGCCCGCCTGCAGTTCCGCCTGATGCGGCTTGAGGCCATGCGCAAGGCTGCAGCACAGCTGATGACGCGCAAGCGTCTGGGTCTCGACATCTTCCCGCGTGGCAGTCCTGAGGGCACCAAGACAATCCGAGACCGGCACTACACCGCCCAAATCTATGATCTTTTGAAAGCCTATGCCGACCAAAGAACGCGTCGGGTCATCAAGCGCGCGCATGTCGTCAAGAAGCGGGAGGTCTGGTCGATCAAGGATGCACGCGACCGGCTGCACGGCCTGGTTCGCGCATCGGCCGCGGGACAATGGGTGCAACTTGACCTGTTTCTCGACCAGATCGTACCGCAGCCAGCCCCCGAGGCGACGCGCACGGCGCTTGCGGCCTCGTTCGGCGCGACGCTCGAAATGGCGCGCGACGGCCTGGTTGAGTTGCAGCAGGCGAAGGCCTATGCGCCCATTTACATGCGCAAGACAGGCGAGGGGTGGTGACGGCCCTCAGCACCGATGGAACACAAGAGAGAGATTGTTGGCCGGCATCGCTTCAATGATGGGATCTGAAAATCCGTGATCGCGCGCCAAGGCTGCGACGGCTTCGAGATCGCGGACGCCCCACTCCGGGTTTCGGGCTTTTAGATCAGTGTCGAACGCTTCGTTGCTGGGTGCGGTGTGAGCGCCATTGCGCCGATAGGGCCCATAGAGAAACAGACGACCGCCCTTTGGCAGCAGCCTTGCGGCTGAACGCATCAGGCCGACCGACGCCGACCAGGATGCGATGTGAATCATGTTGATGCATATGACAACGTCGGCGCGCTTTGGCAGAGCGTCGTGTGCTGTCATGTCGAGGGCGATCGCGGGGGCGACATTTTGCAAGCCAAGGACCTTCGTCCAGGCGTCAATGCTGGCGCGACTGTCTGGGTCTGGATCGCTCGGCTGGAACGTTAATCCCGGATGAACCGCCGCGAAATGCGTGATGTGTTCGCCGCTGCCGGATGCAACCTCGAGAACGTGCCCGCGCAACGGCAAGTGTTGGCGCAACGACGCGAAGATCGTATCGCGATTGCGTGCTGCGGACGGTGCATATCGGCGGGCATCATCTATCATGCAAACGTGTGTGTTCGGAGCGACAGAGATGGTCAAGTGCGCTTGGATCAAGTTTTACAGCCACCTTGCACGCGCCGCATGGACGGTGCATCTCCACGATCAGCCCAATTCAAGTTAAGGATATCCCCATGGCCGATGCCACAGTTCCGACCGAACGCCGCGGCGCGGTGATGGTCGCCCACTTGGACCATGCGCCGGTCAATGCACTTTCGGTTGGGCTGCGCCAAGGATTGTTGGCGGCGGTGAAGGCCGCGGCGGACGATGCCAGCGTCAAGGCGATCGTGATCACGGGCCGCGGTCGTGCGTTCTCCGCTGGCGCCGACATCACGGAGTTCGCCAAGGGACGCGTCGAGCCGTGGCTGTATGATGTGATCCATCACATTGAGGCATCGTCAAAGCCGGTTGTTGCAGCCATCAATGGATTGGCGCTCGGCGGCGGTCTTGAGGTGGCGCTTGGGTGTCACTATCGCGTTGCCTCGACAGCCGCAAAGCAGCTAGGCCTGCCAGAGGTGAAAATCGGCATCATTCCAGGAGCGGGTGGGACACAGCGCCTACCACGCCTGATCGGTATGGAAGCGGCGCTCGACATGATTGTGTCGGGAGCACCGATCGATGCCGTAAAAGGCCACGCCCTCGGCCTGATCGACAAATTGACGGATGGGGACGTGGTGGCCGAGGCGGTCGCGTTTGCCGAGGATCTGATCGCATCTGGCAAGGGTGTCAGGCGCACGTCGGACATAAAGATCAATCCCGCCAGCGTGCCGGCGGACCTGTTTGCCAAGCGCCGCGCCGCCGCCGCAAAACATCCGAGCGGACCGCTCGCGCCATTGCAATGCATCACGGCCGCAGAAGCCGCCATTACCAGTGCGACGTTCAAGGATGGCATGGCGACGGAGCTTGCCTGCATTCAGGCGTGCATGGGCTCATCCTACGCGCGCGCTCTGCAATATGCGTTCTTTGCCGAGCGGCAAGCGGGCAATATCGCTGACATCAGCTCAGCCGTGAAACCGCGCGACATCAAGAGCGTCGGCGTGATCGGTGCTGGAACGATGGGGCAAGGCATCGGCCTCGCGTTTCTGTTGTCGGGCTTCCAGGTGACGTTTATCGAGACGACCCAGGACGCGCTCGATCGTGGCTTGGCCAAAGTCGGCGAAACCATTCAAGGTCAGGTGAAGCGCGGCCGTGTGACCGCTGAACAGGCCGCGGCCATCGGTGCCAACGTCAAATCCGGCACAGACCTCGCATCTCTCAAGGACGCCGATCTCGTGATTGAGGCCGTGTTTGAGAACATGGGCGTCAAGAAGGAGGTGTTCGGCAAACTTGACGCCATCTGCAAACCGGGCGCGATCCTCGCATCCAACACATCGACGCTTGATGTCGACGAGATTGCGAGCGCGACCAAGCGCCCCGAAGATGTGATCGGCCTGCACTTCTTCTCGCCAGCCAACATCATGCGGCTCTTGGAGATCGTGCGCGGCGCCAAGACCTCAAAGGAGGTGCTCGCAACCGCGATGGCCGTGTCGAAGAAAATCAACAAAGTTGGCGTCGTCTC
>JANNXS010000221.1:0-4375 GCA_031409695.1 Hyphomicrobiaceae bacterium
GGTGCGGGGGGTCGGCGACTTTTCCGAGCTCAACGACCCGCATGGAGAACATGACTTCGGCGCGTTCGATCATGGCGGCAACAAGATCTTCTGGAAACTCGATTGTTATGCCCCTGATATGGAGCATGGCTCAAACGACCCGGCCGATCTCGTCGTGACCGTCAGAGTTCTGACGATCATGCTTGCCGATGAGTACTGACCCAGCCGCATGCCTTCCGGGCATGCGGTTTTTTATTGAACAAAGCTAACCACCCCTGCCGGTGACGGGCACGGCGAGGCGACCCCTCGTTCAGCTGATCGATCGGCCCGCAGCCGCCAGAGCTTCTCTGAACAAGGAATAGGGAAGCAGCAAAGACAGCGGCGCATCGTTCAGCGAGACCGCGCCGTAGAGCTTGTACCAGGCCGCGCCGGATTCGCTCTTGACGTCGATCATCAGGGCGGTTCCGCCCATTTCGGCAGAGGCGCGTATGCAGCGCTCGGCTGCGGCGACAAGCAATTGGCCGCCAAGCCCCTGCCCCTGAAATTTTCTGTCCACCGCGAGCCGTCCAAGGCGGAAGCCTCCAATGGCGTGTCGCCCGCCGCCGGGTCGCGCGATTTCCGGAACTTGGTGAAAATCAACCTGCGCCGGGCTGAGCGTGTGGAAGCCGAGGACAGTCACGCCGTCGGCCTTGTCGATTGCAACATAGGTTTTTGACGCGCCAATCTCATGAGCCTTGCGCGCATGCTGTGCCAGAAACGCATTGAGGTCGGCTTGCCCGCAGTCAAAACCCTTGCGGTCGTGCTTCTTCTCGATCGCCGCTTCCCGCCAGGCCGGGATTGTCATCGCTTCGCCGGCAGCGCCTTGGCGGCGGCGATCAGCCGCGCGTTTGGCTTGGGCGGCTTGTCCAAAAGATTGAGCCACAGGCGTGTGTCGCGCTCGGACAAGGCAATCCGCTCGGCGTGATCGATCACCGCGTCGGCGGCACGCAAGGAATTGCGCAGCATGAAATCCTTGAGGTCAGTTTGCTCAATCGCCGCAGCGCGCATCAATCGGGCTTTTTCAGCCGGCGCAATACGCATGGCAAAGCGACTGTTGTCGCCAATCGCTACTCTCGGCATGTCCAACTCCGCTTGCTGTACGCCTTGAAGTTGCACCCCGTTTGCGGCGCTTTGTCAAGACGTATGCTTTCAAAGAGTACGCGTGGCGAAGATATACCGCGCTTCCAACGCCATGAAATACGGGTGGATTCCCGCTGAGAAATGTGTCAATGGCGGCGCAATTTCCGGCCACTGGGGCGGCGTAAAAGCCGGCCACTTGTTCTGAGTTGGGCAGAAAGCGTGACAGCCCGGGCCCCTGCAGGGGTCTGGGCTGTCACGCTTTCGTTTCCGGTCGCTGGTTGCGGCTTCAGTCGGCGGGTTGGTTGTCGGCGCTGGCCTTGTTTTGCTCCGCCACGATGGCTGTGCGCTTACGACTGGCGGAGTGCTTCAGGCGGTAGCTGTCGCCGTTCATCTCGAGGATGTGGACGTGGTGGGTGAGCCGGTCCAGCAAGGCCCCTGTGAGGCGCTCGGACTGGAACACCGATGGCCATTCTTCGAATGGCAGGTTGGATGTCACCATGGTGGAGCCGCGTTCGTAGCGCTGGCTGAAGACCTCGAACAAGAGTTCGGCGCCAACCTGGCTGAGCGGGACGTAGCCCAACTCGTCGATGATCAGCAGCTTGACGTTCTGCATCTGGGCCTGGAGCTTCATCAACCGCTTCTCGTCGCGTGCTTCCATCAGCTGGGAGCTGAGGGAATGGGCCGTGATGAACAGGGTCGAGCAGCCTTTCTGGCAGGCTGCCAACCCCAGGGCCAAGGCGACATGGGTCTTGCCTGTGCCCGAGTTGCCGAGCGCGATGATGTTCTCGCGCCGTGTGATGAACTCAGAGCGCGCCAGTTCGATGACCAGCATCTTGTTCAGGCTGGGGATTGCGGTGAAGTCGAAGGTGTCGAGGCTCTTCACCGCCGGGAACCTTGCTTCCCTGATCCGTCGTTCGGTGACGCGCCGCTCGCGGTCGAGCAGTTCCAGTTCGATCAGCCGCAGCAGGTAGCGCGGGTGATCGACGCCGTCTCGTGCACACTCGCGGGCAACCTTCTCGTACTCGCGCAGCACGGTTGGCAGGCGAAGCTGCTTCAGGTGATGGCCCAGCAACAGCGCTGGCGGCGTGTCGGGCAAGGATGGCAGGTCTGGACGAGCCGGGTTCATGCTGCACCTGCCGTCAGCAGCGCTGTGTAATCGGATGCCGCCGTCATCATCACCGTGGCCTGAGGCAGGTAAGGATAGCTCGACGGATCAAGCCGTGGCGCACGCCGCTCGATCCTTGCCACCAGCAACTGCTTCACGGCGTCAAAGCCGATCACATTGCGCCGGATGGCGTCGGTGATGACCAGGCCGATCACCTCCGGCGGGGCAATCTCGGTCAGGCGCAGGATCTGTATGAACTCGCGCTTGCCCGCCCGTCCCGAACGCGCTTCCAGCAGACGCCGGATCTGTGCGAAGGATGGCGGCAATACCCAGCCCTGCAGTGCCGCTGCCTGATCGAGCGCACCCGGCTTGGTCTCGATCAGAGCCAGATAATGGTGCGGGTCGCTGACCATGTCGCCTGGATCATAGGAGCGATCATGCCGGGCGATCTCGACACTCCCCGCCATGATCGCCACCTCGTCGACGAAGCCTTTGACCAGCACCTCGGTATAGGCGTGCGCCGTAGGGACCGAGTAGTCCACGTTCCGGTAGCGCACCAGCGCCGTCGATGAGACCCGGCCAGGACGGATATCGCAGGCTTCGAATGAGCCCGACGGCAGGGCGCGGAAGGCCGCAAGGTCTGCGTTCAGCCGCTCACCGATGAGCACAGGGTCCCGCCCGGACCGCTCGCTCAGTCGCGCCAGGCATTGCTCTTCCAGATGAGCGTTGAGTGCAGCAAAGGACGTGAAGACCGGCACTGGCGTCAGGAAGGCCAGACGGCTGAACTTGACCAGTGCCTCGACGTTCCCCTTGTCGTTGCCCCGTCCCGGGCGGCCATAGCGGTCCTCGAACACGAAGTGGCTGATCGCTCGCGTGAAGGCCAGTGTCCGCTCCCGGCGACCGTCCGGCAGTATGCGCTTCACCGCCAGCTTCATGTTGTCCAGCAGCACAGACTGCGGCACGCCGCCGAAGAAGCCGAACGCCGAGGCCATCCCGTCAAGCAGCGCTTCCTGCGTCTCGGTCTGGTACGCCTTCAGGTAGAACGCATCCGAGTGCGGCAGGTGGCAGAAGAACACGTGCAGCTTCAGCCGCTGGCCGCCGATGATGCCCACAGCCTCGCCGAAGTCTATCTGCGCGTGTCCCGGCGGATGGGCCAGCGGAACAAACACCTCCCGCCGCCGCGTCTTCGTCCGGCGCACATAATCGCGCACCGTCGAATAGCCGCCCGTAAACCCGTGCTCGTCACGCAGCCGCTGCCAGACACGCTTGGCCGTATGTCGCTGCTTTACCGGAGCACTGTCATCGCCATCCAGGATCGCGTCAATCACGCCGAGAAGCGCTCCGATCTTCGGGCGCGCAACCGGCTTGGTCCGCACATAGCCGGGCGGCGCCGCATACCGGCACATCTTCGAAACGCTGTCCCGGCTGATCCCAAGTTGCCGCGCAACCTCGCGCCGGCTCTTGCCTTGCAGCAGCACAAGCTGCCGAACGGTCGCGTATATCTCCACCCCATACATCCCCAGACCGTCCTTCCCGCAAAACGAAAAGAACAATCCTGCCAGTGGCCGGCTTTTACGCCGCCCTACAGCACCACCATGGTGCCGCTCCACTGGCTGGTTTTGTCACCGCCATCAACACCCTGATCCGCCGGTTGATATGCTTCGGGCCCTGCGCCCACTCCCGCTCATCCCATTGCAACGTCTCGGCCATGATCGCGTCGGCGCGGTCGCGCGGAAGTTTCCAGCAGGTACGCGGATCGTTCAGGAGCGACTCGTACCACTCCGTCCAAACCTCCCAATCGTCACCGGCGGCGAGGAGGTGCGCGCGGAGGGAGTGCCAATTGCGTTCCGCCCAATCCGGCGTTGTCGGGCTTCGAATACTGACGCCGGCGAAGCGAACCTCTGTCACGACGAGCCAGAGCGCGGCGACGTAAATGCTCTGGCTTGGGTCAGCGTGCCCGCTTTCGATCAATATGGAATCGTTGCGGATGGATTTCCACACGGTTCTGGCGTCAGCGGCATAGGCTCTAGCGGCGTAAGCAGCGTCAGCGGCGGCGTACGCATCAATAGCGTAGGCAGCACGTACTTTTGCTGCGAATGTGTCAGAGGTCGCGGTCGCGGCAGCATCAGCAGCAGCGTCGGCAGCGGAATAGGCAGCGGAGGTTCCGACGAC
>JANNXS010000222.1:0-2378 GCA_031409695.1 Hyphomicrobiaceae bacterium
TTCCGAACCGTCGAGCCGGTATTTGAAACGGTGGTCCCATTCGACGCTGACCGCCAAGCCAATCGGGTCTTTGTAGGGGCTGAGAATATTATATTTGAGGCCCGCGTCGATACCGCCGATCTGGGTCTTTTTGAAACGCCCGCCAGCGCCACCTTGCGTATCGAAGAAAGGCTGCAAATCGGGATTGGTTGTCGAATAGTCATGATTGAAGATGGCCACTTCGCCGTAAACCGTCAGCCGGTCAGTAATCCCGTGTTCGACCTCGAAACGGACATCGTTGAACACATAATCGGAGTCGGCCTTGCCGCGCTTAGAAATCGTCGCGACTTTAATCTCGGTCTCACCCTTGGGCAGCGTTTCCGCGCCTTTGGTGTAAATCCATAGGCTCTCGTCGGCATGGGCAACGGACGGTAGCGTCAATACGCCGATGGTGGCCCACAGGGCGTATTTGCGAATCGTCATTTAATTCCCCTTCAGAGAGGCTGCATTGACTATATTGCGAATGATTAGCAAGAGCATATTGTGGGGGTAATCGTTTGCTGCCCTTTGGGCGACCCGCTCTATTCGCTGGCGCGCACCAAGCCTGTAGTCTTGGCCCTTCGGGTGACGATCAGGAGCGTGGGTTGATGAGCGGGAAGTTTTAAGGTCGCACTCTTTCCCGCGCTTCGCGCTCTTGAGGGTGCGGAGTCTATTGGCTGACCCGCTGGCACTCTTGCCTCTCTCCTTGCCGGACGCCCGCTGGCCCACAGGCCCGGGCGCAGGGCGTCCGGCTGGCGTCGTTTTGTGCAAGGGTGCCGTTGTTTTGCCGCGTGGCGGCTAGGGGAGGCTTACCGCCTCCGTTCGTTTGATGGTGTGGGAACGCCAAGGGCTTTGCCCTCTCGTTCCCAAAGCAGAATAGCCACCCCCGTGTGGCGGTCGCTGTGCGCCCGCTGGCCCGCGCCAAGGGTGTCGATTCGGCTTTCCCTCCCCCTCCCATCCTCGCCGGAAGGCAGAGCCGCATGCCGCAGGCAGTGCGGCTTCGCCTCATGGAAGGAAGGTTTGAGATGACCGATTTGCTTCTGAACTATCGTGCTTGCGGCGCGGAGTGCCGCGACGATTATCTGCGAGATTTGGCCAATGAGAATGGTTTGCCGCTGGAGTGCGTTCAGAAGATTGCCGAACGGCTGGGTGAGCGCGAGGATTTTGGCGCGTTAGTGCTGATTTGCGAAGAGCGCCATGCGCGCCGCCCCAATCAAGCACAGGGGCGGGTGCAATGAGTGCGGCTCTTGTTTCAGCGCGTGAACAGGCCGCGCGGATTGCTCGTTTGAACGACCTTGCGCGGAGAGCGATGGGGGTTGCTTGCACCGTTGTTGCTACTGTCGGTTTTCGGTCGCTGTCCGACGCCGACCAGTCTTGCGCCCGCGAACTTATCGAGACTTTCGACGCTTTTACCGAGGACAACGAACCGCATGGAGAACGCGATTTTGGGTGCATTTATCAGCTTGGCGATGGTCGTTGGACAACCGAGCGCCCGAGGGTTCGAGAGGACCGGCGCGAGCGGGTGTTCTGGAAACTGGATTACTATGACCGCGACTTGCAATTTGCCAGCGAGGACGCGGCAAACCCCGCCGTTACGCGACGGGTGCTGACCATCATGCTTGCTGATGAATATTGAGCGAGTGCAGATAATGGCCAAGCGCAAGACCTTACCGCAGATAACGCCGCCAGACCCTGACCAGATTATGATGACGGGTGTTGCGCCCGTCAGCATGGGCGCGCGGCTTGGCTGGCTTGCCAATCAGACGATGCAGCCCAAGCGGGTGCAACGTGCGCTGGATATCGGGTTTTGGGACCCTATGCGCGAGCAACTTGAGATGTTTTAAGACTGACTCGCCCGCAACTTTTCGCAGCCCGCCCTTGCGGACGGGCCGAGGCCGATTGCTTTGGCATCCGGCCTCCATCGGCGCGTCGGCTTGTAGCCGCCGCGCCGATAAGCGAAAAGAATATGGATATTTATGGATATGGATACGGGTATGCCATCTAATATCGCCGCGCCGGGCCGCGTACCTACCGCAAAAGCATCCGTTGATCGGTGAGGCCTCCGAACTCAATGGTGCACAGATTTTGCGCGGACGATTGTCGCTGCTGGATCTCGCGGTTAAGGTTTTCGAGCTGGCGCAACGAATGGGCGGGTTTTCAATGGCGGAGTTGTCAAAGTGACAGGCGCAAACCGCAATATGGTGAAAAAAGCATTTGCAGATGCTTGCATCGGCCAGCCCGTTTGGGCGGGTTAGCTGCAAACGAGGCGGCTAGTCGCGTCTGATAGCGCCGGGCCGAAGTCGCCAACATTCAACACCGAATTCAGCAGCCATACCGACCGCGTATCAGTTCCTGTCCTT
>JANNXS010000223.1:0-2187 GCA_031409695.1 Hyphomicrobiaceae bacterium
AAGGCCTCTCTGTCTTGCCTCAATGCAACGCGCCAATCCTTGTCCACCGGATGGATCGGCATGGTGAAAAAGCCAAGCTTCATAGACAGGTCCCCGACATCGACAAGCAATGTGCGATCGACGGTAGCCGAGGTCGAGCACGGACTGAAGTCATATCAATGGCGATGACACATCTTAAATGGTGCAGACTTAGGATGCGCGGCAAAACAAGTGGTTCGATTTCGCTCCGATCCAGCCCACCCACCGCCGTCAGACCCGCGTCGTGCGTATGCGCGCCAGCAGATGGGGCGGGTACCCAAGCAACCCTCGGCACGCAAAGCGTCGCGATAGACAACGCGCTGATTCAAAGAGATCAATCGCACCGAAGAACGCGCTGCTACTTGCTTGGGCCGCCGCCTCCGCGGAGGTGACGACTGAGCAAGATGAGGCAGTTGAACCCGACAATTGGAAGCAGTTATTTTGCGGAGTGTCCTAAGTGCAGCCCTAGCAGCCGGTGTTGAAATAGTCCGCTCGACGCCGCCGTGCAAATCATGATTCCCCTTTGCCCATCGGAAATCGGCTGGCGGAGCGAGACAATGCGTGGATCGGATGCGGTGACGGGCTCGATGTTTGCTTTCGTCGACATCGAGGCGCGCATTCGCGAGGACCACCCGATCCGCGAGATCCGGCGCATCGTCAACGACACGCTCGCCTCGCTCGATGCCGATTTTGAAGCGATGTACTCAGACATCGGTCGGCCATCGATCGCGCCGGAGCGGCTGCTGCGCGGTTCGCTGGTGCAGATGTTCTTCTCGATCCGTTCTGAGCGTCTGCTGATGGAACGACTCGACTACGACCTGATGTTCCGCTGGTTCGTCGGCCTCGGCATCGACGATCCCGTGTGGAACCACTCGACCTATTCGAAGAACCGCGACCGCTTGCTGGAGGCTGACATCGCGCGTAAATTCCTGGCGTCGATCGTCGAGCATGCGGAAGTGTCGCCACTGCTCTCGGACGAGCACTTCACAGTCGATGGCACACTGATCAATGCCTGGGCGTCTCTGAAGAGCTTCGTGCCGAAGGCCGCGGAAACCGCTGCGGGGCCGCAACAAGATGACACGCCGCCGGCCGCCGCACCATCAGCCGGGACCGAGCCGGTGTCGGAGGCGAGCGCATCCGAGCCGGTGCCGTCGGAGCCACTGCCTGCAATCGAGCAACCGGCCGTCGCCGATGCGGCTGCCGACGCAGCACCGTCAGCGCCTGAAACGGTCGCCACGGACGCTGCCGCACCGGCGGCCACAGACGTCACGGCCGAACCCGCCGTGGATGCCGCCGAAGCCCAGACGAGCCGCAACGCCGACGTCGACTTCAAGGGCCAGAAGCGCACCAACGCGACGCACGCCTCGACCACCGACCCTGAGGCGCGTCTGTATCGCAAAGGTCTCGGCAAAGAGGCGCGTTTGTCGTTCATGGGCCACGCGCTGACCGAGAACCGCCATGGCCTCGTGGTCGGCACGACAGCGACGTTCGCGACCGGCACGGCCGAACGCGAGGCGGCGCTCGCCATGCTCGACGCGCGACTGAACTGCTCAGCCAGCGTTCCATGCGTCGCGCGCGTCACCTGCGGCGCCGACAAGGGTTACGACGTGGCGCAGTTCGTTGGCGATCTGCGCACGCGCAAAATCACGCCGCACGTGGCCCAGAAAGTGAAGGGCTCAGCCATCGACGGCCGCACCACGCGTCACGCCGGCTATGCCGTCAGCCAGCGGCGGCGCAAGTTGGTTGAAGAGCCGTTCGGCTGGGCAAAGACGATCGGCGGCCTCGCGCGCCCGCTGCTGAAAGGCGTCGCGCGCATCGGCTTCAAGTTCACGTTCACGATGGCCGGATACAACCTCGTGCGCCTGCCGAAACTGCTCAACGGCCGAATTGCGTCTGCCGCCGTCGCCTGACGCAGAAAGGCCAGAAACGCCGCCCCGCGACCTCGCAAAAACAGCTTCCGCCGGGAAGCGGGCGGGACGGCGGACGTCTTTTTCAACAGCCTGCTAGTGCCTGATTGGGTCCAAACTTCGGGGACAATGAGGCCATCATGCGGCTTCGACAAAAGTCGAACTCGCGCCGAACAGTCGACCATGCCCTTGGCTCTATTCAGCCGCCGCACGCTGCAATGTGAATTGGTTGACCAGCGAGCGCACCTGCGCAGGCCGCACC
>JANNXS010000224.1:0-22589 GCA_031409695.1 Hyphomicrobiaceae bacterium
CGCAAATTTTTCTTTGCGGGCGGTGATTGTAGCCACCGGCCGTACCTCAGCCACCACTGTCATCCTGCCCCTTGTGGGCGGGACCCATTTTGCCGCTGGGAAGCGCCGGCAAGGCGACGGGACGAGCGTCAACCACGCCCGGGTATAGATCCTGCCAATGTGGGTTATCGCGTTCGATCAGGTTTGTTTTCCAGGCGCGCGGCCACGTTTTCATGGCCTTTTCGCGCTGGATGGCGACGTTGATGTCGTGATGGACTTCAAACCAGACCAATCGTGTGATGCGATATTTTCGCGTAAATGCGCTGCCGCGACCGTTACGATGCTCACCTATACGACGAACGAGATCGTTCGTGACCCCGAGATAGAGGGTTCCATAAAGTTCGCTCGCGAGCATGTAGACGAAATAGATGTGCTCACGTGCCATGTCGGCGGTCTCCACCTGATGCGGAGATTGCAGCACGATGGGTCCTGCCCACAAGAGGGGCAGGATGACAGTTTTGGGGTTTGGTGGCCGTGGAGATTAAATAGCGCGGCGTGCAGATTTGCTTTCTGAGCTGTCATTGAAGCCACCGGCTGCGCCTCACCCGCCACTGTCATCCTGCCCTTTATGGGCAGGACCCATTTAGCGGCTCGGCAAACGTATCTGGCCGCTGTCGCACGTGATCTGCCAGCGTAACGCCTGCAGCACGATGGGTCCTGCCCACAAGAGGGGCAGTATGACAGTTGTGGTTGGGGCCCGTTGGCGATCAGAGCGCGCGGTTTTGGGCTTCCGGCGAGTTGGCTGTCAGGTGCTGAGCGAACTGTCAGCTCTTGCCTTTGAAGGCGCTTGCCCGCAGGTTCAGGGAAACGCCGGATCAGGACGCGCCCGATGGAATTTACTTCACAGCACGACGAGCTGCGCCGCAGCTTGCAGAAATTTATCGCGGCGGAGGTTAATCCGCACGTGGACCAATGGGAAAAGGACGGGATCTTTCCTGCCCATGCGTTGTTCAAAAAGATGGGGGACCTCGGTTTCCTTGGTCTGACTAAGCCAGAAAAGTGGGGCGGCGCTGGCCTCGATTACTCCTATTCCATCGTTATGGCTGAGGAACTCGGTCATGTGAATTGCGGCGGGGTGCCTATGGCGATTGGCGTGCAGACGGACATGGCGACGCCCGCGCTTGGTCGGTTTGGGGATGACTATGTGTGCGAGCAGTTCTTGAAGCCATCGATCGCTGGGGATTTTGTGGCGTGTCTCGGGGTCTCGGAGGTGGGTGCGGGCTCAGACGTTGCGAGCGTGAAGACGAGCGCGCGCAAGGATGGGTCCGATTACGTCATCAACGGCGGCAAGATGTGGACCACCAACGGCACGCAGGCCGACTGGATGTGCCTGCTTGCCAACACGTCTGACGGCGAGCCGCACCGCAACAAGACGCTGATCTGCGTGCCGATGAAATCCAAGGGCATTTCGATCTCAAAGCGCCTCGACAAGATGGGGATGCACTCGTCGGATACGGCGCAGATCACCTTTGACGATGTGCGCGTGCCGCAGAAGAACCGCATCGGTGACGAAGGCCGCGGGTTCACCTATCAGATGCTGCAGTTCCAGGAGGAGCGCTTGTGGGCGGGCGCGCGCGGGTTGATCGGGCTGGAACGGTTGATCGCTGAGACCGTCGAATACACGCGCTCGCGCGTTGCGTTCGGCAAGCCGATACTCGACAATCAGGTGGTGCATTTCCGCCTGGCCGAACTGGCAACGGAAATCGAGTTGCTGCGCGCGCTCGTCTACCGCGCCTGCGATTTGTATTTGAAGGGCCAGGACGTGACCAAGCTCGCATCCATGGTGAAACTGAAATCCGGTCGCTTGGGCCGCGAAGTCACCGATGGCTGCTTGCAATACTGGGGCGGCATGGGTTTCATGAATGAAACCCGCGTCAGCCGGGCCTTTCGAGACACGCGCTTGGGCTCAATCGGCGGCGGCGCCGATGAGATCATGCTCAACATCATCTGCAAGCTGATGGGGACGCTGCCCGGCTCCAGCAACACCGCCAAGAGGCACTGACTGTGGTGTCTAAAGTGCTTTGCTTGTCGCATTTTCTGCACAAAACCGGTTCCCACTTTGGTGGAAAATGCTCTTAGTCAGATTTTCGTGAGGGTTTCGATGAGCAACACCACACCCGCCGCGGCGCAAGGCTGGCAACCCGCAACGCGGTATCCCGATGCAGCCATCGTCGCACTCGATCCACGGTTTGAGGCCTACCACCTCAAGCTCTCGGCCGTGGAGCGGCTGCACACGGGGTGCCGGTGGGCAGAAGGGCCGGTGTGGTTTGGATGCGGCCGGTATCTGCTGTGGTCAGACATTCCAAACAATCGCATCCTCCGCTGGGACGAGGAAACTGGTCAGGTTTCGAATTTCCGCCGCCCGTCGAACTTCGCCAACGGCCATACCCGGGATCGGCAAGGTCGGCTGATCAGCTGCGAGCACGGCAGTCGCTCCGTGACGCGCACGGAATACGACGGCACCATCACGACATTGATGACCCACTTCGACGGCCGCCGACTCAATTCACCCAATGACGTGGTCGTCAAACGCGACGGCTCCATCTGGTTCACCGATCCGACATTCGGGATCCTTTCGGATTACGAAGGTCATAGGGCCGCGCCGGAATTGCCGATGAACATCTACCGCTTCGACCCAGACGCGGGCCGTGCGACCGTGGTTGCCGATGACGTGCTCGGTCCAAACGGCCTGTGTTTCTCGCCCGACGAGACGATCCTTTACGTCGTCGAGAGTCGCGGTGTGCCAACGCGCAAGCTGCTGGCCTATGACGTCAGCGCCGATGGCCGCCTTTCGGGCAAGCGGGTGCATGTGGACTGTGGCCCGGGGGCGGCTGATGGGATGCGGTGCGATGTGGATGGCAACCTTTGGTGCGGCTGGGGCATGGGCACGCCTGAACTTGACGGTGTGGTCGTGTTTGCCCCCGATGGTCGTATGATCGGCCGGATTGCACTGCCCGAGCGCTGTGCGAACCTGTGTTTTGGCGGCGTGAAGCGCAATCGTCTGTTTATGGCCGCGAGCCAGTCTTTGTATGCGCTTTACGTCAACACACAGGGAGTCGCAGGCGGTTGATGTTAGCCTCTCCCAAGCTGCGAGTCTGAGACCGAGCGGGCTTTCCAAAGCAGCCGCAACGCTGGCCGTGACAGGGCGGTTGATACGCTGTATCTCCCGCGGCCCGGCGCTGGATCGCGCATGCCATGTGAGATGTCGCGCCATGTCCAAGTTCAGCCCCGCCATTGGCCTTGATTTCGGCACAACGAACACTGTGCTCGCCCGCCCTAAGCCAGGTGGCGGCGCTGAGGCACAGATGTTTCGGCACGAGAATGAAGAGTTCTCGGCCTTTCGTTCGGTTCTAGCGCTCTGGCAGGAGCGGGACGAAGCTGGGTTATCGACACGAACCGACGCCGGTCCGTGGGCGATTGAGCGTTTTATTGCCGACCCCGAGGACTGTCGTATTCTACAGTCGTTCAAGACTTTTGCCGCCAGCAAGGCGTTTCGCAACACAACCATTGCCGGCCGCACGTACGCCTTCGAGGATCTGCTGGCTGCGTTTTTTCGCAAGTTTTGCGAGCACGCGGGCATGGGCGTCGAAACGCTGCCGAGACGCCTGATCCTTGGCCGGCCGGTGGCGTTTGCTGGATACAATCCGGATGAAGCGCTGGCGGCGGAACGCTATGAGGCGGCTTTCAGCCAGTTCGGTTTTACCGAAATTCACCACGTCTATGAACCCGTGGCCGCTGCCTACTTTTACGCTCAGCGACTGAAAAAGGACGCAACTGTTTTGGTTGCCGACTTCGGCGGCGGAACCAGCGACTTTTCGCTGATCCACTTCACACGTGATGCCAAAGGCACGGTCGCGACGCCACTCGCGCAATCGGGCGTTGGTGTCGCCGGCGACACGTTCGATTATCGCATCATCGATGCCATCGTGTCTCCGCGCCTTGGCAAGGGTACGCAGTACAAGAGCTGGGGCAAGATCCTCGACGTGCCCGGCCACTATTATGCGAATTTTGCGCGCTGGAACCAGCTGTCCATCATGAAAAGCCGTAAGACGCTAACCGAGCTCGGTGAATTGGCCCGCGCCAGCCTTGAGCCGGAAAAGCTTGAAGCTTTGATTGCCTTTATCGACGAGGATGTAGGGTATCCGCTCTACAAGGCCGTGTCAGAGACCAAGATGCGGTTATCTGATGCCGAGAGCGCGACGCTGCATTTTTCGGCCCGCGACGTCACCATCGAACACACTATTCGGCGGGCGGACTTTGAAGCTTGGATCGCTCGTGATCTGGAGCGCATCGATATGGCCGTTTCAGCGGCGCTGACGAAAGCTGGCCTGGACGAGACGCGGGTCGACAAGGTGTTCCTCACCGGTGGCTCGTCGTTCGTGCCAGCCGTGCGGCATCGCTTTGAGGCCCGGTTTGGTGCTGGCAAGATAGAGACGGGCGAGCAGTTGCTTTCGATCGCCTACGGCCTCGCCTTGATCAGCGCCAGCGAAGACATTTCCCGCTGGACAGCACAGCCGGGCGATAGCGCAACCATCGACGCCAATGATGATTAAGGCCTGGGACGATTGAGGCCGTGAACGCTTAAGGCCGAGAACGCTTAAGGCCTGGGGCGATTGACGCGGGCGGCGCGTGGTGGCGGTATCGGCTTTGTCGTGAGACGTATGTGAAGCTCTGACCCAGAGAGTGCCCCCATGAAACTCGCCCGCTGGAGTTATAAAGATCGAGGACCGCAAGCAACCTTTGGTGTTGTGCGCGATGATCGTTCGTTGGTCGACCTTGGCAAGCGCTTTGAAGGTCGGCTCGCGGGTGTGACGGATATCCTCACGCCCGAGGCGTTGTCAGCCGTGACCCGCGCCGTGGAAGAAACCGGGGTCAGTGACGGCCGTCTCGCGGATGTGCAATTGCTGCCGCCTGTCGGACGTCCCGGCAAGATTCTGTGCGTCGGCGTCAACTATCCCGAACGCAACGCCGAATACAAAGATGGCAGCGAGATACCGAAGTATCCGAGCCTGTTTGTCCGCTTTTTGCAGTCGTTCGTTGGTCACGATGCGCCGATCATTCGGCCGCCTGAATCCGTGCAATTCGACTACGAGGGTGAGATTGTTCTGGTGATCGGCAAATCTGGTCGCCGGATCGACGAAGCCCACGCGATGGATCACGTGTTCGGCTTTACGCTGATGAATGAAGGTACGGTGCGCGACTGGTTGCGGCACGGGAAATTCAACGTCACGCAGGGGAAGAATTTTGATCGCTCAGGCTCGATCGGACCCTGGATTGTGCCGCGCCGCGCGATCGCTGATCCAGACAACTTAAGCCTTATCACACGCGTCAACGGCTGCGAGCGTCAGCGCGGCAACACGGGAACGCTGATGTTCCCGTTTGCGCGTATCATCTCTTATATTTCGACGTTCACGACCCTTGAGCCCGGCGACATGATCGCAACGGGTACGCCACCTGGCGCTGGCGCGCGCTTCGATCCGCCACGCTGGCTCAAAGCTGGGGACGAGGTCGAAGTTGAATGTGCGGGGATCGGGTTGTTGCGCAACAGGGTTGAGGATGAGGGGGTGTAGGTCAGAGCCGCGCGCTCAGCCCAGAGCCGCGATCAGTAGTTCAAGGCTGCTTTGATCGCTGCCAACTCATCTTTCGGGTTGGGGTAGGCCTCGTAAAACTGGCCGGCCAGTCTGTACCAATAGCGCGCATTTGGTGCGTCGCCCTCGATTTTGTGCAAAACGGCGTGCACCCAGCACGCAAAGCGATTGGTCTCGTCCGCTTGGACAATGGTGTGTGCGCCATCCCAATCGGCTGCAAGCGCGAGATCGATGGCCCGGGTGATGTCTTGGTTGGTCATGGTTGTCTGTCAGCTGTCTGACCTGAGGCACCCGACCCGAGGCGCATGTGCCGGGGATGGGTCCGTACAGTTGCTGTCGCCGTTGCTGAGGCGAGCAATTTTCCGGTCTCGTCGCGCAGCCAGCCCTGTAGATGCGCTGACGTTGCACCAATGCGCACGACCTCGCCGCGCGAAAGGAGCCGGGCGGTCGGCGTCGGCTTGAAGAAGTTGGTCGTGATCGACAAGGTCGGCACGACGATTTCGAAACGTTTGTGGATGGACGCTGCGACACCCATCACCTCGTCGAGCATGGCGGTGACGTAGCCGCCTTGCACGGCACCGATGGGATTGAGCATGGACGGCGGCGGATTAAACGCCGCTTCCGCCCAACCATCGGCAACCGAGAAATCGAGGATCTCGAAGCCGATCAATAGCGTTGCTGGCGGCAGATTTGCCGGATCAGACAGAAAGGCGCGGATTTCGGCGTCGGTCATGCGCCGAGTAACGTGTTCTTGTGAAACCGGCCGTCCTTCATAATGGCTGAGAGGTGGCGGCCTTGGCCCTGAAGGCAGCCTAGGTCCTTGAGCGGGTTACCATCAATCACCAGGATATCGGCGAAGGCGCCTGGTTTCACGCAACCGAGTTTGCCCTCCTGACGCAGGATCTCAGCGCCGATGAGCGTTGCGGCGCGGATGATCTCGATTGGCGATTGAACTTCCGAACGGATCAGAAACTCACGGCTCTGCTCGACCTGCAATTGACCGAGCAGGTCAGTGCCGTACGCGACCTTAACGCCGGCGCGTTTGCAGATTTCGAGCGAGCGCAGAGCCCCTTCAATAACAATGTCGTTCTTTTCCAGCATCTCCGGCCCCATCCCGAAGGCTGCCGCTTTTTCCTTCATCTCATAATAAGTGACGAGATTGGCGACGAGATACATGTCCTTGGATGCCATGAGCTTGGCGCTGGCTTCATCGACGAGGTTGCCGTGCTCGATGGTGCGGACACCGGCGTGGGCTGCGCGTGTGATGGCCTCGGGCGTGTAGGCGTGGGCGCAGACATAGCGACCAAAGGCATGGGCCTCCTCAACGGCGGCTGCCACTTCGTCGGGCGAGAACTGCATGGAGTGTAGTGGATCATAGGGCGAGGCCACGCCGCCCGACATCATGATCTTGATGTGATCGGCGCCTTGCCGCATTTCCTCGCGCACGGCCCGCCGCACGTCCGTGACGCCGTCCGCGACGCCCATGGTGAAACGCATGGCGTTGCAACAGTGGCAGGGGCCGCCACTGTCTGTGCGGCGGCGTCCGTCGGAATGCCCGCCCGTCGGCCCAAGTGCTTTGCCGGCGATGAACAGCCGCGGGCCTGGGAGCAACCATTTTTCGGTTGCTTCGCGCAGGCCCCAATCTGCGCCGCCGGTGTCGCGTACGCTGGTAAAACCACGGTTGAGCATGCCCAGCATGAGGTCGGCGGCGCGCGCGGTCATGAGCGTCAGCGGGATATTTTCCAGCTGCCGTATGAAGACCTCAGACAGCGTCACGTGCACGTGGCTGTCAATGAGGCCCGGCATCAAGGTTTTCTTGCCACAATCGACAACCGTCGCGTTTGCGGCCTTGATCGACTTGCCGACGTCTTTGATGCGGTTGCCCTCGACGAGCAGTTGTAGTCCGCCTTGCAAAGCGTCCGTCTCGGGATCGAGCATCTCGAAATTTTTGAACAGATACGACGTCATGCCCTGGTCCCTTGCTTGGCCTTAACGCTTCGCGTGCGCGCTTGGGCGAGGGTCGGTCATCACATGAGGCTCGTCAAGTTGGCATCACTTCGCGTCGCATTTACTCGGCTCCATGAGTTCCAGATCCGTGATCTCGCCTTTGATCGAGAAGTCGCCGTAGTCGATGACGAGTTTGCGCGACACGCCGTTTTCAAAAAATAAGAAGCTCAACTCATAGACGGGCGTTGCGTCCTGTTTGTCTTTGCCGGGCTCGAAATAGCTGATCGACACAGGCCAGGCGGCGAGCGCTTCAAGCTGGGCCGCGCCTTTCATCACTGGCAAAGCCTTAATGACGGCCGTGTCGGTCTTGCGGCCGATGCGGGCCAGGGTGTCGTAGGCTTTATCGCCTTTTTCTGAGCCGTCGTAGAGGTCGGCCCGCAGTGTTGCCTTGCCGGCGCGCGCGGCTTCGAGCAGCGCGATGGAATGTTGAACGGGATAATAGGCACCGGCTGGAAGTGTGACCGTCGCCTTGGACGGTTTGGTCAATTCGACCGTGACTGGCCCGTTGGGAATGCGCTTGGCTTCACCCTTGGTCGCATCACCTGTTTTCTGGTCGCGCAGCTGAGCGGTGTTGAAACGGAATAGGTTTGCGATGCCGTCTTCCCAGGTGGACGACCTGACGTCGGACAGGATCGGCTGCCCCTCCGCCGTGGTCATTTCTGTGACCAGCCGCATGTTCTGGGTCCACCCATCGCAGGCGTTGCCCGTCATCTCATAGACCATACGGCCACGGACCGTCGTCACGCTTGCCGAATTGCGGGTGACGCCCAGCGACATTTCGTAGACAGCCCGATGGGGCACCAAACGGACGCTTGATGCTGCCGCCGCCGTTTCAGCGGGGCCTAAAACAGTTGCGAGTGCAAGCGCGCCGGTGAGATGTCTGCCAAGACTGCGAATGGTCATGAAAGTCTCCGTGGCACATCATGGCGAAACCGATTGATCAGGATCCTTCCCTATCGGCTGAGTGTGTCAAAGCAAAGGACCGTCGTTGGCCGCAGTGATATGACGCTCCATTGTGCGAGGCGTCATCGTGCGAGGCGTTGCACGTGGAGTCAGCCTCAGATAAGTTTCCGCATGGGCATGTTCACTGCAGCAAAGCCGCCACTCATGACCACGCAAGCCGCCGAGGGTCTGCCCCACTGGCGCTGGACAACTGGCGAACTCGTCCGCCTGAAGGACTTTGGCGTTTTCAGCGAGCGGGATAAGGTCGAGGTCAACTCTGATGTCGGACTTTCCGCTACGCGTCGCAGACTTGAACCTCGGGTTATGAGCGCTGGTCGATGATGAACAATCTGATCACGGATATCCCCGGTATCAAAGTTGGCCACGCGCAAAACGCGGCGGCTGCAACTGGCGTCACCGTGGTGCTGATCGAAACTGACAATGTTGCCTCAGGCGTTACACGTGGTGGCGCACCAGGGTCGCGCGATACGGCATTGCTCGAGCCAGAGATGACGCGGCAAGCGATTGACGCCGTCGTGTTGTCGGGCGGCTCGCTGTTCGGCCTCGATGCGGCCGGTGGCGTGGTCAATCTGCTGCGCGAGCGCGGGGTCGGTTTCAAAATCGGCCATGTCAATGTTCCGATCGCCGTGCAGGCGATCACTTTTGATCTGCTCAACGGCGGCGATAAAGCCTGGGGCCGGATGCCGCCTTATTGGGAACTTGGCTGGCAGGCGACGGAAGCTGCCCGCGACGGTTCGTTTCCCTTGGGCACGGTTGGCGGCGGTTATGGCGTCACAACCGCAACGCTGAAGGGCGGTGTTGGTTCGGCCAGCGTTGTTACGCCATCAGGTTTTCATGTCGGTGCCATCGTGCTCGTCAATGCAGTCGGCACGGCCACAATCGGCGACGGTCCGCACTTCTGGGCCGCGCCTTACGAGGTCGATCGCGAATTCGGCGGCCGCGGATTGCCTCCGAAAATTACGCCCGATGATTTGCGGCTGCGCATCAAAGGGGGCGGTCCGCCGTCAACAACAATTGCTATGGTTGCCTGTGACGCCATAATGACCAAGGCCGAGGCCAAGCGCGTCGCGCATATGGCAGACGACGGTCTCGCTCGCGCCATTCGTCCCGCACATGCCCCCATGGATGGTGACACCGTCATTTCTGTTGCCACGTTGGCTAAGCCGATGACGCATCCGGCCCACCTGACCGAGATCGGTATGGCGGCTGGAGATTGCCTGGCGCGGGCCATCGCGAGAGGCGTCTACGAGGCAACAGCGTTGCCGTTTCCGAAGGCGATGCCGAGTTGGCGCGATCGTTTCGGGGGCGCGTCATGAGCCCTGTGCGCATGACTGTGATGGGCGTTGTCACTGCGGCGCTGATTGGTCTGATGGGGTGGCAATACTATCGTATTGGCCGGGTCGAGGCATGTCTTGCCGCCGGAATGGTCTGGAACGGTCCCGCATCGCGCTGTGATTCACTATCTCCCATCATCCTTGAGCGCAGTCTGAAACGCACGTGACGTGTTGCTCTTGTCTGGCGTCGGCGACGCAGCTTATGCCTCGACCATCAAAAGCGCTTCTCGCGGATGCCGCATGACCACGCACACGTTCTTCTGCATTGATGGCCATACGTGCGGCAACCCCGTGCGCCTTGTTGCGGGCGGCGCGCCAGCACTTTTCGGAAAGACCATGATCGAGAAGCGGGCACATTTTCTCGCGGAGTTTGATTGGATCCGCACCGCGCTGATGTTTGAGCCGCGCGGCCACGATATGATGTCGGGCTCCATCCTGATGCCGCCGACGCGTGACGATTGCGACGTCGGCATCCTGTTTATCGAGACCTCCGGCTGTTTGCCCATGTGCGGGCACGGCACCATCGGCACCGTGACGATGGCGATTGAGCGCGGCTTGGTGCAACCAAAGACACCCGGCGTGCTGAAGCTGGATGCGCCCGCAGGCGTCGTCACGGCGACCTATGTGCAAAATGGGCCATTCGTCGAGAGCGTGCGCATCACCAATGTTGCTTCATTCCTGCATTCGAAAGGTATTGAGGCGGACGTACCGGGTATCGGCCGCTTGAAGGTCGATGTTGCCTATGGTGGCAACTTCTACGCCATCGTCGACCCACAGGAGCTGTTTAAAGGCCTTGAGCATTTCCAGCCGAGCGAGGTGCTCAACTGGAGCCCCAAGATCCGAAAAGCGTTCAGCGAGGCCTTTACGTTTCGGCATCCGGAACAACCCGAGATCACGGGGCTTTCGCACGTCATGTTCACGGGGAAACCTCTGAAACAGGGCTCGACGGCGCGCAACGCCGTTTTTTATGGCGATAAGGCCATCGATCGATCACCCTGTGGCACAGGCACAAGTGCGCGGATGGCCCAATGGGCGGCCCAGGGCAAACTCATTGAGGGCGACCGCTTTATTCACGAGAGCATCATCGGCTCGGAGTTTATCGGCCGTATCGAAGGCCGCACCAAGGTGGGTGGCATCGATGCGATTTTCCCAAGCATTGAGGGATGGGCGCGATTGACCGGTTACAACACGGTTTTCGTCGACGATCGCGACCCCTATTGGAAGGGGTTCCAGGTGGTTGATGCATAATCGCTGTTGGATCATGCATCCGCACATGGAGCGATGCCTGTTACCGGATTAATTTTCCCGCGTTACTGCGCTTTCATGCCAGCGACGGAGCAGCATGTGCGAAATCCAGGTCGTGATCAGGAAAATTGCCACGCCAGACAGCGAGATGAGGAACAATGCCGCGAACATGCGCGGGATCTTCAATTGGTAGCCGGCATCCAGAATGCGGAACGCTAGACCGGATGAAGCGCCGCCGGTGCCCGCTACGAACTCGGCAACGACTGCGCCAATAAGGGCCAGGCCACCTGAAATCTTCAGGCCGCCCAGGAAGTATGGCAGCGCCGCTGGCAGCCGCAGGTAACGCAGCGTCTGCCAGCGCGAGGCGCCGTACATCTGAAACAGGTTGATCAAGTTGTGATCGACGGAGTTGAGCCCTAGGATCGTGTTCGAGAGGATTGGGAAGAACGCAACCAGCCATGCACAGATAAGCAGGGAAAGCGCGATGTTGTTGTTGGTCCAGATGATAATCAGCGGCGCGATCGCGACCACCGGTGTGACCTGCAACACGATGGCGTAAGGAAACAGCGCCATCTCCATCCATTTGGATTGGGAAAATAGCACAGCCAACGCAACGCCAAGCACGACCGCCAGTGTCAGCGCGGAAATGGCGACGGACAGCGTGACCCAGAGACTGGTCGAAAGAGAGGACCATTCGTTGACCAACGTCGTGCCGATTGCGATCGGACCAGGTAGGATCTGGGGAATGATGCCTTTGGCGTAAACGAGGTACTCCCAGGCGGCCAAGGCGAGGAAACCGAGCAGCACGGGCGCGAAAATACTGGGCCAGCGGCTGGCCGCGACGCCGAGGATCTTTCGTTCGGTTGCATAAACTGGAATCTGGCCAACGTCGGTGCCGTCAGCAGATGGCGACAAGGTCGGTGGGGCTGATGGCGACACGGTCGCTGGCAGAGATGTCACGCACCGGTCTCCCGCGGTTGTAGCGCACTATGTGACAGCAGGGATCGTGTCATGGCAAGCGGATCAATGATCGCATCGGCTTTATGAGTGGCTTTGCGGGGGCTCGGTCAGATACCTCAGAAATTATGTGAACAGATCGCGTATTCCGGCTATCCAGCGTCTATGACAGTCGCAAATGACGATTTTGAGATCTTTCTTGTCGCCACACCCGGCCTTGAGGAGACGCTGTGCGCCGAGGCGGCCGAACGTGGCTTTCCAGCGCCTCGCGCTGTGCCCGGCGGGGTAAAGATTCGTGGCCATTGGCCGGACGTCTGGCGGGCGAACTATGAGTTGCGTGGCGCGGGCCGCGTGCTGGCGCGGGTCGACAGTTTCCAAGTCGAAACCTTTGAAAAGCTCGAACGCCGTTCCCGCCGCGTGCCCTGGGCGAAAGTCCTCCGCCGCGACGTGCCGGTGAGTATCGACGTCAGTTGTAGCCAGTCTCGATTGTTCCATTCAGGAGCCGTTGCTGAGCGTCTTGAAGGCGCGATCCGCGACAAGGCCTGCACCGCCGTTGTGAAAGATGCGCCGGTCACCGTGATGGTGCGGCTCGACAACAACATCTGCACCATCAGTGTCGATACGTCGGGCGAACTGCTGCATAAACGTGGCCACAAGCAGGGGGTTCATCGTGCGCCCATGCGCGAAACAATGGCTGCCATGTTTCTACGACAATGCGGCTACGACGGTCGGGAACCTGTTGTGGACCCGATGTGCGGTTCAGGCACTATCGTCATTGAAGCCGCCGAAATCTCAGCCGGCTTGGCGGCCGGTCGCGCGCGAGGTTTCGCTTTCGAACACCTCGCGACTTTCGATCAAGCGGCATGGGCTGAAACGCGCGGTCTTGCGGACGCTCAGTTGCGCGATCTCGCGACAAAAACGGAGCCGATGGCTCGCTTCTTTGGCCGCGATCGCGACGAGGGAGCTATTACCTTGAGCCGCACCAATGCCGAGGCTGCCGGGGTCGCGGCGCTTGTTGAATTCAAAGTGCAGACCATCACCGAACTGACACCGCCGGCTGGACCTCCAGGTCTGGTCCTCGTCAACCCGCCCTACGGCGATCGCATCGGTGATCCCGAACGATTGAAAGCGCTTTACAGTGCCTTCGGCCGAACACTGATGAGCCGTTTCCAGGGCTGGCGCATTGGCCTCGTCACGAGTGAAAAGCCGCTGGCCTACGCAACAGCGCTACCCTTTCTGCCGGTTTCAGCGCCGGTCTCGCATGGTGGGTTGCGCGTGACGCTGTTTCGGACGGACGCACTGAAATAGGCCGGTTTACCCAGCCAGCGTTGCCCTGTGCCTTGTGTTTGAGCCGTCACTTGGCCAGCGCGTACGGCGGCTTGTGCCAGCCGCGGGGTGAGTGAGTGAACACTTCGCAGCCGTCGTTTGTGACGCCAATGGAGTGTTCGAACTGGGCTGACAGTTCGCGATCACGCGTGACGGCCGTCCAGCCGTCGGCGAGCACTTTTACAGTCGCCTTGCCGAGGTTGATCATCGGCTCGACCGTAAAAATCATGCCAGCTTGCAGTACGACGCCCTCGCCAGGTTCGCCGTAGTGGAGAATGTTTGGTCGGTCATGGAACACGGGGCCAACACCGTGGCCACAAAATTCGCGGACGACGGAGCAGCGCTCGCGCTCGGCGTAGGATTGGATAGCGTATCCGATATCGCCGGTGGTGTGGCCGGGCTTGATGGCGGCTATGCCGCGCAGCAGGCAATCGTGCGTGATCTCGATGAGGCGCGAGGCCTTGCGATTGATTTCGCCCACGGCGTACATCCGGCTCGTGTCGCCGTACCAGCCATCGAAGATCAAGGTGACGTCGATGTTGAGGATGTCGCCCTCCCGCAGCGATTTTGGGCCGGGGATTCCATGGCAGACGACATGATTGATAGAGGTGCAAATCGATTTGGTGTAGCCGCGATAGTTTAAAGTCGCGGGCAACGCGTTGTGATCCATGGCGAATTGGAATACCAGATCATCCAGGCGCTGGGTCGTTACGCCCGGTCGCACATGCGGCACCAGCATGTCGAGTGCCTCTGCTGCAAGTTGGCCAGCTTTGCGCATGGCGGCGAAGCCGTCGGGACCATAGAGTTTGATTTCGCCCTGTTCGGGGTCGGTGGTCTCCCCGATGGCGCGGGCGAAATTCAAGTTCATCATGGGCCCGGATCTTACACGTCTGTCGGATGTGCTGCTGAGCCCTGCATTAAGCCCAACCCTATCTCTAGAGCAAAGCCCTTTGGCAGCAATCGGTCCCGTGGTAAATAAACTGTCGCAGCTGGCGGTGGGGAAGACGCGTGCCGAAAAAGGCGCCGCGACGCTGGCGGGGGAGACGAAACGATGGTCCACGTGTTTTTAAAAGCAGCGACGCGCCTCTTGGTTGGCTTTGTGGCCGTGGCTGGCGTCAGCGTAACTGTGCTGGCTCAAGATATCGTCAAGGATGCCAAGGGGGCGCTTGCCGATTTGCCCGCCTGGAAGATCCCGGAGATCTGCGCCAAAGACAGTGCGCAATATCACTGCCTGGTATTGGAAAGCAAAGCATGGCGCGCCGTTAGCGGCAGCTGGGTTTCCCTGCCGGATGCCGTGAAGAAGACCTGCCTTGGCAATGCCAAAGGTCTTTCTGACCAGAGCTGGCGCGTGCTCGGCGATTGTATTGACGAAGAAATGGACAAGCAGGGTGACAAGCGCGCCGTCGCGACCAGTCGCACACCTGCTGAGGCCGTGCCGCCGCCAAAGCCCGTCGCACTGCCAACACCGGCCAAGGTTGATGTGCCGCCGCCCGTGCTCGGCTTCACCGTCGCGCCGCCACCCTTTGCAGCGGAGGCCGAGGCTAAGCGTTTGGCCGATGAGGTCGCTGCTAAAAAGGCTGCCGATGAGGCAGAAGCTCAGCGTCGCGCCGAAGCTGACACGGCATCCAAACGGACGGCGGAGGCCAACGAGGCCGCGCGCCAGGCTGCCGAAGTCAAGCGTGTTGCCGATAATGCCGCCGCTCGGAAAACCGCTGAAGACATCGACAAGAAGCGCATGGCAGATGCAGAGGCAGACGCGAAACGCATCGCAGATGCGGCTGCGGCTCAAAAAGCTGCTGAGAACGCTGAGAAAAAACGGATTGCCGATGCGCAAGCCGCAGGGATCGCGGACGTCACGGCCATCGCAAAAGCGTGTGAGGACAAACTAAAAGTTGTGTCCTCAGCCGGCGCCATTCGCTTCCGTATTGCCAGTGCCACCCTTGATCGTGCCAGCAACGCGACACTCGATCAATTGGCGGACGTGGTGAAGACCTGCCCCGGTAACGTCATCCGCGTTGAAGGTCACACGGACAACCAAGGTGACCCCGACCAGAATCTCACTTTGTCACGTAACCGCGCGCAAGCCGTCGTCGACTACCTTGTTCGCGCGGGTGTTGCGGCGGCGCAAGTCTCGGCTGAAGGGCTTGGCGAGACGGCACCGATTGCCGACAATGCCACCAATGAAGGCCGCGCCCTGAACCGACGTATCGCGTTCAAAGTGCAGCCTAAATAAGCGCTCGCGCGCGGCAGCCCATAGATCTCGCAGTCAGCAAGGCTCAATGCGTTTCGATGACACCTGTGCTGCGTCGCGGATGTCTCGACGCATGGGTAAGCGCATGGCACATCGCTCTTACGACACGCACAGAAAGCTGATGCTGCTATGACCGTCGCTAAGAGTTCCGGGCGGCCGCTGCCGTTCATTTTGACCATGTTGTGCGTCTGGACAATTGTTGGCCTGACGATGGGCCGCTCACAGTCCATGGGCTTGTACCAAATCCCGTTCCTGGCAGATGTGAAAGTGACCTCGGAGGTCTTCTCGATCGCCATGGGGCTGTCGCAACTTTTCATGGGCATCGCGGCGCCGTTCACGGGGGCCTACATCGATAGGATTGGCGCCGGCAGAGTTATCATCATCTGCGTGTTGATCGCGTGTGCGGGCCTCGGCCTTATGTATTTTGCTACGGCGGCGTGGATGCTGCTGGCCTCTGGCGTTTTGATGGGGGTCGGCGCGAGCGGGCTCGGCGTGTCGTCGCTGATTGGTGTCGTTAGCCGTGCGGCGTCGCCTGAGCAACGTCTCTCGGCCATCGCATCGATCGGGATGGCGGCCGGCATCGGCAGCTTCATCGCCGTGCCGCTGATCCACTTGCTGATGGAATTTGTCGGCTGGCAGCAAAGTCTGCTTTGGCTCATCGGCGTGACACTGATGCTGATCCTGGTTGCGCTGCCGCTGGCTGGCCCGCCGCCGGTTGTGGTCACTGCGGTGCGGGAGCAGACGCTGAAAGAAGCTCTCGTCGAGGCCTTCGCGCATCCGAGCTTCTGGCTGCTCACCTTTGGTTTCTTCGTGTGCGGTTTCCACGTCGCCTTTATCGTCACGCACTTGCCAAACTTCGCCAAGACGCAGGGCCTTGAATCTTGGGTCGGCCCGATGGCTATTTCGCTCGTCGGTATCGCCAATATCGTCGGCACTTATCTCGCGGGGCAGTCTGGTCCATACATCGAGAAGCGGCGCGGCCTGAGCCTGATCTATTTTGCCCGCGCTATCATTTTCTCGGGGTTCCTGTTGTTGCCGCTGACCCCATGGGTCATCATCGGTCTGTGTGCACTGCTTGGCCTGTTCTGGCTCTCGACGGTCCCATTGACGTCCGGCTTGGTTGCGACGTTCTTTGGCACGCAATGGATGTCGATGCTGTTTGGAATTGTATTCCTGTCGCACCAGATTGGCTCGTTCTTGGGCGTTTGGATCGCAGGCCGCATGTTCGACGCCACCAAGTCGTACGATAGCATGTGGTGGATTTCGATCGCGCTTGGGCTCATCTCGGCGCTCATCAACTGGCCCATTTCTGAGAGGCCGGTTGCCCGCATCACGACGGCGGCAAAGGCTGGCTGATGAGCGTGACAGGTGCGCCGCAACGGTCGCTGATCACCGGCCCTATTCTGCAAACGTTGCTCCGCCTCGCCTTGCCGAATTTTGCGGCGATGTTTGTTTCAACACTCGTTGTCGTCGCTGAGACGGTCTACATTGGGCAACTCGGCACCTCTGCGCTGGCCGGCTTTGCGCTGGTGTTCCCGTTGGCGATGCTGATGCAGATGATGTCGGCTGGCGCAATGGGCGGCGGCGTATCGTCGGCTGTCAGCCGGGCGCTTGGGGCTGGCGACAAAGCGCGGGCATCGGCATTGGCGCTGCATGCCGTTATCATCGGCGCACTCGCGGCACTGGTCTTTACGGTCGTTTTTGGACTGTTCGGACGTGAAATCGTGGCCGCTCTCGGCGGACGTGGCGAGGTTTTGGAGCAAGGCCTCGCCTATGCCCGCGTGATGTTTTTCGGCGCTATGACTGTCTGGATCACCAACACCTGCGCCTCCATCCTCCGTGGCTCCGGCAATATGAGGACGCCGTCCGCCGTGTTGCTGAGTGTGTCGGTGTTGCAAATTGTGCTTGGCTTTGTACTTGGGCTCGGGCTCGGGCCCATTCCGCGACTTGGCATGACGGGGATCGCATTGGCGCTCGTGATCAGCTTCGGCGGCGGAGCGCTGGTGCTGCTGGCGATCCTTATGAGCGGCCGTACCGCCGTGCAGTTGACGTTTGATCGCGCGCTGCTGTCGGGCGAGATATTCCGCGATATCCTCAAGGTTGGCGCGGTTGCCTGTGCGTCACCAGTCATGTCGATTGGCACCGTTCTGGTGCTGACGGCCATGGTTGCACGATTCGGCACCGAGGCGCTGGCAGGCTATGGTATCGGCGCGCGTCTTGAATTCATGTTGGTGCCGATCACTTTTGCCTTTGGTGTCGCGTCCGTGCCGATGGTTGGTATGGCCATTGGTGCCGGAAATCCCGTCCGGGCCAAACAGGCTGCTTGGACGGCTGGTCTTCTGTCAGGTGCGCTGATGGGCGCGATCGGTCTGTTCGTTGCCGCCTGGCCGGATCTGTGGGGCCGGCTCTATTCAAGCGACGCGCAAGTGCTGGCAACGGCACGAGCGTATTTCGTCGCTGCTGGCCCTGCCTACGCGTTCTATGGCTTGGGTTTGTGCCTGTATTTCTCCAGCCAGGGCTCGGGAAAAATGGTCGGGCCCGTTGTCGTCCAGGCTGTGCGGTTGTTTATTGTCGCTGTCGGCGGCTGGTGGCTTGTGAGCCAATCGGCGCCGGTCGCCCATCTGTTTGTTGTGATTGGCCTGTCGTTAATCGCTTACGGCCTCGCGATGGCGCTGACGGTAAAGTACACGAATTGGGATTGACGGCCTCGGGTTGTCGGGCTGGTGTTGAACGACGACTTTAGGGGCTCGGATTAACGGTGCCATGACTTGGCCGAGCATCACCCCTTCGACACTTTAGCCACCGTCTTTCCCAAGCTCGCTGCGCTGCTGGCGATGGCGGTTGAGGCGGCTACACCCGGATACTGCGAAGATCATCACACGTGTGTTGTCTCCCTAAACGACCAGCGCACGGACTCGCGGATCGCGCAGCCAAAGACCGACCCAGACGACGACACCAATATAGACGCCGACCAGCGTGTACGACCACAGCGGACTGCCGACGCGCAGGTGCGCCGCAGTCGCACCGCCCAAATAGCCCGTCAGAAGTATCGCTCCCAGAACGGATGTGCGCGGCCAAGCGTAAAGCGCGGTGCAGATCGCAAGAATGACACCAAGTTGACGATGAAATCCAGGATCGGCGGGCAAACCGAGTGGCGGGCTATTGGCGATCATCAGCCCCGGGACCATCAGCTTCCCGGCGGCGTCCATAGTCAGTGCCAGGATCGCAAGGCCACTCAGTATCTTTCCGGCAAATATCGCTCGGTTGGACATCGCAGGTCCGTGAAAGCCGGTTTCGGTCACCACAGTGGCCTTGGTTCTCGTCCTTTGACGGACATAAGGGTCAGAGTCACCCCTTAGCATAAACGCTACAGCCGTCCGACAGTTCCGGATCAGATCAATGCCTGCAATTCACAGGTCCGCTACTTCCAAACAAGTGCCCCGGTTCATATTTCGCGTCGAACTCATCGTCCACACCGGGTCCCAAGTTACCGCTCATCCAGGAGCTTGCTCACCCCTTCAACACCTTTGCCAGTGTGGTTCCCAGCGATGCCGGGCTATCCGCGATGGCGATCCCAGCACTCCGCATGGCCTCGAACTTGTCCTCGGCCTTGCCTTTGCCGCCGGAAATGATGGCGCCAGCGTGACCCATGCGACGGCCTGGAGGAGCCGCGGCGCCCGCGATGAAACCAGCCATGGGCTTTGAACGGCCACGAGCTCGCTCGCGCTTGATAAAGTCGGCAGCATCCTCTTCGGCTGAGCCACCGATTTCGCCGATCATGATGATCGAGTGCGTGTCGGGGTCGGCTAAGAACATTTCCAGGACGTCAGTGAAATCGAGACCCTTGACCGGGTCGCCGCCAATGCCGACGGCGGTCGACTGACCAAGCCCTGCGTCCGAAGTCTGCTTGACGGCTTCATAGGTCAGCGTGCCCGAGCGTGAGACGATGCCGACGTTGCCCTTTTTGAAAATGTTGCCCGGCATGATGCCAATTTTGCATTGGTCCGGTGTCAGCACGCCGGGGCAGTTTGGACCAAGCAAACGCGACCAAGATCCGGTCAACGCGCGCTTGACCTTGATCATGTCCATCACGGGGATCCCTTCGGTGATGCAAATGATCAGCGGGATTTCGGCGTCGATGGCCTCGAGGATCGCGTCGGCGGCAAATGGAGGTGGGACATAGATCGAGGTCGCGTTGGCGCCGGTCTTGGCGACGGCTTCGGCGACGCTGTTGAACAGCGGAACGCCTGTGAGGGCCTCGTCGGGGTGCTTCGTGCCGCCCTTGCCGGGTGTCACGCCGCCAACGATTTGTGTGCCGTAGGCCATCGCCTGGGTTGTGTGGAAGGCGCCTTGCTTGCCCGTAATGCCCTGACAAAGCACTTTGGTGGAACGATCGACGAGAATGGCCATTGGGCGAGCGGACCTTGTGCTGCGATTCCGCTCTCCCTTATCAGGCTTCAAGGTTCGAGCAAGTGCGCCGACGTGCGAGCGTCTGCATGAACCTCTGAACTAGGTACTTACCCAGTATCGCAACCTAAGCGCGCAACATATCTTCTGTCTTGCAACCAGACGACCCGCCACTCATCGTCCGGTTGCTGGCTGGAGGAGCCGTCTCCCTTCTCCAGCCACCCCCCTTCTTCTGCTGGATCCGCGCCCCAAATGTTCGACGCCCCGACACCGAACCTGCAGTTGCCGTACATCATGGCGGCGCAGGCACAAAAACACGTCACGCACAACGAAGCCGTGCGCATGCTCGATTGCCTTGTGCAACTGATGGTGCTGTCTCGAACACTGTCAGTCACGCCAGCGGTGCCCGCCGACGGTGACCGTTACATCGTTGGCGCTGCTCCCACCGGTGCTTGGATTGGCCAGACGGGCCGAATCGCGGCTTTCCAGGACGGCACTTGGATTATCTACCTGCCAAAAGAGGGCGCGACCGCCTGGGTCGCTGACGAAAACAGTCTTGTGGCTTACACCGGGACCGACTGGCTGCCTGTCAGTCCGGCGCCCAGTGTGATTGCGGCGGCACTCGCCAATCAGCCCGTGCAAAACGTCTCCCAGCTTGGCGTTTCTGCGACAGCCGACACTACCAATCGCTTGTCCGTCAGTGCGCCGGCCACGTTGCTGAACCACGCTGGCAATGGCCATCAAGTGAAGCTCAACAAAAATGCCACCGCCGATACCGCGAGCCTGCTGTATCAAACCAACTTCTCTGGTCGCGCCGAGATTGGCACAACGGGTGATGATGGCTTGCACATCAAGGTCAGCGCCAACGGCAGCGTCTGGACTGAAGCGCTCGCCATCGACGCTACAACCGGTGACACGACCTTGCAGCGCTCCTTGAATACGAGTGCTGTCCGGCCTCGTACCGACAACACCTATGGTCTTGGCGCAGCGGGTTCGCGTTTCACGGACGTCTGGTCCGTTAATGGCGTGATCCAAACATCGGATGCCCGTGAGAAGGCCGAGATCGAACATCTACAACCGGTCGCTGCGGCAGCCGTCGTCGATGCCCTCGACCCCATTACGTTCCGCTGGCGCCAACCCACGGTTGATCCGCGGCGCCATGGCGGTTTTATAGCTCAAGACGTCGCGCAAGTCCTTGAAGCCCAAGGTCTCGACATGGCTGTCACCGGCCGCGAGGACCCAGATGATCTGGCGAGCCGCCAATGGCTCCGACCCGACCAAATGATCGCCATCCTCTGGTCAGCTGTGCGCACGACACGTCGCGAACTTGCCCGGCTTGAGGCACGCTTGGCGCTGGTTCCAGGTTGATCCTCGCCTTTACCCCATTCCGTCATCTCGCCGCGGACTTGGTCCAACGATACGTCTTTGGGGTACGTCCCAGGACAGTCAGCAGTCGTTGGCTCAGACCGGAGGCGGGATGACGGAACACCCACACTTCATACTTCGGCTACACCGGACACTGTGGCTCGATTGCCAGGTCCGGCTGTCTCCAATGACCTGCAGTCGTGACTGGCTGGTCGATTGGCCCCTCGAACCCAGTCGGTGTCTCCTAAACAGTCACCACTCCGCCACGATCAGATGAGAACTGGGAGATGCGAGCTGGGCGCACGTGGTCGGGACATATGTAAGCCGAGACTTGTTAGAAACATGGTTCAGTATAGCTGTGACGGCTGGCTCGGAATCGTGCACATCATGTGTGCAGTGGCTTGGCCGCCGGGAGAATTAGACGTCGGGAAGCATGTCGATCATCAGCCGATACATTTTCCGGCAGGCTGTGGCTGCGGTGCTGATGATCCTCATCTCGCTGACGGTGGTCGTGTGGCTGGCGGTTGCGTTGCGCCAACTGGAGTTCATGGCCACGCAAGGCCAGACGACCGGGTTGTTTTTCAAACTAACGGCGCTTGCGTTGCCGGGATTGATCGCCTTCATTGCGCCCCTCGCGTTGTTGATCGCGATTGTGCACACGCTGAACCGTCTCAATGGCGACAGCGAGCTGATCGTCACGACGGCGGGTGGTGCCTCAACGTGGCGGCTGGCGGGACCGCTGGTGTTACTCGCCGGGATCATGGCGCTTGCCGTTTCGGCCGTTAATCACCACTTCGGCCCGCTCGCGAACCGGGCTCTGCGCGATATCGCACTTGAAGCCCGTGCCGACCTGATCACCCAGGTGCTGCAGGCAGGTCGCTTTACATCGCCGGAAGCCAAACTGACGGTCCACATTCGGGACCGAATGTCTAACGGCACGCTGCTTGGTTTGCTTGTCAATGACGCCCGTGACGACACCACGCTGACCAGCTATCTGGCTGAGACCGCGCGGATGGTGCGGCAGGGCGATGCAATGTTCTTGGTGATGGAAAAAGGCCACATCCTGCGCAAGCAGGCAACGGGAGGTGCTGCGGATATTGTCGTGTT
>JANNXS010000225.1:0-2450 GCA_031409695.1 Hyphomicrobiaceae bacterium
CGCTTTCGATTCTGTGGCACCCCGAAGTTCGCAGCATCAAGCACCTGGGCACGCAGTTTGTACCCGTATCTTTGCTCGAGCGAGTCCAAAAGTTCTTTGTACCCCTCCCAGTGGCGCATCATGGCCACGTTCTCAAGAACAATGAACTCGGGCTCAAAATCCTCGATGAAGCGCGTCACGAACCAGCCGGAGCGGCGGCTGTTCTCGCACCGAGGGCGATTGCCGCGGGCAAGGCTATGGTGCGTGCATTCAGGCGAGGCAATGAGCAAATCGACTTTGCCTATGCCGTCGAATACTTCGGCTCCAGATTTTTCCGACAGCGCCGCGGTGACGACGTTGCGTCTCGCGGTCGAAAAATTGGCGGCATACGTGGCTGTTGCGATTGGGCACTGATCGACCGCCCCCACCATGCGGACTCCAGCATCTGCTGCACCCTGGCTGCTGCCACCGGCGCCACAGAATAGATCAATTCCGCGCAGTGCCATTCCGACGTTCCCCACAACATACGAATCAACTTTGGTCTAGCGTAGCGACGTTCACTTGGCCCCGCCAGGCCGTCGGCTCGTCGCACACAGTACCCGCTGCAGGCAGGCTTCAGGATTCTGGTTGAGCTGGTGTTCCCAGATGCGAACGACAATCCAACCGCTGCGTCGTAACCGTGCATGGTTCCGGACATCGCGCCGACGATTGGCAGAGATCTTTGCGTCCCAGCCCTCCGAGAACCTTATCCTCCAAGTCGCGAAGCGCCAGCCGTGCCAAAAATCACCATCAACGAAGACTGCGACCTTTGCGCGACGGAATACAAAGTCGGGTCTTCCCAGGAGGTCGCCGGCATGTGTCTCGAACCTTCTGCAGGCACCCCGCAACAGGCCGTCCATCATCTGTTCCGGCCCAGTGTCTTTCCCCTTGATCCGGGCCATAAGCGCACTGCGTTTCTCGACGTTCAAGATGTCGCCGCGATGTTGCTGGCTGCCGGCCTGCGTCATGGTCGCATCCTCCCCGCCGTTTTGATCATCGTGGATATCTCCTGAGCGGGCTCGCGCCAGCCGGCAAACAGGTTCATTACTCCAGTCCGGTTGTCGAATTGATATTGCTCAATCAGACGCGCGTGGAACGATAAGGCCATGGACCACGAGATTGCAGCTCCCAGAGCCAGTTCGCTCGTCGCGTCACTTCGCGGCGTCGGATATACCGCGCAAACGGCAATAGCAGACATTGTAGACAACAGCATCTCGGCAGGCGCCCGAACCGTATGGCTTCAGTTCACGTTCGACGGCCCCAGCTCAACGGTAAGCATTCTCGACGACGGCATAGGGATGAGCGAGGGCGACCTACGTCAGGCGATGGTGCTCGGTGCGAAAAGTCCCTTGGACGAGAGGGAGCCGAGCGATCTCGGCCGCTTCGGGTTAGGCCTTAAGACAGCTTCATTCTCCCAGTGTCGTTGTCTCACCGTGGCCTCTTGTAGGGCAGGCCGTACATCCATTCGCCGCTGGGATCTTGATCAGATCGTACGGGGGCAAGCGGACGATTGGCGCCTGATGATTGGCCCAAGAGCCGGATCGGAAAGGCACTTGGCGCTCCTGAATAGCCTTTCAACTGGCACTCTTGTCCTCTGGGAGGACGTCGACCGGCTGACTTCAGGAACACTGGCCAATGATCGCCGGGCGCAAGATGGGTTTCTTGATGTCGTGGCGGACGTTGAAGAACACCTTGCGATGGTTTTTCACCAGTTCCTTGGTGGGCAGGGTGCTGACCTGCGCATTTTCGTCAATGGTCGCGGTATTAAGCCGTGGGATCCGTTCATGACGGTGAAGGCTAATCGAACACCGACCGAGGTCATTCCGGCCGGGTCCGGCGGTGTGGAGCTTCAAGGTTTCGTTTTGCCGCATAAGGATCACTTATCTGAGGACGAGATCCGAACTGGCGGCGGACCTCAAGGCTGGGCTGCACAGCAAGGCTTTTACATCTATCGAAATCGACGCCTGCTAGTGGCCGGTGGGTGGCTAGGTTTGGGCGAGCCACGTGCTTGGACCATGGAGGAACCCTATCGATTGGCTCGACTGCGCGTCGAGTTCAGCACCGAGGCGGACATCGACTGGGACATTGATGTCAAGAAATCGGTAGCGCGGCCACCCAGAACGCTGCGTCCGAGGATGACCGCTTTGGCGGAGATTGTGAGGGACCGTGCGCGTCGCGTTTTCGCACACCGCGGCAGCTATGGTCGCCGTAGCATCCTCCCAGATATGGTGCATGCATGGGAGACGAGCACGGGCAGCACGTCACCTCGTTACCGTATCAATCGCCGGCATCCCGCCGTTGCCCTGGCCGTTGCAGTTGCCGGGGAGCATGCTGCAGATGTCGAAGCGGCGTTGGCAATCATTGTTCGCGCGATCGAAAGCGCAGGGTACAAGCCTGGCAAAGATCTCTCGCTGGGCCTCGACTGCGCCGCC
>JANNXS010000226.1:0-9305 GCA_031409695.1 Hyphomicrobiaceae bacterium
GACCTACGAAGCTGTGAAGGCAATCGCCTATGACACTAAGCATTTCTCTTCGCGTCGTGTCATTGTCCGAAACTCTCGTCCTGAGCCAACGGCACATGCTCCGCCTATCACATCGGACCCACCAACCCATAAGCCGCTGAAGCAGATATTGCTGCCGCCGTTTACGCCCGATGAAATGGCGAAGCTGGAGCCGAAAGCGCGCGCGATCTGCAACGAACTGATCGATCAATTCATCAAACAAGGCCGTTGCGATGCGGCTCAGCAGTATGCCCGCCACATCCCCGTCCGCGTAATCGCGCTGATGCTCGGCGTGCCGCAACAGGATGGCGATAAGTTCATTCGATGGATCCACGAGATCCTGGAGCTGGGCGTGCATGACGACGCAATCGCCACAAGCGCGCGCGACGAAATGCAGGAGTACATCGTCGCGCAATTCCAGGCGCGTCGGGCCTATCCGACGGATGATTTAATCACGCGCATTATGCATTCTGAGCTTAACGGCAAGCCGATCCCGTTTGAGTTGGCCGTGGGCATGATCGTGCTGATGTTGATCGCCGGCATCGATACGACGTGGAGTGCCATCGGCGCCTCGCTCTGGCACCTCGCCAAGACACCCTCGGATCGGGACCGCTTGGTCGCCGATCCTCGCCTGATGCCAACGGCGATCGAAGAGTTCCTGCGCGCCTACGCGCCGGTTACGATGGCTCGCGAGGTGGTTTCGGATACTGAAGTCGCTGGCTGCCCGATGCAAAAGGGGCACATGATCCTATTGTCGTTTCCAGCCGCCAACCGTGACCCTGCCATGTTCCCCGATGCCGACAAAGTTCTCATAGACCGTAAGGAAAACCGCCACGCTGCCTTTGGACTTGGCATTCATCGCTGCGTTGGTTCCAACCTCGCCCGCATGGAAATGACGGTTGCCATCGAGGAGTGGTTAAAGCGCGTGCCACGGTTCTCGCTGGCCGGTGAAACACATTGGTCCGAGGGGACCGTGCGCGGGCCGCGGCAACTGCCGATTATCTTCCCGTAAAGGCACCAAAGCGGTGCACAGGCGTGGCAATTGAGAAAAATGCCATTCGTCCTGTGGCCCTGCTCTGCTAACAGGCGGTCTCACTCTGCTAAAATGTTTGCACGTCGAAGTCTGCAGAGCCAACCGAGACGCCTAGGACAGTGAGACGGGCATGATGGAACATCCGGGGTTCTTTGACAGGGCCGGACCCTTTGCGCTCTCGCACGTTGCGTCAAATGTCGGTGCCGAACTCCCTGACGGTGCCGACGTAGCCTTGCAGATCTCAGACGTCCGCCCACTGGACGAAGCCGTGGCGGGCGAGCTGAGTTTCCTCGACAATCGAAAATACCTGCCACAACTCCAAGTCACCAAGGCCTCGGCAGTCCTAGTGCAAAGCACATTTGCGGGCCGAGTTCCCGTCGGTACAACGGCACTTATTTCAAAGGCTCCCTATCGCAGTTTTGCCCAGGCGCTCGCCCTGTTTTATCCCAAGGCCATCCGGCCCATGGCGGCCGAGACGCGAGCCGGTGATTCACTTGTGCACCCTTCGGCGCGCATCGAAGATGGCGCGCGCGTCGAGGCCGGCGCCATCGTTGGTCGCGAGGCCTGGGTCGGGCGCGATACCGTGATTGCCGCTGGAGCAGTCGTCGGCTACCGCGTTACGGTCGGCCGCGGCAGCTACATCGGCCCGTCCGCCAGTCTACAGCATTGCTTAATCGGTGACCGTGTCGTCATTCACGCCGGCGCGCGCATCGGCCAGGATGGGTTCGGTTTCGCCATGGGGGCCGGCGGACACCTGAAGGTGCCGCAGATCGGTCGCGTGATCGTCCAAGACGACGTTGAGATTGGCGCCAATAGCTGTGTCGATCGCGGGGCCCTTAAGGATACAATCATTGGACAGGGAACCAAGATCGACAACCTCGTTCAGATCGGCCACAACGTGATCGTCGGGAGGCACTGCGTAATTGTGGCGCAAGTCGCAATCGCCGGATCTTCGACGCTTGAGGATTATGTGGTGATTGGCGGGCAAAGCGGCGTCGCGGGACACCTCCGTGTTGGCCAGGGTGCGCAAATTGCTGGTGCTAGCCACTTGAAGAATGATCTTAAAGCCGGCGTACGCGTGGTCGGCACACCTGCCGTTCCGCTGCGAGAGTGGGCAGCGGAACGAGTAGCAGTTCGAAAATTGACGGCCAGCAATATGGGCAGCAATACAGGTAACACCGCGGCCAACGCCACAGGCCGCACAGACGAACCATCATCCGGTGGTGACGTAGGTTAAGTGGCCAGATAAGCCGAGCAAGCCGAGTGAGTTGAGGACGGGGAATGGACGACGCGAAACCGCGCCAACTGGCATCAGCAGACATCGCAAAAGTGATGCAACTGCTACCGCATCGCTATCCGTTTCTGTTGGTCGATAAAATCATCGATATCGACCGCGACGAAAGTGCGATCGGCATCAAGAACGTGACCATCAACGAACCTTTCTTCCAGGGTCACTTTCCGAAGTTTCCAGTCATGCCAGGTGTGCTGATCATCGAAGCGTTGGCTCAAACAGCAGGCGCGATCTGCGTCCACAACTCTGGCCAGACCGATATTCCACAGATCGTCTTCTTCATGGGCATCGATAACGCGAAGTTTCGAAAGCCCGTACTGCCTGGCGATACGCTTCACCTACATGTGAAGAAGTTGCGCAATCGCGGCAATGTGTGGCGTTTCAGGTGTGATGCGAGAGTGCTTGGTAAGACTGTTGCCGAAGCCGATATCTCCGCCATGATCGTGGACCCGAGCGATGCCCAAAAAAGCTAAACCCGGCCTCAAGGGTGCCGTCCTCAAGAGCGCTGCCCGGAACGTTGCCGCGTCCTCGGCTGTCGGTCGACTATCAACGGTCAGAGCAGCCGACATTCACCCGAGTTCTGTAGTTGAGCGTGGCGCGATCATCGGCGACGGCGTCAAAATCGGACCGTTCTGCAGCATTGGTGCAGAATGCGTGGTTGGCGACGGCGTCGAACTCAAGAGCCACGTTGCCATAGCTGGCCGCACGACGATCGGCCCGCGCACGGTAGTGTTCCCGTTCACATCGCTCGGACACCAGCCCCAGGACCTTAAATACAAAGGCGAGCCTTCCACGCTCGAAATTGGCGCGGACTGCGTCATTCGCGAGGGCATTACCATGAATCCCGGCACCGAGGGCGGCGGCATGAAGACCGTTATCGGCGATAAGTGCGTGTTCCTCGGCGACAGCCACGTCGGCCACGACTGCATCGTTGGCAACAGCGTCATCCTCTCACACGGCGCGATGCTCGCGGGCCATGTCACTTTGGGCGATTTCGTCATCGTCGGCGGCGGCGCGGCCATCATACAATTTGCGCGCGTCGGCAACCATGCCTTCGTCGGCGGCCTGTCAGGTCTTGAACACGACCTCATTCCCTATGGGATGGCGCTCGGCAACCGCGCGCATCTTTCAGGCTTGAACATCATCGGGCTACAGCGTCGCGGATTTTCACGCGAACAGATTCACTCGTTGCGTCGCGCTTATCGCCTGCTGTTTGCGCCCGAGGGCACTTTGAAGGAGCGAGCAGCGGACGTCGCCGAGGAGTTCAAGGGCCACCCGATCGTACATGAAATTCTGACATTTATTGCAGCTCCCAGTAAACGGTCCTTGTGCGTGCCAAGCGAGCAGCCAAAGGAAGTCGCGGGCGGTTAAATTTGATGTATACTTGCATCGCCGCGTCATCTCCTGCGTCTCGCCACCTCCCGCATCTTGCGCCAACGACGCCCCGTGCACGCACGGGCCCTGTGGCTCCCCCCGCTATGTCATGTCCCCCGTTATGTCCCATGTCTTGGCGGGACGAGGCTTGGCGGGGGAAGAGGCTTGGCTGGACGAGCGCTGCATTCCCAGCGCCCGTAGCCGTGCACACCGCGCGCAAACGTGTGTTGCCGAACTCGTAAGTATGCTACATGAATAGGCGGCGCGATGGAGTGCCAACAGGCCATCAAGACGTTGCGCGCGGGGAAGGTCGATGTCCACGTTCCTGTCGCAACTTCTGAATGGGCTTCAGTTTGGCCTGTTGCTGTTCCTGATCGCGAGCGGATTGACGCTGATCTTCGGTGTGCTCGGCATCATCAACCTGGCCCACGGCAGTTTGTTCATGATCGGCGCGTACACGGCGTTTGTGGTCACTAAGGCAACGGGCTCGCTCTGGCTCGCTTTACCGGTCGCAATTGTCTTTGGCGTCGCGCTCGGGCTGGTCTTGGAGCGCGTGCTATTTCGCCACTTCTATAAACGTGAGCATCTTGACCAGGTGCTGCTCACTTTCGCGCTGATCCTGATCTTTGAGGAGATGCGCTCGCTATTGGTTGGCAATGATTTTCATTCGGTTGTGATTCCGAAATGGCTCGATTTCTCGATCCCGATCACCGGGCAGTTCAGCTATGCCGCCTATCGCTTCGTTGTCATCGGTGCCTGCCTTGCACTCGCCGCCGTTCTTATTTGGTGGATCGAGCGTACAAAGATGGGCGCCATCATCCGAGCCGCTGCTGAAAAGCCCGAGATGGTGGATATTCTCGGCATCGACTCAAGCAAGGTGCACCTCACAGTGTTTGCCGTCGGCACAGCTCTCGCCATGACCGCGGGCGCACTTGCCGCGCCACTGACATCTGTCTACCCGAACATGGGCGATAGCCTGCTGATCATTTCGTTCGTCGTGGTTGTCATCGGCGGCCTTGGCTCGGTCTCGGGCGCGTTCTGGTCGGCGATTTTGATCGGCCTCATCGACACCCTCGGCAAGGCGTACGGCCCGGCGTTCGCGGTTGCGGGTGGTTTTGGCGCGGTGCTTGCGGCAGCGTCGTCGATGGCGGTGTATCTGTTGATGATCGCTGTACTGCTGTTCCGCCCAACCGGCTTGTTCGGAGGCCGGACATGACGACCCACCGCATGCTGCCGCAATCCGCCGCTGCCTGGACCCGCCTCGCAGCACTCGTAGTCGCGCTAACGCTGCTCCCGTTTTTCACTTCGGCTTACTATGTCGGCCTCGTGACCACTGCGATGATCGGCGGCATGCTGGCATTGTCGATGCACCTGCTGGTCGGCGCGACCGGGTTGGTTAGCCTCGGCCACGGCGCATTTTACGGCCTCGCGGCTTACGTCGTGTACCTCGTCACGCCCGTCGATACGCCAATGCCAATGTGGCTGACGCTGCCACTCGCAATGCTCGTGGCAGGTCTCGTCGCGCTTGTGGTCGGCGCGCTGTCGCTGCGCACGACGGGTTTCTTTTTCCTGATGGTCACGCTCGCCTTCGGGCAGATGATCTACTTTGTGTTCCACGACACGAAACTTGGCGGCGGCACGGATGGGGCGTATCTGGCCAAACCGCTGCTCTCAGCCTTTGGCTACACGCTTGATCCGAAGGATTTCCCGCGCGCGCGCCGCGGCTGGCCACCCTACTACGTGGCCCTCGGGCAGTTGGTTGTAACCTATCTGACCCTCGCCTTTCTCCTGCGCTCGCTGTTCGGCCGGGTGCTCGAAGGTATCAAGGTCAATGAGCATCGGATGATCGCCATGGGCTTCAACACCAACCGCTACAAGCTCGCGGCGTTCGTGATCGCGGCAATGCTGGCCAGCTCTGCTGGGCACATGCTCGCCATGCAGACGGGCTTCGTGAACCCGGATCTGGTCAGTTGGCACAAGTCGGCTGAAGCTCTGCTGATGATCCTGCTGGGTGGCATTGGCTCGCTGACGGGCGCCGTCGTCGGTGCGTTCGCGTATTACGCCCTTGGCGAGGGTGCGCAGGTGCTCGGCAGTTATGTGGTGGCTTGGGGTTTTCCGAGGATTGGCACCATACTCGCGGAGCGGAAGTTGCTGGTCGAGGGGCTCGTGATCCTCGCAGTGGTGTTGGTCGCCCGCAATGGACTGACGGGGATCAAACTGAGATCGCCAGGGCTCGCCAAGCCGTCAGGTAACGTGCACGACATCGGAAACATGGGAGGCGTCGATCCATGACTGATGCCTCGATCCTCTCCGCCCGCAACATGACCAAAACCTTCGGCGGTCTCGTCGCCGTCCGCGACGTCACACTCGACCTCGCCCCGCGCGAATTGCACGCCGTCATCGGCCCAAACGGCGCCGGCAAATCCACCTTCGTCAATCTGCTGACTGGCCAGTTTGCCCCGACCAGCGGTCAGATGTTTCTTGAGGGGCGCGACATCACCGGCACGCCCGCGCACAAGATGCCATCGCTTGGTATCGCGCGGTCGTTTCAGCGGACCAACATTCTCAAAACGCTGACGGTGCTCGAGAACGTGCGTCTCGCCGCGCAGGCGGTGCAGCTCAAGGCAACGTCTCTGCTGCGTACGCCGCAAACCCAGCCACACCTGGTCGAACGCGCCCATCGTGCGCTGAAACGCGTGGGGCTGTTGTGGGCTGCAAGCCGAGTCTCCGGTCTCCTGAGCCACGGCGCCCAGCGTCAGCTTGAGATCGCCATGGCCTTGGCCGTCGAACCAAAAGTATTGCTGCTCGACGAGCCGCTCGCCGGTATGGGCCAGGAAGAGGGGGAGCGCATGGCCGAACTGCTCCGCAGTCTCGCCAAAGAACACGCGGTTCTGCTGATCGAGCATGACATGGATTTTGTTTTCAAGGTCGCCGACGTGATGACGGTGCTGGTCGAGGGCACTGTTCTCGCAACCGGCAAGCCATCCGACGTGCGCGCCAATGTAGCCGTGCAAACCGCCTATCTCGGGGGGCATTGATGGTGCGGTGCGTAAACGTCCTTTTGTTCGTGGGTTGCGAGGTCGCCCCATGACCCCGCTCATTGAAGCCAAAGAGCTCCACACCTACTATGACGAGAGCCACATTCTGCATGCTGTGTCGCTGACGCTCAACGCTGGCGAAACGCTTGGGCTGATGGGCCGCAATGGCATGGGCAAATCGACGCTGATCCGTACCATTATGGGGCTCGTCCGCCCGCGCTCCGGCACCGTCACCATCGCGGGCGTCGACATGACGACGGCCAACACACACGCCATCGCGCAGGCCGGTATCGCCTACGTGCCCGAGGGACGCGGCGTGTTTGCGACACTGACCGTGCGTGAAAATCTCGCCATTGCGGAACGCGCCGGCGTGGACGGACAGCGCCCATGGACGATGGAGCGCATCCTCGACCTGTTCCCCCGCCTGGGCCAACGGATCTCCAACCGCGGCGATCAACTGTCCGGTGGCGAACAACAGATGCTCGCTGTCGGCCGTGCCTTGCTGACCAATCCGCGTGTGTTGATCCTCGATGAAGCAACGGAGGGGTTGGCGCCGCTCATTCGCGAAGAGATCTGGAAGACGGTGCGCCTCGTGCGTCAGGCAGGTATCTCGACGTTGCTGGTTGATAAGAGCGTGTCTGAAGTGACGGCGGTAGCAGATCGCGTTCTGATTTTGGTCAAAGGGCGGATCGTGTTCGGCGGCACGCCCGAGACGTTGAAGGCCGAGCCAGACCTGTTGCAAAAGCATTTGGGCGTTTAACGACGCGGCGCGGACATCCGAACTGGTGTTGGCGCGCGGTGTACAGACAAAGAGGGACCATGACTGAGCACATAGCCTGGACGACCCCTTCCGGCGCCTACAACGCCGCGACCGACATGATCGACCGCAACGTCGCCCAGGGCCGCGGCAGCAAGATCGCGTTCATCGATCCCAAGCGCCATGTCACCTACGCCGACCTGCAGTCAAACGTGAACCGCTTTGCCAACGTCGTGCCGCGCCTGGGCATCGGACGTGAACGTCGCATCGTGCTGATCATGCTTGACACCATTGATCTGCCGATCGTGTTCTGGGGTGCGATCAAGGCAGGCCGCGTGCCGATCCCGTTGAACACGCTGCTGCCCGCCGACACGTGGCAGTACATGATCGAGGACAGCCGCGCCGATGCCGTGGTGATTTCGCAGGAATTGCTGCCCCAGGCCCGCGCGATGCTGGAGGCGATCGCAGCCAAACGCCACCTGCACATCATCGTCGCAGGGGCCGATGGTGACGAGACGATTTTCGGCCTCGACGATCTTTTGAATGCCAGCGACACCAGGACAGTCACGGCGGATACCCGTGCCGACGAAGTCGCCTTCTGGCTCTACTCGTCCGGCTCCACCGGCATGCCTAAAGGCACCAAGCACGTGCACACGAGCGCCATGGCAACGGCGCGTCTGTTCGGCCAGGGTGTGCTCGGGATCGCTGAAGACGACGTCGTGTTTTCAGCGGCGAAGCTGTTCTTCGCGTACGGTCTCGGCAACGGCATGTCATTCCCACTCGCGGTTGGCGCGACTGCGATCCTCCTGCCAGATCGTCCGACGCCGGAGAGTGTCGGCCATATGCTGCGCACACATAATCCCACCATTTTCTGTGCTGTCCCGACCCTGCTTGCCGCCATGCTAGCCCAGCCGAACCTTGGCCAAGGTGCGGGCTCAAACCGTTTGCGAGTTGTAGCCTCAGCTGGCGAGGCCTTACCCGAGGAGATTGGTAACCGTTTTCAGGCCATGACTGGCGTCGAAGTGATTGACGGCATCGGCTCAACCGAGATGCTGCACATCTTCGTCTCCAACCGTCGCGGCAACGTCCGGTATGGCTCGTCTGGCACGCCTGTGCCCGGTTACGAAGCAAGGCTGCTTGATGACGACGGCCGCGATGTCGCAAAGGGCGAGATCGGCGAACTCGTCGTTCGCGGCCCGTCCGCTGCCGAGGGCTACTGGCTACAGCGCGAAAAGAGCCTTAAAACTTTCCGCGGCGCCTGGACCCACACGGGCGACAAGTATCGCATCGGCGATGACGGCAACTACTTTTACTGCGGCCGCACCGACGACATGTTTAAAGTCTCTGGGATCTGGGTCTCGCCCTTTGAGGTCGAGAGCGCACTGGTCACGCATGCAGCCGTGTACGAAGCCGCAGTGGTCGGCCGAGAGGACATCGACGGCCTCACGAAACCACGAGCGTTTGTGGTGCTTAGGCCTGGCATTGAGGCCAACGACGCGCTGTTGGAAGACCTCAAGGCACACGTGAAGGCTCACGCCGGTGCCTGGAAGTACCCACGCTGGATCGACGTGCGTGCAGATCTGCCAAAGACAGCAACGGGCAAGATTCAGCGGTACAAGTTGCGGGCGGAGTAGGTGCCGTCGGTCGCACCGTTGAAGCGCTTGTCGCGGCGCATTTCAGCGCGCGCAACTTGACCGCCTCGCGCGCCAGACGTACGCGACATCACCAGATCGTCTCGCCCTTAGCCGCCTTGGAGCTCGTCATGCCCGCGTCCGCAGCCCCCACTTCCGCAGC
>JANNXS010000227.1:0-3178 GCA_031409695.1 Hyphomicrobiaceae bacterium
GTGGACGTATGTGCGTGATGACCGCCCGGCGGCAGTGCGGATGGTCCTGCTGAAAGCGGGCTCGCCTCCGGCAAGACTGGGCATCCGGAGCACCATCAATGCGCGGCACCGGCAGCGCTCTACTACTACTCACTGACGCGCGGCAGCGAACATCCCGAACAGCATCTCGCCAACTACAACGGCCTGATGCAGGCCGATGCCTACTCGGGTTACAATGGGCTCCACGTCAAAGGCCGCAAACCGGGCGAGATCATCGAAGCCGCGTGCTGGGCGCGTCATGGCGAAGCCATGCTCCGCATGGACCACGGCGCAAGTTCTTTGAACTGGCCGATCTGCAAAAAGCGCCGGTTGCGATTGAAGCCGTGCACCGCATCGACGAGCTGTTCGCGATCGAACGCGAGATTAACGGCAAACCGCCTGATGTGCGAAAAGCGGTTCGCCAGGAGCGATCAAAACCACTCGTTAACGCGCTCGAAATCTGGCTCCGCGACGAGCGCCGGAAACTCTCATCCAAAGCGCCGGTTGCCAAGGCCATCGACTACAGCCTCAAACGCTGGCCCGCGTTCACGCGGTTCCTCGACGATGACCGCATCCGTATTCCGAACAACGCCGCCGAACGCGCCGCGCGCGGCATCGCGGTGGGGCGAAAAAACTGGACGTTCTGCGGCAGCGACTCCGGTGGCCGCCGGGCCGCTGCCACCTACACGCTCATCGAGACCTGCAAGCTCAACGACGTCGATCCACGCGCCTGGCTTGCAGATGTCCTGGCCCGCACCGCAGATCATCCGGCGAAACAGATCGCTGACCTACTGCCCTGGAACTGGAAACCTACAGACGCGGCAGCTATGGAACTCCGAGCCGTCCGATCGTAGGCATTGGCCGGTGTCAGGCAGATGACGATCGGGCAGCCGTCGAGCAAGCTCTTAGAGAGACCACTGTCCCAGATGCACGTGCCGCGATTGGCCGACCAGGCTGTCGATGAGAACGAAGCGGCTGACGGTCCAGCTGACTGGCTCGATGGCGAAATCGCAGGTTCGGTTCTCGTCATACATCATGGTCAAATGGGGCGAGGAGCCTGACTGCCGCGGGAGTCTCAAGCCGGCTTTCATCAGCGCGTGTTTCAGAGCTTCTTGGAGTCTCGTGAAGCCGGCAACACCGTCACCATCGCCTGCAAGGACCACCGCTCGCTGTCCATGACTTCCAGAGAAGCTCGCGACGCGATCGAACTCGACCTTGAAGGGCGCCATCGAAATAGTGCCGGCTGCCCTCATTGCTGCATCAATGACGGCAGGCGGATATGAGCCAGAATAGCCACCGATGGAGAGCAAAGTGACATGGAGCCGCTCCGGCGGGATCGGTGTTGCCGAAAGCCGCAAGCGCCGCCGCACATCACGCGCAATATCTTCTGCACGGGCGCTCGTCGTTGCGTCCGGCAGGGCCGCGAAGAACACGTTATGCCGCGTCGCTTCCCTGCCCAAAAGCTCGAGCTGCTGATCCATCAGAGTGCTCTCTCCAACCGGAGCGATAGCCTCGCAGCTCTCAGACAAGAAGAACCACCAATTGCCGCATTGCACCGTGCGGCGCCATGCATCCGCTCATGCTCATGCTCCCGCTACTGCCTGCGGTCCTGGCCGGATGCTTACCATGGCGTCGCTGCTAGAGGCTTCGCTGTCTCGGCTTTCAAGGTGCGATGCATGCGCACGTGGCGGGCGTTGTCTTGCGGAGAGGACGGAGGAATATAGCGCGGTGCAATGCCAAGACGCAGCCACCACACCGACAAGCTCGACAGCACGCCCTCGTCGATCCGAACGGCGCACCGTTGTCCGAGCGGATTGCATCGGGAAGCCCAACGTCAGAAAACACCCGTTCTAAAGCTGCTCGAACACCGATCCACGTCGGATCGACAATCCGCGTCTCGATCAGATACCGGCTTGCCGTGTCTGTCACCGTCAACGGATCGCAGCGTTCCCCGTCGCGCTTGCGAAACCAGCCCTTGAAGTCGATCGCCCATTCGCCGTTGGCAGCCGCCCCTGACACCACCTCGCCCTGTGCCACCGGTCTGCAACGCCGCGGCTTGGCTTCGATCAAGCCTTCGCGCTTCAGGATGTCGCCAATCGTCGAAGCCGCAGGCCAATCAATCTCAGGACGCGACGACATCAGCTTGGCACGCAGCTTCATGGGCCAAAGTGCGCAAGCCGCTCGCGCAGCGCAATGATCGCAGAGATTTGCTTCAGGCCCGTCGCGTGAGGGCAAACGATGGGAGCCCGCGAATGCTCTTCGTACCAGTCAACCGCCCCGCTCTCGCGCCGCCGCTTCCACACGTAAAACGTATCCCGGCTGACACCATAACGCGCGGCCAGCGCCTCGACGGTAAAAGCCCCCGTGTCCCTGTCCCGGAACATGCAAATCCGCTCTTCCACCCGGCAGGCCTCCTTGAAAGTCATCGCCCGAATCTCCCCCTTGGAGACACAAGCAAAACTGTCAGGAATGTTCCCGGTCCACTCTGTCAGGCATCTACCCGGTTCGTACCATGGTCCCACGATCCACCCATCACCCTCCCATAAGCCTCCACCAACTTCGCTGCTTCCCCGTCCCAGTTGTAGATCGTTTCAACGGCGGTGCGGCCGCGCTGGCCCATGGCCTCGGCTTCCACCGGGTGATCCAGCACCCAGCGCAGGTGCGCCGCGATCTGTTCGGGGCTGTGGGGATCGGCAAGGAGACCGCACCCGGCCGCCTCGATGATACGGCGCCAGAGCGGAAAGTCTGACGCAATCACAGGCAGACCCGCTGCCATGTATTCGAAGAACTTTACTGCATAGGATTCCACGTAATTGGGTTCGGGATAGAGCATCACCAGCCCCGCGCGCGCCGATGAAAGCGTGTCACGCACGCCGTCGCGATCGAGATGTCCGCGATAGTCGACGTACTGCCAGCCCGGAAGCGCCGTGATTTCGCTTTGAAAGGCCTGCGGAATAAACGTGCCGGCCATCACGAGACGGGACGGATGGGTTTGATTGACCAGTTCCATCGCTGTCACGATTTCGCGGCAGCCACGCACTACGGAGATGCCGCCAACGTAGGCAATGGTTTGCCCTCGCCCGGCCCAGGGCTGCGCAGGTCCAGCGTGCAGCTCGGCTGCAATCGGAAAGTTTTGAACAACAGCGGTTTTATGTGCGGG